>JBGGNI010000206.1:0-8266 GCA_041287585.1 Xanthobacteraceae bacterium
CCGCGAACGACGTCATCGGCCGCGGCGAGGGGCTGCCCTGGCGCATTTCCAGCGACCTGCGCCGTTTTCGCGCCATCACCATGGGCAAGCCGCTGCTGATGGGCCGGCGCACCTTCGCCTCGTTACCGCGCCCACTGCCGGGCCGGATCATCGTTGTGGTGACGCGCGACGCCGGATTCCGCCCGCCCGAGGGCGTGCGAGCGGCGACCTCGCTGGATGCGGCGATCACTGAGGCCGAGAGTGCCGGCGACGAGCTGGGCGCCGGGGAGATTGCCGTGGTCGGCGGGGCCGAGCTTTACGCGCAGACGCTGCGACGCGCGGCAAGGCTGCGCCTGACGCGGGTGCATGGTCGGCCGGAGGGCGATGTGCTGTTTCCCGCCGTCGACTGGTCGGTATGGCGCGAAGTTGCGCGCGACGAACCGATGCAGGGCGAGAAGGACGAGTTCGCCGTCAGCTATATCGACTATGAGCGGCTCTGAGCGGCGTCAGATCGGCCGGCCTTCGACGGAGATGGTCAGGGTCTTTTCCATCTCGCTGATCTGTTCCAGCAGCGGGTAGATGGCGAGCGCCCGGCGGGCGGCTTCCAGAGCGTGCTTCTCGTCGCCAATTTCCTTGCAGATCAGCGCGATGCCAGCCCAGGCGCCATAGTGGCGCGGCTCCCGAGCCACCACCTGGCGCAGATCACTGAGCGAATCGGCGAAATCGTCCTGGAGATAGAACACCGTCGCCCGCTTGTTCCAGGCGTCGAGATGGTCGGGGGTCACCGCGAGCACGCCGTCGAGTAGTTCCACCGCGAGATCGAACTGCTTGGCCTCCATGGCGGCGGAGGCGCGGGTCATCAGCAGGTCGGCGGTATCGCTGTCCGAGGGCGACCAGGACACCTCGATGCGCTGCGAGATCGCCTTGGCCGATTCCGCGGTGGGCGCGGCCTTCAATGCCGCGAACAGCGCGTCGAGCCGCTTGCCGCGGTCGGGCTCGGCCTTGGCCGTTTCGTTCGGCTTGGCAGCGGGGGCGGCCGCGTCCGCAGGCTTTTCCGCCGGCCGCTTGGCGGCAGGCGGCAAGGGGGGGGACGGTAAGGCATCGCCCTTGGGAGCCGCGTCCTGGGCCTGGACGGCAGCATGAAGGGGGGCGAGCGTCAGAGCCAGGGCAATAAAAAGGGCGCGCATGGCCCCAGTTTAGGAGCCACGGCGCCCTCGTCAATCCGACCTACGGGTTTGTGACCCGCGGCGCGCGGTCGCCGGGGCTCAGCCCTGGCGCGCCTTGAAGCGCTTCTGGGTCTTGTTGATGATGTAGACGCGGCCCTTGCGGCGCACCAGACGGTTGTCGCGGTGGCGACCGAGCAGCGACTTGAGCGAGTTGCGAATCTTCATGACACGTACCTACCGGACCACCTGCGCATGAGGCCACGCCTCGATCCGCCAGCTTGAATGGGAGGCCGGCTGATAGCGGAGGGCAGGGGGCCTTGTCAATGCGGCGGCGTCACACGACGGCGCGGCGGCTGGGTTTGAACGGCGCCATGCCTTCGCGCGCCAGCGCGTCGGCGCGCTCGTTCATCGTGTCGCCGGCGTGGCCCTTGACCCAGTGCCAGCGAATCTCGTGGCGGCCGAGCGCGGCTTCCAGGCGTTCCCACAAATCGATGTTCTTCACTGGCTTCTTGTCGGCGGTGCGCCAGCCATTGCGCTTCCAGCCGGCCAGCCATTTGGTGATGCCGTTGCGCAGATATTCGCTGTCGGTGTGCAGGTCCACTCGGCACGGGCGCTTCAGGGTCTCCAGCGCGGAAATCGCCGCCATCAGTTCCATGCGGTTGTTGGTGGTGGGCGAATCGCCGCCGCAAATGTCTTTCTCCTGGCCGCCATAGCGCAAGATCGCCCCCCAGCCGCCGGGGCCGGGATTGCCGGAGCAGGCGCCGTCGGTCCAGATTTCAACGCCGCGCCCGGCGCCGCTGTCTTGTTCGTCACTCATGATGGGATGCCGTAGTCGCGTGCGCTCTCCGCGGCGCGGTGGAAACGCAGTTTCTGCAGATATTCCAGCGGGTCGTGCGGGCGAACCAGCGCGCCCGGCGGCACGTTCAGCCAGTCCACCAGCCGGGTGAGCAGGAAGCGCAGCGCCGCCCCGCGCGCCAGCAGCGGCAGGGCCGCAATCTCCGCGGGCTGCAACGGGCGGCGCGCCGCATAGGCGGCCAGCAGGGCCCGGCCCTTGGTGATGTTGAACGCCCCGTCCAGCTCGAAGCACCAGGCATTGAGGGCGATGGCGACGTCATAGGCGAACAGGTCGTTGCAGGCGAAATAGAAGTCGATGACGCCGGACAGCCGGTCGTCGAGGAAGAACACATTGTCCGGGAACAGGTCGGCATGGATGACCCCGGCCGGCAGATCGGTGGGCCAGCGCGCTTCCAGATGCTCCAGTTCCTGGCTCACCAGCGCGCGCAGATCCGGGGCGACTTCGTCGGCCCGCGTGCCGGCAGCGTCCACCAGCGGCCGCCAGCCGGGAACCGACAGCGCATTGGCCCGGTGCAGCGCGAAACCCTGCCCGGCAAGGTGCAGTTCGGCGAGCGCGGCGCCCAAAGCGGCGCAATGCGGCACGCGCGGCCGACGCACCGAGGTGCCGATGAGAAAGGTAGCGATGGCGGCGGGCCGCCCGGCGAGCCGGCCGAGCGCCGAGCCCTGCCGATTGGCGACCGGCTGCGGGCAGGCGATGCCGCGGCCGGCGAGGTGTTCCATCAACCCGATGAAGAAGGGCAGGTCGTCCGGGTTCACACGCTTTTCATAAAGGGTGAGGATGAAACTGCCGGCTTCGGTCTGCAGCAGAAAATTGGAGTTTTCCACGCCTTCGGCGATGCCCTTGAAGGCGCGCAGCCGGCCGAGCGCATAGGTGCTGAGGAACGTTTCCAGCTCTTCGGGCGAAACATCGGTGTAAACGGCCATGGAGCGCTATTCGGCAGCGTCGGGCCGAAGCTGCCGCGGCAGCGGGAAGAACACGTCCTCATAGGCGGTGTGCACCGTCTCGACGGCCACGGTGAAGCGCTCGGCGAAGGCGTCGATGATCTCCTCCACCAGCACCTCAGGCGCCGAGGCGCCGGCGGTGATGGCGAGCGAACGCACCGTACCGAAGGCCGCCCAGTCGATATCGGTGGCGCGCTGCAGCAGCACGGCGAGCCGGCAGCCCTCGCGCTCGGCGACTTCGCGCAGGCGCTGCGAGTTCGAGCTGTTGGGCGCGCCGACCACGATCATCGCCTCGACCTGCGGCGCCACCCGCTTCACCGCTTCCTGGCGGTTGGTGGTGGCGTAGCAAATGTCTTCCTTGTGCGGGCCGACCATGGAAGGGAAGCGTGCCTTCAGGATGGCGACGATCTCGGCAGTGTCGTCCACCGACAGCGTGGTCTGCGTGGTGTAGGCCAGGTTTCCGGCATCGCGCGGCGCGAAGGCGCGCGCCTGTGCCGCGGTCTCCACCAGCGCCACCGCGCCGGGCGGCAACTGGCCCATGGTGCCGATCACCTCCGGGTGGCCGGCATGGCCGATCAGCACCACCTGGCGGCCGCGCTTATGGTGAAGCTGCGCCTCGCGGTGGACCTTGGTGACCAGCGGGCAGGTGGCGTCGATAGCGAACAGCCGGCGCGTTGCCGCCGCCTGCGGAACCGAGCGGGCGACGCCGTGGGCGGAAAAGATCACCGGTGCGCCGGTGTCGGGCACCTCGTCCAGTTCTTCGACGAAGATCGCGCCCTTGGCCTTGAGGCCCTCGACCACATATTTGTTGTGCACGATCTCGTGGCGCACATAGACCGGCGGCCCGTAGAGTTCGAGCGCCTTCTCCACCGCATCGATGGCCCGCACCACGCCGGCGCAGAAGCCGCGCGGGGCGCAGAGCAGCACGCGAAGGGCAGGTTTCTCGGCAGCGTTCATTCCGAAGGTCCGTGGCGGCACTCGCCGGAGCGTGATGCGAGGTGCAATGCGGCATGTCAAGCGAGGGCGCACCGGGCGGCGTGTTCTCAATTGCGAAACCGGCGGGGCGCGCTTATATTCCCGCGATCCCGGTCATCGCGAGACTGCCCGCGGCTCCGCCCCAAAGGGTGGCCGGAGCGTGAGAGCGGCTGCGAGCACGACCGAACGATTTACGCCGAACGGAGACGCGCCATGTCGCTCGCACCCCTTATGCCGAAAGCAACCGCCGTGTGGCTGGTGGAAAACACGGCGCTGACTTTCGAGCAGATCGCCGATTTCTGCAAGCTCCACGCGCTTGAGGTGAAGGGCATCGCCGACGGCGAAGTGGCGCAGGGCATCAAGGGCCTCGACCCGATGACCAGCGGCCAGCTCTCGCGCGAGCAGATCAGCCGTGCCGAAGCCAATGCCGATTTGCGGCTGCGGCTGCTGGAATCCAAGGTTCGGCTGCCGGAAGCCAAGCGCAAGCGCGGCCCGCGCTATACCCCGGTGTCGAAGCGGCAGGACCGGCCCAATGCCATTCTGTGGCTGCTGCGCAACCATGCCGAGCTCAAGGACAGCCAGATCATGCGGCTGGTGGGCACCACCAAGACCACCATCGAGGCGATCAAGGAGCGGACCCACTGGAACGCCACCAATCTGACGCCGATGGACCCGGTGACGCTGGGGCTGTGCTCGCAGATCGATCTCGACATCGAGGTGCAGCGTTCCTCCAAGGACCGCCCGGCCCCGCCGGCCGGCGAGCGCGGCGCAACGCTGCTGCCGGCCGAAATCACCACAGCGGCGCCCGAGCCGGCCGAGCCGTTCTCGCCGCACGGCCGCCGGCCGAAGGAAGATGCGCTGGACCTCGACACCGTGTTCGCCAAGCTCGGCGGTTCGAAGAAGGGCGAGTAGCGGCGGCGCGACGGGAGGTTTCGACCATCATCGGACGTCATGGCCCGGCTTGTCCGGGCCATCCACGGATTTAGGTGGCATCAGGCCCCTGCGATGGATTCCCCGGACAAGCCGGGGAATGACGGGTTGGGGTAAGCGGTTGCCTAAGCCGCCATGCCGCGCTCTTTGAGCGCCACGGTGATTTCGTCGAGTGCGTCGGGATCGTCGATGGTGGCCGGCATAGTCCAGGGCTGGCGGTCGGCGATGCGCTTCATGGTGCCGCGCAAAATCTTGCCGGAGCGGGTTTTCGGCAGGCGCGGCACGGTGATGGCGAGCTTGAAGGCCGCCACCGGGCCGATGCGCTCGCGCACCAGCGCGATGATTTCGCTTTCGATTTCGGTCGGCGTGCGGGTGACGCCGGATTTCAGCACCACGAAACCGCAGGGCACCTCGCCCTTCAATTCGTCGTGCACGCCGATCACCGCGCATTCGGCGACGTCGGGGTGGGAGGCCAGCACCTCCTCCATGCCGCCGGTGGACAGGCGATGGCCCGCGACATTGATGATGTCGTCGGTGCGCCCCATGATGAACAGATAGCCGTCCTCGTCCTTGAATCCGGCATCGGCGGTCTTGTAGTAGCCGGGGAAGTCGGTGAGGTAGCTCTCGATGAAGCGGTCCTTCTGCTGCCAAAGCGTCGGCAGGCAGCCGGGCGGCAGCGGCAGCTTGATGACGATGGAGCCCATGCGGTTGGTGCCCACCGGCTGGCCAGCTTCGTCGACGATGTCCACCTGGTAGCCGGGCATCGGCACGGTGGGCGAACCCACCTTCACCGGCAGCGCGCCGAGGCCGAGCGGGTTGGCGGCGATGGCCCAGCCGGTCTCGGTCTGCCACCAATTGTCGATCACCGGCACGCCGAGCTTCTGCTGCGCCCAGCGTACCGTGTCCGGGTCGGCGCGCTCGCCGGCGAGGAACAGGCTGCGCAGGCTCGCCCGGCTGTAGCGCTTCATCAGCAGCCCGTCCGGGTCTTCCTTCCTGATGGCGCGCAGCGCGGTCGGGGCGGTGAACAGGCTGGCGACGCGGTACTCCTCGATCACCCGCCAGAAGGCGCCAGCATCCGGCGTGCCGACCGGCTTGCCCTCGTACAGTACGGTGGTGCAGCCGGCGAGCAGCGGCGCGTAGACGATGTAGGAATGGCCGACCACCCAGCCGATGTCGGAGGCCGACCAAAACACCTCGCCGGGCTTGACGCCGTAGATCGCCTCCAGGCTCCAGCGCAGCGCCACCATGTGGCCGCCGGTGTCGCGCATCACCCCCTTCGGCTTGCCGGTGGTGCCGGAGGTGTAGAGGATGTAGAGCGGCTCGGTGGCCCCCACCGGTGCGCAATCGACACCGCGGCCGCGCGCCGCCGCCTTGGAGCGCAGGCTGGCCCAGTCATGGTCGCGGCCCGGCCGGAGCGCGGCCTCGATCTGCGGGCGCTGGAGTATGACGCAGGCATCGGGCTGGTGCGCCGACATGCCGAGCGCCAGATCGAGCAGCGGCTTGTAGGGCACCATCCGGCTCGGCTCGACGCCGCACGAGGCGGACAGCACAATTTTTGGCTTGGCATCGTCGATGCGGGTGGCGAGTTCAGCCGCGGCGAAGCCGCCGAACACCACCGAATGCACGGCGCCGATCCGGGCGCAGGCCAGCATGGCGAACACCGCCTCCGGCACCATCGGCATGTAGATGATGACGCGGTCGCCCTTTTCGACGCCGAGATCGCGCAGCATGGCGCCGAGCGTGCGCACTTCGGCCAGCAGTTCGGAGTAGGTGACGGTGCGTTTGGTGCCGGTCAGCGGGCTGTCATAATAAAGCGCCGGCTGCGGCCCGCGCCCGGCGCTGACATGGCGGTCCACCGCATTGTGGCAGGTATTGGCGATGCCGCCGACGAACCAGCGGCCATAGACGCCGAGCGTCGGGTCGAACACCGTGCGCGGCTCGGCGATCCAGTCGATGGCACGCGCGGCTTCCTTCCAGAACGCTTCAGGGTTCTGGATCGAGCGGGCATAGCTCGCATCATAGAGGCTCGGCAGTTGCGCGTTCATCGGCGTGCCTCCAGTGGATTTATGATTTTTGGTCCACGGTCGACACCGCCCCGAAGGGACAGGCGCCGCGGACGAACGAAACCTTTGACGACAAGACCGCCGGCCACAGGGACCGGCGGTCTCAGTTGTCGGTTTCGCTGATTAGAATGGCAAACGACGAAGCCGAAGTGAACTTCGCCTAATGCACAGGTTCAGTGCACCGTCATGCCTTTAGCGCATTTCAGACGCGTGATTTCGTCCTTGAGATGAAGCTTTCGCCGTTTGAGATCGGCTATCTTGGCTTCGTTGGAGCCCGAATGGGCCATCTCCTCACGGAGTTCGCGTTCGAGCGCTTGATGACGACGCTGCAACTCCGCGACATGCGCCTGCATGGACATGGACAATATCTCCCTGTCTCGACGTGACGTCATCAGTGTGTCACGCAGCCGCACCGCTGTCGACGAAACGATGCGCTGCGCCGCACCATCATCGTGCACTGCACCGTGAGCCGGGCGGAGCGGTTGCAGCGGACCGGAAGGCCGGCAATACTTGATGCCGGTCATACGGGTGGCGGCGAGTCGGTCGAGTTGGGCGTTCGGATCATGATGGGTCAGGAGGAACGCGAGCTCAGGACCCTTCTGGGGCGCCTGCGGCAAGAGCATCGCGACCTCGACGCCGCCATTCTCGCGCTGCAATCGGTGCCGGGTTCGGACCAGCTCCAGCTCGCACGCCTCAAGAAGCGCAAGCTGCAGCTCAAGGACCGCATCAGCTTCGTCGAGGACCAGATCCTGCCGGACATCATCGCCTGAGCGGTGCCGAATATGCGCATGGCCCGGCTTTGGGCCGGGCCATGCGGTTTGCGGCGCGGTGTCCGCCGCGAGTCAGATCTGCGTCAGCAGCACGTCGGCATTGGTGACGTCGGCCTTGCCGGGCGCGGGTTCGATGTTCAGCACCTTAACCACGCCGTCCTCCACCAGCATCGAATAACGCTTGGAGCGCAGGCCGAGGCCGGCGCCGGAGGCGTCGAGCTCCAGGCCGAGCGCCTTGGCGAAATCGCCGTTGCCGTCGGACAGGAACAGGATCTTGCCGCCGGTGTTGGAGGCGCTTTCCCAGGCTGCCAGCACGAACGGATCATTGACCGCGGTCACCGCGATGGTGTCGACGCCCTTGGCGAAAATGTCCTCGGCGCGGGCGACGAAGCTCGGCAGGTGGTTCTTGTGGCAGGTCGGGGTGAAGGCGCCGGGCACGGCGAACAGCACGACCTTCTTGTTCTTGAAGATCTCTTCGGTGGACTTCGGCACCGGGCCGTCCGCGGTGGCGATGCGGAAGGTGGCGCTCGGCAGCGTGTCGCCGACCTTGATCGTCATGGTGGTTCCTTTCAACGGGCGTCGGAAT
>JBGGNI010000207.1:0-43896 GCA_041287585.1 Xanthobacteraceae bacterium
TCATGGATCACCAATTCCCTTGCATGCGGACCGGAGCACAGCAATGAGTCAATCGACGTTGCGACTCGTCGAAGGATCTTCCATGGACAAGGCCAAGGCGCTCGACGCGGCGCTCTCTCAGATCGAGCGGCATTTCGGCAAGGGCTCGATCATGCGCCTCGGCAAGGGCGACAAGGTGGTCGAAGTCGAGACGGTCTCGACCGGCTCGCTCGGGCTCGACATTGCCCTTGGCATCGGCGGCCTGCCGCGGGGCAGGGTGGTCGAGATTTTCGGGCCTGAATCGTCCGGCAAGACCACGCTGGCGCTCCACACCATCGCCGAAGCGCAGAAGAAGGGCGGCATCTGCGCCTTTGTCGATGCCGAGCATGCGCTCGACCCGATCTATGCCCGCAAACTCGGTGTCGAACTCGACAATCTGCTGATATCGCAGCCGGATGCCGGCGAGCAGGCCTTGGAGATCGCCGATACGCTGGTGCGTTCGGGGGCTGTGGACGTGCTGGTGGTCGATTCGGTGGCGGCGCTGACGCCGCGCGCCGAACTGGATGGCGAGATGGGCGACAGCCAGCCCGGCATGCAGGCCCGGCTGATGAGCCAGGCGCTGCGCAAGCTCACCGCCTCGATCAGCCGTTCCAACACCATGGTGATCTTCATCAATCAGATCCGCATGAAGATCGGCGTGATGTACGGCTCGCCCGAGACCACCACCGGCGGCAATGCCTTGAAGTTCTACGCATCGGTGCGGCTCGACATTCGCCGCATCGGCGCCATCAAGGAGCGCGAGGAGGTCGTCGGCAATCAGACCCGCGTCAAGGTGGTGAAGAACAAGCTGGCGCCGCCCTTCAAGCAGGTCGAGTTCGACATCATGTATGGCGAGGGCGTCTCCAAGATGGGCGAACTCATCGATCTCGGCATCAAGGCCGGCGTGGTGGAGAAATCGGGTTCGTGGTTCTCCTATGACAGCCAGCGGCTCGGCCAGGGCCGGGAAAACGCCAAGTCCTTCCTGCGCGGCAATCCGGACATTGCCGGCCGGATCGAGGCTACCATCCGCCAGAATGCCGGGCTGATCGCCGAGCAGATTCTCGCCGGTGGCCCGGAAGAAGGCGACAGCGAGGAGTGACGCACCCCCCGCCGGTCATGGCGTGAGCTGTCCGGCCGGTCCGGAACGGCGTCCGGGGAGGCGCCGTGGCAACCGGCCGGGCTTTCTGGACAAGGCTTTGGGCGGCCGTTAGAACCGGGGCGCGCGCCGGCAGGCGCGGGCCGGGCGCGCGTCGCGCTGCGGTCGTCGGACCAGAGCGGACTTCTATCCATGAGCGGCGTAAACGAGATACGGTCGACCTTCCTCGACTATTTCGCCAGGAACGGCCACGAGGTCGTCGCATCCTCGCCGCTGGTACCGCGCAACGACCCGACCTTGATGTTCACCAATGCCGGCATGGTGCAGTTCAAGAACGTCTTCACCGGGCTGGAGAAGCGGCCCTATTCGCGAGCGGCGACGTCCCAGAAATGCGTGCGCGCCGGCGGCAAGCACAATGACCTCGACAATGTCGGCTACACCGCGCGGCACCACACGTTTTTCGAGATGCTCGGCAATTTTTCCTTCGGCGACTATTTCAAGGAGAATGCGATCGAGTTTGCCTGGAATCTGATTACCAAGGAGTTCGATCTGCCGGTCGATCGCCTGTCGGTCACCGTCTACCACGAAGACGACGACGCCTTCGCCTTGTGGAAGAAGATTGCCGGCCTGCCGGATTCCCGCATCATCCGCATCGCCACCTCCGACAATTTCTGGGCGATGGGCGATACCGGGCCGTGCGGACCCTGTTCGGAGATTTTCTACGACCACGGCGCGCATATTCCGGGCGGCCCGCCCGGCTCGGCAGATGCGGACGGCGACCGTTTCATCGAGATCTGGAATCTCGTCTTCATGCAGTTCGAGCAGCTTCCCGGCGAGCGCATCGCCTTGCCGAAGCCCTCGATCGATACCGGCATGGGGCTCGAGCGTATTTCCGCCGTGTTGCAGGGCACGCACGACAATTACGAGATCGATCTGATGCGGGCGCTGATCGGCGCCATCGCCGATCTCACCAATGTCGATCCGGACGGGCCGCAAAAGGCCAGCCATCGCGTCATTGCCGACCATCTGCGCGCCGCCACCTTTCTGGTCGCGGACGGCGTGCTGCCCTCCAATGAAGGGCGCGGCTATGTCCTGCGCCGCATCATGCGCCGCGCCATGCGCCATGCCGAACTGCTCGGCGCTCGCGATCCGCTGATGCACCGGCTGGTGCCGGTGCTGGTGCGCGAGATGGGCCGGGCCTATCCGGAAATCGTGCGCGCCGAAGCGCTGGCCAGCGAAACGCTGCGCCTTGAGGAACGCCGTTTTCGCAAGACGCTGGAGCGCGGCCTGGCCATTTTGGAAACCGAGAGCGCCGGGCTGGTCGCGGGCGCTAAATTCTCGGGCGATACCGCCTTCAAGCTTTACGACACGTTCGGCTTTCCGCTCGATCTGACCGAGGATGCCCTGCGCGCGCGCGGCATCGGCGTCGATACGCAGGCCTTCAGCGCGGCGATGGAGCGCCAGCGCGCCGAAGCGCGCGCGTCGTGGTCCGGCTCCGGCGAGGCGGCGACCGACACGCTTTGGTATGCGCTACGCGAGGAGGTGGGCGCCTCGGAATTTCTCGGCTACGGCACAGACACCGCCGAGGGCTCCGTCGTCGCGCTGGTTTCGGAAGGCGCGCGGGTCGACGCGCTGCCGGCCGGTTCGCGCGGGTTCGTGGTGCTCAACCAGACGCCGTTCTACGGCGAGTCCGGCGGCCAGGTCGGCGATACCGGCCGCATGCAGGGCGAGGACGGGGTTCTGGTGCGTGTGCTCGACACGCAGAAGAAGCTCGGCGACCTTGTCGTCCACGAGGTCGAGGTCGAGAGCGGTACGCTGCATCCGGGCGCCCCGTTGGTGCTGACGGTGGATGCGGCGCGGCGCGGCGCGGTGCGGGCCAATCATTCGGCGACCCATCTGCTCCACGAGGCGCTGCGGCGGGTGCTCGGCGATCATGTCGCGCAAAAAGGCTCGCTCGTCGCGCCGGACCGGCTGCGCTTCGATTTCAGCCACCCCAAGCCGCTGGACGACGCCGAGCTTCGCGCCGTGGAGGACCTTGCAAACCGGCTGGTTCTGCGCAACGAGCCGGTCGAGACCCGGCTCATGGCGGTGGACGAGGCCATCGAATCGGGCGCCCGCGCGCTGTTCGGCGAGAAATATGGCGACGAGGTCCGCGTGGTGTCCATGGGCACCGGCCCGGACAATGGCGCGCCCTATTCGATCGAGCTGTGCGGCGGCATTCATGTGACGCGCACCGGCGACATCGGCCTCGTCACCGTTCTCTCGGAGAGCGCGGTGGCGGCCGGCGTGCGTCGGCTTGAGGCGATGACGGCGGATGCCGCCCGCAGCCATTTGGAGGCGCAGAGCCGCACTCTGCACGCCGCCGCGGATCTCCTCAAAGCGCCTATCGGCGAGGTCGAGGCCCGGATCGCCCAGCTGGTCGAGGACCGGCGCCGCCTGGAGCGTGAACTGTCCGACGCGCGCCGGCGGCTCGCTTTCGGCGGCGGGGAGGGCGGGCCTGATATCGTCGAGGTCAACGGCACCCGGCTTTTGCGCCTTTCGGTGTCCGGCGTCGATGCCAAGGACCTGAAGCCGATCGCCGATGAGGCCAAGCAGAAGGTCGGCTCCGGCGTCGTCGCGGTCGCCAACACCGCGGCCGACGGCAAGGGCGTGCTGGTGGTCGGGGTCACCTCCGATCTGATCGGCCGCTACGATGCCGTCGCTCTGGTGCGGCGCGGGGCGCTGGCCATGGGCGGCAAAGGTGGCGGCGGCCGTCCGGACATGGCGCAGGCCGGCGGGCCGGACGGCACGCGTGTCACGGAAGCCTTCGCGGCCGTTGCCGAGGCCCTGGCTGCCGGCTGAGCCGCACGGCGGGAAGGCCCGACGCTGCGGCCTGACCTTGGCCCGACCGGCCAGGTCCACGGCCCTTGCCTGAACCTTTGGCGCGAGTCCTTGGCCTGGAGCCGCAATGAGCACCCGCAAGCCCCGCAGCACGCATTGGAGGCCGAGCGTGGCCTCCATGCGGGCGCTGCGCCGTCGCGTCTATGAAGTTCTGGAGCGCGACGCCGCGCGCGACCGCACGGCGGAAGTCGTCAATCTGTGCCTCATGGCGCTCATCATGGCCAATGTTCTGGCCGCGGTGATGGAGACGGTGCCTTCGCTGCTGCTGCACGATCTCGTTGCCTTCCGGCTGTTCGAATTGCTGTCGCTGGTGGTGTTCGGCGTCGAATATGTGCTGCGGGTCTGGGTGGCGCCGGAAAATCCGCGCTTTCGGGGCCTGCCGGCGTGGTCCGCGCGGCGACGCTACATGATGACCCCGGCCGCGCTGGTCGATCTGGCGGCGTGGCTGCCGTTTGCCGTGGCCGGCGCCGCGGAAACCGACCTGCGCACGCTGGCGGTGCTTCGCCTGCTGCGTTTCATCAAGCTCGCCCGCTATTCGCCGGGCATGCAGTCGCTGCTGGAGGTGCTGTCGAGCGAGCGGCAGGCGCTGCTGGCCTGCCTGTGGCTGCTGGTCGGTGCGGTTCTGGTGGCGGCGTCGGGCATGTATGCGGCCGAGCGCGCGGTGCAGCCCGATCAGTTCGGTTCGATCCCGCAGGCGATGTGGTGGGCCATCGTCACCATCACCACCGTGGGCTATGGCGATGTCTATCCGGCGACGCTGGCCGGCCGCTTCATCGCCGCGGGCACCATGGTCTGCGGCATCATCATGCTGGCGCTGCCGGTCGGCATCATTGCCACCGCCTTTGTCGAATTGATCAAGCGCCGCGACTTCATCATCACCTGGGGCATGGTCGCGCGCGTGCCGCTGTTTGCCGATCTCGACGCGGCCGGCATCGCCGAGATCCACAAGGTGCTGGCCGCGCACACCGCCCACCCCGGCGAGCTCATGGTGCGCCGGGGCGATGCGGCCAAGTCGATGTACTTCATCGCATCCGGCGAGGTGGAGCTGGAATTCGAGGACGAGACCGTCGTGCTGCGCGACGGCCAGTTCTTCGGCGAAATGGCGCTGCTGCATGAAGCCAAGCGCGCCGCCACGGCGCGGGCGCGCACGCGCTGCATGCTCCTGGTGCTGAACAGCGACGAACTGGCCGAAGTGGTACGCCGGCATCCCGATATCGGCCGGCGCATCCGGGCGGCAGCCCACGAGCAGGACGGCCCGCACGCGGTGACCCGCCGCGCGGACATTGCGGGGGGAGAGATGCCGGAGGGTATGGTGTGAGCCCTGAGCTGCGGCGTAATCGGCCTCGGTTTCCGCCGCCAAGGTTCCACGCTTTCGGCTGTCGCGGACCCCGGATCGACAGGTGACTCGATCAGGGGAAAGACGGTGCGTGAGGGCGACCCTTATCGGGATCCAGGTCGTTCTCTATCGTGATTGTTTTAGAGCTGTAATCTGACATCCGCAGGACGATTGATGGTCCGGCCGCTCAAGGCCGGGAAGCCTGACATTGGCGCGATTAACACCCGAAGCCGGTGCTCCCCTCGGGTCGCCTGCGCGCTGACCCGAGGGAAAATCGTTCCGGCTTGGCGATGCCGATCTGCCCGCCGAAGCCGTGCGCGCTGTCAGCCCAGCGTCTTGGCGAGGTTGTCGGAGACCTTGTCGAGGAAGCCGGTGGTGGAGAGCCATTTCTGCTCCGCGCCCACCAGCAGCGCCAGGTCCTTGGTCATGTCGCCGGCCTCGACCGTGTCGATGCACACCTTCTCAAGCTTGGCGGCGAAATCGGCCAGGGCCTGGTTGTCGTCGAGCTTGGCGCGGTGGGAGAGGCCGCGGGTCCAGGCGAAGATCGAGGCGATGGAGTTGGTCGAGGTCTCCTTGCCCTTCTGGTGCTCGCGATAATGGCGCGTCACCGTGCCGTGCGCGGCTTCCGCTTCCACCGTCTTGCCGTCCGGCGTCATCAGCACCGAGGTCATCAGCCCGAGCGAGCCGAAGCCCTGCGCCACGATGTCGGACTGCACGTCGCCATCATAGTTCTTGCAGGCCCACACATAGCCGCCGGACCATTTCAGTGCCGAGGCCACCATGTCGTCGATCAGCCGGTGCTCGTACCAGATCTTGCGCTTCTCGAATTCGGCCTTGAACTCGGCCTCGTAAATCTGCTGGAAGATTTCCTTGAAGCGGCCGTCATACTGCTTCAGGATTGTGTCCTTGGTGGACAGATACACCGGATAGTTGCGCAGAAGGCCATAGTTCAGCGAGGCCCGAGCGAATTCGGTGATGGATTCGTCGACATTGTACATCGCCATGGCGACGCCGGAGCCGGGCGACTTGTACACTTCGTGCTCGATAACCGCGCCGTCCTCGCCGACGAACTTGATCGAGAGCGTGCCCTTACCGGGGAATTTGAAGTCGGTGGCGCGGTACTGGTCGCCGAAGGCGTGGCGGCCGACGATGATCGGCTGGGTCCAGCCGGGTACCAGGCGCGGCACGTTCTTGCAGATGATCGGCTCGCGGAAGATCACGCCGCCGAGAATGTTGCGGATGGTGCCGTTGGGCGAGCGCCACATCTTCTTGAGGTTGAACTCGGTGACGCGGCCGGCGTCCGGCGTGATGGTGGCGCACTTCACGCCGACGCCGACGCGCTTGATCGCCTCGGCCGCATCGATGGTCACCTGGTCCTCGGTGGCGTCGCGGTTCTCGACGCTCAGATCGTAATATTCCAGCGGGACATCGAGATAGGGGTGGATCAGTTTGTCCTTGATGTACTGCCAGATGATCCGCGTCATCTCGTCGCCGTCGAGCTCGACAACGGGGTTCGCGACCTTGATCTTCGCCATCTATGTGTCCTCGCATCTCATCCGGGGCGGAAGGCGGCATCGCGCGTGAGCTCGGCGAACTCCGCGCGGTAAACACCCTTGGGCGGTGATACCGTGCTACGCGCGAGAGAGAAAGCGCGCCGCAGGCCATTCCGAATGGAAAATCTGTCGCCAGGCTCTCCGGGGCGGCTATAGAGGCCGGATCGGGGGAGGGCGCGGATGCCGGGGGCGGGAACGGACAGCACGAAGCCGTGGCAGGCGGGCGGGCCGGTGGTCATTCTGGTGGAGCCTCAGCTCGGCGAGAACATCGGCTCCGCCGCGCGCGCCATGGGCAATTTCGGCTTGTCGCGGTTGCGCATCGTCAATCCGCGCGAGGGCTGGCCCAACCCCAAGGCGCATGTCTTCGCCTCCGGCGCCGACCGTATCTTGGAGGCCGCGGAGGTCTACCCCGATGCGCGCTCCGCAATCGCCGACCTCAATCTGGTGATCGCCACCACCGCGCGCGAGCGCGGCATGGCGAAGCCCGTGTGGAGCGCCGACCATGCCGCTGCGGAACTGGCCGGGCGGCTCGCCGCCGGGCAGCAAGCCGGGCTGATGTTCGGGCGCGAGCGCACCGGCCTCTACACCGAGGAGGTCTCGCTGGCGGACGCCATCCTTACCTTGCCGGTCAACCCCGCCTTCGCCTCGCTCAATCTCGGAACCGCGGTGGCCGTGGTCGGCTATGAATGGGCAAAGCTGGCGGCCGCGGGCACGCTGCCCTTCGCCCCGCCCGAGACCGGGCCGCTGGCGGAAAAGGCCGACCTGCTGGCGTTCTTCGGCCATCTGGAGCGCGAGCTGGAAGCGGCGAACTTCTTCCGTTCGCCGCAGAAGCAGCCCTCCACCACGCGCAACATCCGCAACATCTTCCACCGGCTGGGCCTGAGCCGGCAGGACATCGCCACGCTGCACGGCATGGTGACAGCGCTGGCGCAGGGCCGCGACCGGCGCACGCAGCGCCCCGAGCCCGAGGCGGACGAGGGCGGCTGAGGGGCGGCAACCTTCCGTTCACCAAGATGCGTCACAATCGCGCCGGGAATGGGGGACAAGACATGCGTCACGAACCCGCGCACCGCACTTCGCCTATCGATGGCCTCTCCGCTTCGGGGTCTCTCCGGTTGTCGTTCAGCCCGACTCATCTGCCTAACCTTGATTCGCCGACCGTCCTCGTCTTCGATTCGGGGATGGGCGGCCTGTCGGTGTTTCGCGATCTGGTGCGCACGCGCCCGGACGCGAACTTCGTCTATGCGGCGGACGATGCCGGCTTTCCCTATGGCCGGCTGGACGAGGCGACCCTGGTGGCGCGCGTGCTGGCGCTCATGGCGGTGCTCATCACCCGGCTGGAGCCGAGCGCGGTGGTCATCGCCTGCAGCACCGCCTCTACGCTGGTTCTGCCGCCGCTCCGGGCGCGCTACGCCGTGCCGTTTGTTGGCACGGTGCCGGCGGTGAAGCCGGCCTGCGAGAATTCGGTCAGCCGGCTGGTCAGCGTGCTGGCGACGCCCGGCACGGTGCGGCGCGACTATACCCAGGCGCTGATCCGCGATTTTGCCCAGGGCTGCGGCGTCACGCTGGTCGGCAGCACGCGGCTCGCGCCGCTGGCGGAAGCGTGTATGGCCGGCCTGCCGGTGTCGGACGCGGAACTGGCGGCGGAGATCGCGCCCGCCTTCGTGGAGCAGGATGGGCGGCGCACCGACACGGTGGTGCTGGCCTGCACGCATTATCCGCTGTTGCTCGGCCGGCTGACCCAGCTCGCCCCGTGGCCGGTGCGCTGGGTCGACCCTGCGCCGGCCATTGCCCGGCGGGTCAGCTCGCTGCTGGGCCCGGTCGGCGATCTCGCCTGCGAGGCGCCGGTGCGTCTCATCTCCACCGGCCGCCCGCTCGATGCCGCGCTGGTGGAACGGGTGGTGGGGCGTACCGCGCTGGCCGGCGAGGTGATCGATATCGCCGCCGATTGCGACGCCACCGATTGCTCCACGGCCTTGCCGCGGTCATGATCGCTGCGCAACGTTCCGCAGCGTTAAAGCGCATGTGACTGCCGCGAACCGCGGACCTCGCTTAAGATCGTGCGCAAGAAGAAACGGCGAAGCCGTTCTCGCGATTCGACAAAGCGTGAGAACGCGACGGGCGGGAGCACGCAATGAAACGAGGCATCAACGAAGCCGCCGCGCGCGGGCTCAGCCGCCGCGCCTTGCTCGGCAGCGGGGTGGCGCTGCTGGCTGCTGCGCACCCGGTTCTTGTCCAGGCCGCCGGCCCATCCTTCGAGGTCTGGGTGGCGAATTTCCGTGCCCGCGCCCAGGCCCGCGGCATCTCCGACGCCGTGTATGATCGGGTGACCCGCGGCTTGAAGCCGGACACCACGGTGTTCGCCAAAGAGAGCGCGCAGCCGGAATTCAACGAGGAGCTCTGGCAGTATCTCAACCGGCGCGTCTCGGAATGGCGCATCGTCACCGGCAATGCCGCCGCGTCGAAGAACCGGGCGCTGCTGAAGAAGCTGGAGGCCGATTACGGTGTCGCGCCGGACGTGCTGCTCGGCCTGTGGGGCATGGAGAGTGCCTTCGGCGAACTGGTCGACGATCCCGACCATATGAAGCCGGTGTTCGCCTCGCTCGGCGCCCTGGCCTGGGGCGAGCCGCGCCGGCGCAAATATTGGGAGACCGAGTTTCTCAACGCTTTGCTGGTCGTGCAGAAGGGCTGGTCGGACCCCGCCGAGATGCGCGGCTCCTGGGCCGGAGCGATGGGGCACACCCAATGGATGCCGGAAGTCTGGCTCAATCTCGGCGTCGATTTCGACGGCGACGGGCGCATCTCCCCCTATGAGGTCGGCGACGCGTTGGCCGGCTCGTCGCGTTATCTGCTGGTGCGCGGCCGCTACCAGCGCGGCCTGCCCTGGGGCTTCGAGGTGGTGATGGGCGAAGCGCCGGAAAAGCTCGCCGACAATCGCACCTGGCGCACGGTGGAAGCCTGGCAGAAGCTCGGCATCAAGCCGGTCTCCGGCCGCTTCACGCATCCCAAGGCCACCACCCGGCTGTGGGCGCCTGCCGGGACCGTGGGACCGTGTTTCCTGCTGACGCAGAATTTCTATGCGGTGCGCTCCTACAATCCGTCCATGAGCTACGCGCTCGCGGTCTGCCATCTCGGCGACCGGGTGCTGGGCGAGGGGCCGTTCAAGACCCCGTTCCCCGGCGGCGAGCGGGCGCTGACACTGGCGGAGATTCAGGAAGTGCAGAAGCGCCTCACCGCCGCCGGCTTCAACACCGGCGGCACCGATGGGCGGGTCGGCAACATGACGATGCGCGCTGTGCGCGGCTTCCAGGAAAAAGCCGGCATTTCCCCCGCCGACGGCTATGCCAGCCTCGACGTGCTGGCGAGCCTCAGGAAGGGGCGGTGAGGTCTGCCTAGAACCCGGTCTCTGCCTATATTTGCTCTATGAGCGCGATACCCTTCGACACGCCGAAACTGGCGCCTACCGCTACCAAAGACGACATCGCTCTAATGCAGCACCATCTAGTTCTGATGGAACAGCGCCTGACCATAAAACTCGGCGGCATGTTTGTTGTCGCGGTGGGCGTGCTCACCGCATTGCTCAAGCTCATCCCGTAGGTCGCCGGTTCGTTCGGCTTGACCTTTCGCCGCTTTCCCCCTAAGCACCCGCTCCACGCACGGGGTCGGAAACGGCCCCGTGTGACGTTTCACGCACCCGCGGCTGTCTCCGGCGCGTTCGGAGATATCCTGTCGGCCGCCTGACCTGAAAAGGGCGGCAGAGGAGGGGGCGCGATCCAAACCGCAACGGATGCGAAGAGGACCTGCGCATGAGCAAGCGCGTTTCGGCCAAGCACAAGCTTGACCGCCGTATGGGCGAAAACATCTGGGGCCGCCCGAAGAGCCCCATCAACAAGCGCGAATACGGCCCCGGCCAGCACGGCCAGCGCCGCAAGAGCAAGCTCTCGGACTTCGGCGTGCAGCTGCGCGCCAAGCAGAAGCTGAAGGGCTATTACGCCTCCATCGGCGAAAAGCAGTTCCACGCCATTTATGTGGAAGCCTCCCGTTTGCGCGGCGACACGGGCGCCAACCTGATCGGCCTCTTGGAGCGCCGGCTGGACGCGGTGGTGTATCGCGCCAAGTTCGTGCCCACCGTGTTCGCCGCCCGCCAGTTCGTCAGCCACGGCCACATCAAGGTCAATGGCCGCCGGGTGAACATTCCGAGCTACCAGGTCAAGATCGGCGACGTGGTCGAGGTGAAGGAAGCCTCCCGCCAGCTCATTCTGGTGCTGGAAGCCGTCGCCTCCGGCGAGCGCGACGTGCCGAACTATCTGGAAGTCGACCACAACAAGATGACCGCACGCTACGCCCGCGTGCCGGAGCTCAACGACGTGCCGTATCCGGTGTCGATGGAGCCGAACCTGGTCGTCGAGTTCTATTCGCGCTGAGCACGGCCCGAACTTTTCAGAACCGCGAACCTTGCCGCAAACCCCGCCATCCTGGCGGGGTTTGTTTTTGGGCTCCCCGCACCGGGGCGCCCTTTCTCCGCCGTGTTGCGGCCTCTATATCTGCCCCCATGATCACCGCACGCCTTCTGTTCGCCGTCGCCCTCGGTGCCCTCGTCGCCGCCCCCGTGGGCGCGCAGCAGCCAATGGCCAAGGTGCCGACCTCGCGCGCGGAGATCGGGCTGACCTTTGCGCCGGTGGTGGCGCGCACCGCGCCGGCCATCGTCAATGTCTACGCCATCAAGACGGCGCCGCGCCGGGCCAATCCGCTTTTCGACGACCCGTTCTTCCGGCGCTTCTTCGGCGGACAGAACGGGCCGGGCTTCGGCGGACCGAACGAACGGGTGCAGCGCTCGCTCGGCTCCGGCGTCGTGGTGGATGCGGCCGGCGTGGTGGTGACCAACAACCATGTCATCGAAGGCGCCGACGAGATCCGCGTGTCGCTGGCCGACAAGCGCGAATACGATGCCGACGTGCTGCTGCGCGACCCCCGCACCGATCTCGCCGTGCTGAAGCTGCGCGGCACCAAAGGCGGTTTCGCTTCCGCCGAGCTGGGCAATTCCGATTCGCTCCAGGTCGGTGACATCGTGCTGGCCATCGGCAATCCGTTCGGCGTCGGCCAGACGGTGACGCAGGGCATCGTCTCGGCGCTGGCCCGCACGCAGGTCGGCATTTCCGACTACCAGTTCTTCATCCAGACCGATGCGGCGATCAACCCCGGCAATTCCGGCGGCGCGCTGGTGGATGCGGCGGGGCGGGTGGTGGGCATCAACACCGCCATCTTCTCCCGTTCCGGCGGCTCGCAGGGCATCGGCTTCGCCATTCCCTCGGATATGGTGCGGGTGGTGGTGCAGTCGGCGCTCAGCGGCAGCGGCACGGTGCGCCGGCCCTGGCTCGGCGCGCGGCTGCAAGCCGTCACGGCGGACATTGCGGACGGTCTGAACCTCGCGCGCCCGGCCGGCGCTCTGGTGCAGAGCGTGACGCCCGGCAGCCCCGCCGCCAAGGCAGGGCTGAAGACCGGCGATCTCATCGTCGCGGTCGAAGGCCAGGAGGTCGACGATCCAGACGCCTTCGGCTTCCGCTTCGCCACCCGTTCGCTCGGCGGCCAGGTGCAGCTCGGCGTGGTCCGGCAGGGCAAGAACCTGACGCTGACCGTCGCACTTCAATCCGCGCCCGAGACTACGCCGCGCGACGAGATCACCATCCGGGGACCGTCGCCGTTCACGGGTGCCACCGTCGTGAACGTCTCGCCTGCGGTGCTGGAAGAACTGCGCATGGTCGAGGCCGAAAAGGGCGTCGTGGTCACCGCAGTGGCGGACGGCTCGCAAGCGGAAGCGAGCGGCCTCAAGGCTGGCGACGTCATCATCGAGGTAAATGGCCTGGAGATCGCGGCAACCGCCGATCTCGACCTCGCCACCAGGCGGCCGTCACGGATGTGGCGCATCTCGCTCCAGCGCGGCGGGCGAACCCTCACCGCCGTGCTGCCGGGCTGATCCATGGCCGATCTGTTCGCCAGCGCCGGTCTTGAGCGCGCCGCGCCGCGCCCGCTGGCTGACCGGCTGCGGCCGGCCAAGCTCGACGAGGTTGTGGGCCAGGAGCATCTCACCGGGCCGGACGGCGTGCTGACCCGCATGCTCGCCGGCCGCTCGCTCGGTTCGCTGGTGTTCTGGGGGCCGCCGGGAACCGGCAAGACCACGCTCGCCCGCCTGCTTGCGCACGAAACCGACCTTCACTTCGAGCAGGTCTCCGCCATCTTCACCGGGGTCGCCGATCTGAAGAAGGTGTTCGAGGCCGCGCGCGGGCGCCGTGCCATCGGCCGCGGCACGCTGCTGTTCGTCGACGAGATTCACCGCTTCAACAAGGCGCAGCAGGACAGCTTCCTGCCCGTCATGGAGGACGGCACGGTGACGCTGGTGGGCGCGACCACCGAGAACCCGTCCTTCGAGCTGAACGCCGCACTGCTGTCGCGCGCCCGCGTCCTGGTGTTCCGCTCGCTGGACGAAGATGCGCTGGAGCGCCTGCTGGTGCGCGCGGAGGCGCTTGAGGGCAGGGCGCTGCCGCTCGACGCCGAGGCCCGCCTGAGCCTCGCCCGCATGTCGGACGGCGACGGCCGCGCGGCCTTGACGCTGGCCGAGGAGGTCTGGCGCGCGGCACGGCCGGGCGAGGCGTTCGACACCGCCAAGCTGCAGGACATCGTGCAGCGGCGCGCGCCGATCTACGACAAGAGCGAGGACGGCCACTACAACCTGATCTCCGCGCTGCACAAATCGATCCGCGGCTCGGATCCGGATGCCGCGCTGTATTGGCTGGCACGGATGATCGACGCCGGCGAGAACCCGCTGTTTCTCGCCCGCCGGCTGGTGCGCATGGCAAGCGAAGATATCGGCAATGCCGATCCGCAGGCGCTGGTGGTCGCTACCGCCGCGAAGGATGCCTATGATTTTCTCGGCTCGCCGGAAGGCGAACTGATGCTGGCGCAGGCCGCGGTCTATCTCGCCACCGCGCCGAAGTCGAACGCCGTCTATGTCGCCTGGAAGAAGGCGCTGCGCGCCGCGAAGGAGGGCGGTTCGCTGCTGCCGCCCAAGCACATTCTCAACGCCCCGACCAAGCTGATGAAGACCGAAGGTTACGGCGCCGGCTACGACTACGATCACGACGCGCCCGACGCCTTCTCCGGCCAGGATTATTTCCCCGAGAAGCTCGGCCGGCAGACTTTCTACGATCCGCCGGAGCGCGGTTTCGAGCGCGAGATCAGGAAGCGGCTGGACTATTGGGCGAAGCTGCGGGCCGAACGGCAGGGAAGGTGAGGCAAATTCCCGGTGGGCCGATTCTGCGTTAGAATGAGGCTTGCCATGAGGACAAGGCCATGACGCGGCTGATGCAGGACGTGATCGCCCGGCTGGAGGCGCTGCCGGCCGACGAGCAGGACGCGATGGCGGCGGAGATTCTGGCGCTGATCGAAGCGGACGATGCCGTGGCGCTTTCGCCCGAGCAGGTTGCTGAGATCGAACGCCGTATATTGGAAGACGCCCCGGCACTGAGTGAAGAAGAAACGCGGGCGTTTTTGCGGAGCCTCGGTGCGTGAGCTTTCTCTTATCGCCGCGCGCCCGCGACGATCTTCAGGCCATCGACCGCTATGTCCGTGAGCGCAGCCCGGCCGGCGCTGCCGATTTGGCACGCCGTTTTCTCAGAACATTCGAGCGGTTATCGGATTTTCCGGAGTCGGGACTTCGCGCTGCTGGCGGCAGGTGGCGGACGGCGGTGGTTCCCGCCACACGGTATCTGATTTCATATCGGATACGAGCATCCGGCGACGTCGAGATCCTCGGTGTGTTTCACGCTGCGCAAAAGCGTTCCCTGTAGTCCGGTCCCTATTGATCGAGAGAAGAGTACCATGCCCCCCGTCCTTCTGGTCTTCCTCGGTGCCGGCCTCGGCGGCGTGCTGCGGCATGGCGTGAACATGCTGGCGCCGCGCCTTATCGGCACCGGCTTTCCCGCCGGCACGCTCTTCATCAACGTGCTGGGTTCGTTGCTGATCGGCGCCATCGCCGGCACGCTCGCCATGCGGGCCGGCCACGGCTGGTCGATGCCGGCGCGGCTGTTCCTCATCACCGGCGTGCTGGGCGGCTTCACCACCTTCTCGGCCTTCTCTCTGGAATTCGCGCTGCTGGTGGAACGCGGCGAGGCGGGGCTTGCGGCGCTGTATGTCGGCGCCTCGGTCGGCCTTTCGCTCATCGCTGTGTTCGCCGGTCTGGCGGCTGCGCGGGCCTTTGCGTGACGCCGGGCGCGGTGTCCGCTATGGCTGGGGCGAGGAGACCGTAAGCCATGGCTGTCGAAACACGCGGCGTCGAGCGCGACGAAGAAGGGATGCGGCTCGACCGCTGGTTCAAGAACCACTATCCCGACCTTGCCTTCGGCCATTTGCAGAAGCTGCTGCGCACCGGGCAGGTGCGGGTGGACGGCGCGCGCGCCAAGACCAATACGCGGCTTGCCTCCGGCCAGAGCGTGCGCGTGCCGCCGCTGGAAGAGAAGGTGCAACCCTCCGCCGCCGACTATTTGGAGGCGCAGGAGGCCATTGCGCGCGGCGAGGCGCCGCCGCGCGTGCCGCGGCAATCCCTCGGCGAGAGCGTGTCCGCGCCGGCTGTGCGCCGGGCCGTGGCCGACGACAAGGACGCCGTGTTTCTGCGGTCAATCACGCTGTACGAAGACCGCGACGTGATGGTGCTGAACAAGCCCTACGGCCTTGCCGTCCAGGGCGGATCCGGCACCTATCGCCATGTCGACGGGCTGATGGAATCGCTGCGTGCGGAGGACGGCCAGAAGCCGCGCCTGGTGCACCGCATCGACAAGGACACCTCCGGCATCCTGCTGGTGGCGCGCTCCCGGCTTGCTGCCGCGACTCTTGCCAAGACCTTCCGCTCGCGTTCGGCCCGCAAGGTGTACTGGGCGCTGGTGCCGGGCGTGCCGCGGCCGCGCCAGGGCCGTATCTCGACCTACCTCGCCAAGGACGAGGCGGCGGAGCGCATGCGGGTCGCCCGCCATGGCGACGACGAGGCGAGCCACGCGGTGAGCTATTATGCCGTGGTCGACCAGGCGGCGCAGAAGCTCTCCTGGCTGTCGCTGAAGCCGGTGACCGGGCGCACCCACCAGTTGCGCGCTCATGCCGCCCATATCGGCCACCCGATTGTCGGCGATCCGAAATACTTCGACATCGAGAACTGGCCGCTGCCCGGCGGACTGCAGAACCGGCTGCATCTGCTGGCCCGCCGTCTGGTGATTCCGCACCCGCGCGGCGACGGGCTGATCGACGTCTCCGCGCCGCTGCCGCCGCACATGGAGCAAAGCTGGAACGTGCTGGGCTTCGATGCCAGCCAGTACGACCCCATCGTGGATGCGCCGGAGTCTTGAGGCAGGCGCGACGATTCGTCCCCGAGTGTGTCCCGGGCGACATAGTGGCCGGAGCCGACATGTGGTTTATTGCACCGCACTAGGGGGCGGGCACCTTCTGGCGCCATCGGGCTGACAAGCTTGGGCGCGCTTAGCCATTGCTCCCCTTCGTATCGCGAACCCGGAGTCGATCCGCTATGAGCGAGGCCAAGACCTTTGTCGAGTATCCCTTTGATCGGTCTCGTTCTTTCTACTTTCCGCGGACCCGCGACCGGCTGATCCGCTACCGCCACCTCATCCGCTTCGGCCTGATGTCCGGGGCCATGGTGGCCGATCTCCTCATCATCGTCGCGGCGGGTATGCTGGGCGCCACCTTGCGCCAGGGCGCAATCGACTCGGATAATTTGGTTCAGTCCATCGGCGTGCTGGCGCCGACCTATGTGCTGGCGGCAATCGCGCTCGGCACGTACCGCATGGCGACGCTGCGTTCGCTGCCCCGCTCGCTCTCCACCACCATCGCCGCACTCGTCATTGCGGTGGCGTTCGGCATGTGCGCCGCCTTCGCGCTGCAGGTCGGCGCCCGCTTCTCCCGGCTGGAGACGGGCTACACCATCCTTTTCGCATTCGGCATGATCACGATTGCGCGCTCCTTCGGCGTGCTGCTGATCCGCCGGCTGCTGCGCTTCGCGGTAGACCCCACCGTGGTGGTGTTTACGGACGGCACAATTTCGCAGCGCCGGACCGGGCGCACCTCCGTCCGCTCGGTAGTCAATGTACGAGCGTCGGGCATGGAGGTATCGCTGGCCGATCCGGCGTTCCTCAACCGGGTGGCCGGCATCGTACGCGATGCGGACCGCGTAGTGATCGCGGTCGAGGATGTCGAGCAGCGCCGCAAATGGGCGGAAGCCATGCGGGTCAGCGGTTTCGACGCTGAAATTCTTGCCGATCTTGGCGATATCGAGCCGCTGGCGATTTCCCGCTGGCAGGGCCGGCCGACCCTGGTGATTTCGCGCGGCCCGCTGAATCTGGGCGAGCGTATGGTCAAGCGGGCGTTCGACCTCGGCGTAACGCTGCTGCTGCTGCCGATTTTCGGCCCGATCATCGCTCTGTTCGCCGTGCTGGTAAAACTGGAATCGCCGGGTCCGGCCTTCTTCGTGCAGGACCGCGTGGGCCGCAACAACCGCACCTATCGCTGCTTCAAGCTGCGCACTATGCGCAACGACATGCTGGACATGAGCGGCAATGTTTCGGCCGGCCGCAGCGATGCCCGCATCACCCGGCTTGGCGGCCTCATGCGCAAGACCAGCATCGACGAGCTTCCGCAGCTCTTCAATGTCGTGATGGGCGACATGAGCCTGGTCGGCCCGCGCCCCCACGCACTCGGTTCGCGTGCCGAAGGCGCGCTGTTCTGGGAGCTGGTGCCGGACTATTGGAGCCGGCACGCCATGAAGCCCGGCGTCACCGGCCTCGCCCAGGTGCGCGGCCTGCGCGGCGCCACCCATTGCCGCTCCGACATCGAAGACCGCGTCGCTGCCGACCTCGAATACATCAATGGCTGGTCGATCTGGCAGGATCTCAAGATTCTGGTGCAGACCATCGCCGTAACCGTGCACCGCAACGCTTACTGAGAGCCCCGCCGGCCGGAGCTCTCGCGCGGCCGGCGGCCTGCTTCTGCGGCTGTTCCGGCTATTGGCGGTTCGATCGAACCCGCGTCAGGCGCCTATACCATCCCAACTTTCCTCATTTGAGCGTTGGCTTCTGCCGTTTGACGTCATGTCAGGCGTGGCCGCGAAGTTTGTTGGCGCGTGTGCCCCCGACACGACAGCGACGAACGCCAGATGAAGGCGCCCGCATCCGTATGGCGAAATCCGGCTCCAAATCATCCGTCTTGAGCGGCGCGGTACCGGGCTGGGGCGCGATCTCGCGCCGCTGGCCCCGGTGTGTGGCGGCGCCATCGCCCCCCGCACTTATCCCCGCTGTTCGCGGGTCGAATCGGTTCGGCACTAGCTGCTGGTAACGCCTCGGTAACCTCCACTCTTCACAATTGCCTAAGAAACCACAGACATCGGAGGCTTCAGTGAGTGAGCAGGCGCGTCGGTGCGCCGGCCGAGGTTCGGTCGGTGCCGTTGCCGCGGCGGATGTTGCGTATCTGAGCCGTTCCATGTTTGCGGGCGGTATTGATGATCCTCGCGATGCCGCCGATCTGATCGTATTCGACCAATGGGTCGTGGCGGACGCTCCCGAGTGGTCCGCCTATCTGATCGAAACCCTAGCGAGCCACGTGCTCGAAGGCCGCGCGCCGGTTCATGAGATCGACGGCGAGAAGACCGCCTGGCTCATCGCCGCGCTGGCGCCCACCGGTCGCATGGAGACCGCGCGCGGCCTGCCGCTGCTGCTGCGCCTGATGGAGGGTGCCCGCACCGTCGACCCGGCGCTCGCCGCTTTCGCGCTGGCGCATCTGCGCAACGCCATCATCACCGGCGAGGGCATGGCCGCTGCCGGCCACGCGCATTTCAGCCGTACCGTGGACAGCGCGGACGTGGCTGTGCTGCGGCGGGTGCTGTCTGCCGGCGGTGGCGGGGAGGGGCGTCCGGTTTCGCGCGCGGAAGCGGACGTGCTGTTCGATATCCACGACGCGACGTTGGACAGCGCCAACGACCCGCGCTTCGCACCGCTGTTCGTCTGCGCGATCGCCCACCACCTGCGGGCCGCCTCCGGCCTCGGTGCCGGCTCCCGCGGCGCCGCGCTCGCTGCGGCGACCGATGTCGGCGGCGGTGCGCGGGGTGCGCTGGAGCAGCTCGCCGCGGCGGGCTACCAGCCCGACCTTGCCGATCTGGTCGACCCGGTTGCTCTCGCACCCGAGCCGGCCGCCTGGCTCGCCGACCGGATCGTTCGCGACGGCCGCAGCAGTCCGGCGGAACGGGCACTGATGCGCCTGCTGTCCGCCGACCGTTCGCCGGTGCAGGACACGCTGCGGGCGCTGCTCGACCGTGCGGCCTGAGGAAGCACGCCGCTGACATCGACGGACCGGGATCGCGTATCCCGGTCTGTATGCCCTGTTGCCGCCAAGCCACGGCCGTTGCCGGGCAGGGCGATCGGGCTCGCCAGCGCCGATGCCGTGCTCTATGGCAGAAGCGAAACGTCACCGGATTCCCCCATGCGCCGGCCTGTCCTGCTGTTGCTGCTCGCCGCCGCATCGTGTGGCTTCACCGACGGCGTCCGAGCCGAAACGGCGGCATCGCCGGCCTGCGTCGGCCGGCCGGGCACCGCGCGCACCCTCGCCGTCGCGCCCGCCGGCCTGCGAGTCGGCACCAAGCATTTTGCCGACACACTGCCTCTGGCCGACCATGAACTGGTGCTCACCTTCGACGACGGCCCTCTGCCGGCGACGACGCCGCTGGTGCTGAAGGCGCTGGCCGAGGCGTGCGTGCACGCCACCTTTTTCGTCGTCGGCCGCAACGCCGCCGATCATCCGGCGCTGGTCCGCCGCATCCTTGCCGAGGGCCACACCCTGGCCCACCACTCGATGACGCACCCGATGACGCTCGCCGATCTGCCGTTTGAGGCCGCGGTGGCGGAAATCGAGAAGGGTTTCGCGGCCGACGACACGGCAGCCTATGGCAGCGCCGCCGGCGCGCCGCGCGTGCCGTTTTTCCGCTTCCCCGGCTTCGGTTCCTCCCCCCGCCTGCTCGACTATCTGGCTCACCGCGGCGTCGCGGTGTTCGACGCCGATCTGTGGGGCAGCGACTGGGAACCGATGACGCCGGAGGTCCAGTTCAAGCTGATGCTGGAGCGTATTGAGAAGGCCCGGCGCGGCATCGTGCTGCTGCACGACATCAAGATGCAGACTGCCAGGATGCTGCCGGAGCTGCTGCGTGCGCTGGACGAGCGCGGCTACCGAATCGTTCATCTGGTGCCGCCGGCGGACGTGGCGCTGAGCCCGGCGCGCTGAACCGACCTCCTGAAACGGCAACGGCGCCCAGAGGGCGCCGCTCGATCCGCTGATCAATCAGGAGATATGGTGCGGTCGAGAGGACTCGAACCTCCACGGTGTTACCCACTGCCACCTCAAGGCAGCGCGTCTACCAATTCCGCCACGACCGCAAGCCGCGTCCGAACCTGCCGAAACAGGTCCGATCCAAGGGCGGCCATCGTCTAACAGATCGACTTTGCCTCCACAAGGCCCGCAGCCGTGCCGGGTGCAGGCAGACAGAAGCCGCGCCGCGCATTATGTGTGAGGCATGAACGCGTTCGCCGCCGATACGCACACCGCTCCCCTGCGCGAGGCCAGGGACGGGCTGAATCGTACCATGCCGGCGCTGCCGGGCAGTGCGCCGGTGCTGTGGCGCATCGCCGATTCGCCCGTTGCCTATCCCGAAGCCGTGGCGGAGATGGAGGCACGGGCCGCCGCCATTGCCGATGGGCGCGCCGGGGAGCTGGTGTGGCTGTTGGAGCATCCACCGCTCTACACCGCCGGCACCAGCGCCCGCCGGGAGGACCTGCTGGATCCCGCGCGCTTTCCGGTGTTCGACACCGGGCGCGGCGGCCAGTTCACCTATCACGGTCCCGGCCAGCGCGTCGCTTATGTGATGCTGGACCTGCGGCGCCGACCGCAGGACGTGCGCCGCTACGTCGCCGCGCTGGAGGAATGGCTGATCCGCGCCCTATGGGCCTTCCATGTCCGCGGCGAGCGGCGCGAGGACCGTGTCGGCGTCTGGGTGCGCCGGCCGGACAAGCCGGGCGAGGCCGAGGACAAGATCGCGGCGATCGGCATAAGGGTGCGGCGCTGGGTGACGCTGCACGGCGTGGCGCTGAACGTCGGTCCGGACCTTGCGCATTTTGCCGGCATCGTGCCGTGCGGCGTCAGCGGGCATGGCGTCACCAGCCTGGTCGATCTCGGCCGCCCGGTCGGCATGGCTGAGGCCGATATCGCGCTGCGCACCGCGTTCGAGGAGGTGTTCGGACCGACGGCCGACGAGGGTTAGTCCAGCACGATGGTCGCCGCCCGCGCGCCCAGCGCACGGGTGGCGCAGTCCGCCACATGGGCGTGGTGGGTGAAGACGATCACCTGCGTCAGCTCACCAAGTTCGGCCAGTAGCGACAGGCCGGCGCTGGTGCGCGCCTCGTCGAAGCTCACGAACAGATCGTCGGCAATGAAGGGCAGCGGCGTCGCGCGCCGTGCGTGTTCCTCGATGGCGGCGATGCGCAGAGCCAGAAAGAGCTGGTCCGCCGTGCCCTCCGACAGCGCCTCGATGCCCAGCGTGCCGCCATTGCGGCGGGCGGCAAGGCGCGGCGGGTCCTGCTCGTAGTCGATGCCGATGCCCTCCCAGCGCCCGCCGGTGAGACCGGCGAAGGCACGCGAGGCTCGCTCGACGATCGGGCTCTGGTGCTGGGCGCGGTAGCGCTCGATGGCCGCGCCGACCAGCCGGGCGGCGACATGGTCGCGCACGAAGCGATCCGCCGTCTCGGCGATGGCGGTCAGGGCATCCTGCTCGTCTTGCGCGGCATCGGCCGCCCCGTCGCGCTTCTCCAGCGCTTCGAGCGCGCCGCGCGCCTGCGTGTCGCGCTCCACGGCGGCCAGCATGGCCGCGCGCGCGGCCTCCAGCGCGGCGTCGGCCTCCGCGGCCCGGCGTGCCAGCGCCTCGTCGTCGTGCCCGTCGATCGCGGCGCGCAGCTCCTGCGCCTCACGCCCGCCGCCGATCTCGGTGAGCCGCCGTCGCGCCAGCGCACTGCGTTGCCGGCAGGCGCCGGCGCGCTCGATCGGTTCGAGCAATGCCGCGAGGTCGGTGGCGGGGTCAAGCCGGCTGGACTCCCGCAGGTCGGCGAGGGCGTCCTGCGCCCGCTGCAGCGCGGCGCCGGCCCGCGCCTGCGCGGCGCGCCGGGCGGCGAGCGCGAGCTCGGTGCTGTCGACCAATGCCTGCGCCTTTCGTGCATCGTCGAGCCGCCGGCGCAGCTCCCGCACCGCGCCGAAGGGCTCCGATGCCGCCGGCAGGTCCAGCCCGGCATGGAGCGCGTCGGTCCGCGCAGCGAAGGCGGCGCTGTCGCGTTCGATCTGGCCGACCCGATGCTCGGCCGTCGTGAGCCGGGAGACGTGGCCCGTCGCCTCGCGCCACAGTCCCAGCGCGGCGCGCGCCTCCTCCGCCCGCGCCGCGGGACGGATAGCGAGCAGGGGAAACACCTGCGCCGCCTCCTCGGTGAGTGCCGCTTCCTGCTGCGCCGCCTGCGCGGCGCGCGCATCGAATTCGCCGGCGCGCCGTTCGAGCACGGCAAGATCGCGCTCGTGGTCGCGGCTCTGCTGGAAGCGGGCCTCAAGATCCGCCACCGCGTGGCGCAGGTCCGCCAGGCGCAACGGCGCATCGCCAAGTGCGGGCAGGCCGAATTCCTCGCGCAGCCTTTCGCATTCACGCCGGTCCAGCAGGGCCGCCACGCGACGCTCCTGCGCCTGCGCCGCCTCGGTGCGCGCGCCGTCGCGGGCTTGGCGAACCGCCTCGGATTCGCGCAGCAGGGCGATCGCGCCCTCGTCCGCCGGGACGGCGAGGCCGCTGGCGCTCCACAGCGTCCGCCAGCGCTCGCGGGCACTGTCGAACTGCGCTTCGGCCTCGGCGAGCCGCTTCACCGCCTCGCCATGGCGGGCGCCAATCTCCGCGAGGTCGCGCTCGCCGCGGGCGAGATCGGCAAGCCTCTGCGTCTCGCTCTGCCGCTCGTCTGCAATCTGGTCCGCCGCCGGGATCGCGGCATCGAGCCGGAGCGCCGTATCGGAGTCCGCCTCGGTCGGCGGGCGCTGGCCAAGGGCGAGCGGGCGAAGCTCGGCCCACAGCGCGTCGCGGGCGTCGCGCGCGAAAGCGATTACGCTCTGTGTCGGGGCCGGGCGGCCGGCATTCAGCGCGTGGAGCCGGGCGAGCGCGATGGCGCGCTGTTCGTCCAGCTCGACCAGAGCCGCCCGGCGGTTCTCCCGCACCTGAGTTGCGGTCTTCACGGCCGCCAGCATTGCTTCCGCCGCGGCCCGTGCCGGCAGCGGCAGGGCAGCGAGCGCATCGGCGTCGGCGAGGCCATGGCCGAGCCGCGCCGTCCGCTCGGCGAGGTCGCGGTGCAGCGCCGCCAGCCGCCGGTCGAGTTCCCGCAGCGCCCGCTCGCGCTCCTCCGCGCCATCGAGCACCGCGAGGCGCCGGCGGGCGGGAGCTGGGTCGGCGACATGGCCGAGGCCGGCACGGAGGCCTTCCGCGGCGCGGCGCTGCTCGACCAGTGCGAGGCGGTCGCGCTCGCGGGCGCGGGCCTGCTCCTCCGTGGTCTGCAACTGGTCCGCCAGACGCTCCGCGCGGGATAGCAGCGGCGTGCCGGGCAGGCGGGCGCGCAAGGCGTCGACATCGGCAAGGTCAAGCCCAGCGGCGATGCGGGCGAGGTGGCTGCGCGCCTCCGCCACCTCGGCGCGGCGGTTGGGCAGGCTCGTCAGTTCCTTCTGCACGGCGGCGCGCTCGTCGTCGGCGGCCTCGATCTCGGCTGCGAGGTCCAGCACGGCACCGTCCACCGGGATGGCCGCCCGCACGGCCGCGGCGGCATCGGTCTCGTCCTGCGCCCGCCTTGCCTCGGCCTGTGCCGTCTCCAGCGCGGCCAGCAGGGCGCGCGCCCGGCCGGTGAAGTCGGGCGGCACCGGCGGCAGCGGGCCGAGCGCGGCAAGCTCGGCCTCGTCGGCATCGAGCCCGCGCAACTCTCCCGCCGCCGTTCGCAGCGCGCGGGCACGTGCGGCGGCAAGGCCCGCCTCGATCTCGCCGGCCACCGCCGCCTCGCGCGACGCGGTGGCGGCCGCTGCATCCTCGCGCAGCCGCCGCACCTCTTCCACCTGCAGAAGCTGTTCGCCCACCCGTTTGCGTGCCTGGGCGCGCCGGTCGATCGCCTGGTAGAAGGCGTGCGAGGCGGTGCGGCGTTCGGGGTTGAAGATCTTGGCGGCGCTGTCGCGCAGCCGATCGCGCAAGGCGGCGACCTGGCTGAGGCCGGGCGCCGTGGCCAGTAGCGTTTCGGCGAGATCGCCGCCGCCGGCCAGCAGCATGCGCCCGCCATCGCGCAGCCGCTTCTGATCGAGCCCGAAAATATCGAGAAACGCCTGCCGGTCGTAGGCGCCGAGAAACGGTGCGAGGCAATCGTCGGCGAGCGGCGCGTCGGTGGCGGGGTCGATCAGCGGCGTGTTGCGGCGCTTGAGGCGCGCGAAGGACAGCGAGTCCCCAAGCGGATTCTCTACCGTAGCGGACAGGCGCATCGTCTTGTAGGGATGGAGAAAATCGAAACGGGATTGCGGCTCGATCCCGAACAGCGCATCGGTGACGGCGGCCAGCGCCGTGGTCTTGCCGGCCTCATTGGCGCCCAGCACCACGACCAGCCGGACGAGCGGATCGAATTCCAGCACATGGTCGGTGAAGCGGCCATAGCGTTCGATACCGAGCCGACGCAGCCTCATCGCCCGCTCTCCGGCTCCACCGGCGCGGCAAGGCCGGCCAGCACGCTCTCGCGCGCCGCGCTGATGGCCGCCTCGACATCGGCGCTGCCGAACTGGTCGAGCACGTCCGGCGGCGTCTTGGCCCGCAGTTCGCCGAGCGTGCGGGCGATCTCGGCGCGCAGAGCCGGATCGGCGGTAACTTCGGCCAGTACGGTGTCGAACCCGGACAACTCCGCGAGGTCGCCGATGCGATGCGGCGCCACGGTGGCGACGCGCACCTTCTCCACCAGCACGTCGCTGCCCGCTTCCCAGGCCAGGGCCTGCATGTCTTCCGCAAGCTGTTCGGCCTGTGCCAGCAAATGGGCGTGCAGCGTGGTTACTCCCGCAAACGTCAATCGCAGCGCCAGCGGGCGGCCGTCCGCAGCCGTGCGCGCCGCCGCGATCTCGCCACGCACCTGCTGCCGCAGCCCGGCCATGTCGGTCTCCAGGGGCAGGGCAATGGCGAGATGCTCGAACCGCGCCGCGTCCAGCGGCACGGCGTCGAGCCGACTGATGCGGCCGTCCGTCACCGTGACCAGCGTTGCCCCTTTCGGGCCGGTTTCGCGGGCGTGGCGGCCCTGGAGATTGCCGGGAAAGACGATATGGGGGTCGTGCGCCACCACTTCGCGCTTATGGACATGGCCGAGCGCCCAGTAATCGTACCCCGGCCGACGCAGATCCTCGACGGTGCAGGGCGCATAGGCGGCGTGGCCCTCGCGGCCGGTGAGCGAGGTGTGCAGCACGCCGATGTTGAAGCGGCCGGGCAGGGCGGCGGGATAGCGCTGCACCACATTGTCCGGCACATGGCGATGGCCGAATCCCCAGCCATGCAGCGCGACGCCGATCGGCTCGATGGTTTCGGTCTTCACCGAGCGGCCGGAAAAGCCATGCACATTGGGCGGCAGCGGCAGTGCGCGGGTGATGACCGATTCGGCATCGTGATTGCCGCTGATCAGATAGGCCGGGATGCCTTCGCGGGCCAGTCGCCCCATCTGGCGCACGAAGAACTGCCCGGTGGCGTAGTCGCGCCAGTCGCCGTCATAGAGATCGCCGGCGATGATGAGGAAGGCGACCTGTTCGGCGATGGCGGCGGAGACCAGATTCTCCAGCGCCCGGCGCGTTGCCGCGAGAAACGCGCCGGCGGCATCGCCCCGCCGCGCCAGCCCGCGCAACGGGCTGTCGAGATGCACGTCGGCGGCATGAAAAAATCGAAAGGAAGCCATGAACTTCGCGCTGCACCGAGCTCCGCGCCGCAACGCCGGCCGTTTCCGCATGGTCGCGCAGGCCGGTGCCGGTGTCGAGCGGCCGGCCGCTCGTTTCGGCTTCGCCGTCCGCGAACAATCAATATCACGCCTTGTAATATTTCGTGCGAGCGCGCATATTGCGCTTCGTCGATGGATGGACGGACGGACGACTTGGCTTTGCGCTGACCAGAATTGCGCGCCGCTGACACTCTTTTCACCAGAAAACGTGCATTAACCGGGCCGGCAGTTCTGTCGGCCAGCCAAACTCTATGTTTATGAAAGGGGTTTCCATGACCAAGGGAACCGTTAAGTGGTTCAACGCCCAGAAGGGCTTTGGATTTATTGCTCCCGATGACGGCGGCAGCGATGCCTTCGTTCACATCAGCGCCGTAGAGCGCGCCGGGCTCAGCGAGCTGCGCGAAGGTCAGAAGGTGGGCTTCGAGCTCGTCTCCGACCGTAAGAGCGGCAAGATGTCGGCCGATCGGCTCCAGGTTCTCTGATCGCTTTGCCGGCGGCCTGAAAAGGCCGCGGCTTCTGCCGTCAAACGAGCCACGGTCGACCACGGATGTACTGGCGACTTTGTAACGACGACGCGGTAGTGAGGCGCAAGACGCCTCTTCAGCCCCACACCTCTCCGAGGTCGTGGGGTTTTTGCGTTGATTGAGGCAGCGGATCACAGGAGAGGTCGATGGCTAAGGGCCAGATGCGCAGCAACCGCGAAACCAAGAAGCCGAAGAAGCCCAAGGAACCGGTCGCCGCGCCGGCCGCTTTCGCCAAGGGCATTCCGGCCTCCGGGGCCGCCCCGAAGAAAAAGGGCTGACGCCCGCGCTGGCTCCCGTCGATTCGACGCGGGGCTGGTGCGCTGAGGTTTTAGGGGCTCTTCGAGCCGTGCATCCTTCGAGGCTGAGCCATGTGCCAGCCTCGAAGGGGCGGAGTCTTCTGCCCTGCTGGAACACGCATCATGTCGAGGTGCCGGCCACGCGTGGCCCATGGCCAACATGGGCCAGCGGCCGAATCAACCGGACATGGCCGATGACGACCGCGAGTCCTCGAAATGCTGGCGCGCCCTAGGGGAGTCGAACCCCTCTCTCCACCGTGAAAGGGTGGCGTCCTAACCGATAGACGAAGGGCGCAAGCGGCGCTCCTTATAGGGGGGAGATTGCGGGCGCACAAGACGGCGCCGCTGTGCTCGTCCACAGGCTTTTACAGAATTACCATTTGCCGGTGTTGGGCATGGAGAGCCACGGCTCTTCCGCCGGACGGGCGCCGCCCTTCTGCAACAGCTCGATGGAGATGTTGTCCGGCGAGCGCACGAACGCCATGCGGCCGTCCCGCGGCGGGCGGTTTATGGTAACGCCTGCCTTTTGCAGCCGCGCGCACAGCGCGTAGATATCGTCGACCTCGTAGGCGAGATGGCCGAAATTGCGGCCTTCTCCATAGGGTTCCGGGTCCCAGTTAAACGTCAGCTCAAGCTCGGCGATGCCGTCTTCGCCGGGGGCGGCCAGGAAGATCAGCGTATAGCGCCCCTGCGGCACCTCCTTGCGGCGGACCTCCTTGAGGCCGAGCGCATTGACATAGAAATCCAGCGAGGCGTCGATATCGGCGACGCGCACCATCGTGTGCAGAAAATGCATGGAAACCTCTGACGGGAACGGTGAGGGGCGACAGCAACATATGACGCAGACGGCAGACATCAAGGCCGCACAGGCTGAACTGTTCGCGCTGCTGCGCGGCATGCGGCGCGGCATCGCCTTCACCGGCGCCGGCCTGTCGACGGAAAGCGGCATCCCCGACTTCCGCTCGCCCGGCGGGCTGTGGACGCAGAATCGGCCGATCGGGTTCGACGAGTTCCTGGCGAGCCGGGCTATGCGCAACGAAGCCTGGCGCCGCCGCTTCGCCATGGAGGCCGCATTCGGCGGCGCCCGGCCGGGGCGGGGACACCGGGCGCTGGCCCGGCTGCTGAGGGAGGGCCGGCTCAACGGCATTCTCACCCAGAACATAGACGGGCTGCACCAGGCCTCGGGCGTGCCGGATGAGCGGCTGGTGGAACTGCACGGCAACAGCACCTATGCCACCTGCCTCGAATGCGACACCCGCTTCGAACTCGCCTGGGTGCGCGGCCGGTTCGAGGCGGCGGGCGGCGTGGCGCCGGACTGCCCGCACTGCGGCGGGCCGGTGAAGAGCGCCACAATATCCTTCGGCCAGGCCATGCCGGTGGCCGCCATGGCGCGCGCGCGGGAACTGACCCTGGCGAGCGACGTGTTTCTCGCCATCGGCTCCTCGCTGGTGGTGTATCCGGCCGCCGGCTTCCCGCTGGCCGCCAAGCGCAACGGGGCGCGGCTCGTCATCATCAACCGCGAGGCCACCGAACTCGATCCGGTGGCAGACCTCGTCATCCATGCCGAGATCGGCGAAGTGCTGGAGCCTTTCGCCACCGAGCAACCGCTGGCGGAGGACAGATTTTAGGCATGTTCGTCGACTGCGACGAATTCGGGTGTTTTCGTGGCGAAATGCAGTGTTATGCTTGGCAGTGAGGGATTCGAACGGTATCCGGGAAGGGCCGCAACCTAGGCGTTACGAGGCGTTTTGATGGTGTCCGATTTATTTGGGCCGCGACTGGCGGACGAAGACGGTTCGCTGGATGAGGCGGGCAATGATGCCGCGCCTCGGCTGGTCGAGATCGCGGGCACGATTAAATGGTTCGACGTCTCCAAAGGTTACGGCTTCATCGTGCCGGACCGCGGCGGCGGCGACGTGCTGCTGCATGTCACCTGCCTGCGACGTGACGGCTATCAGACCGCACAGGAAGGCGCCCGCATCGTCTGCGAGGCTGTGGCGCGAGACCGGGGCTTCCAGGCGCTTCGAATCATTTCCATGGACGAGACCACCGCGGTTCACCCCGCGCAGCTTCCGCCGGCGCGCACCCATGTGACGGTGCAGCCCAGCGGCGGCTTCGAGCGGGCTTGGGTGAAGTGGTTCAATCGGCTGCGCGGCTTCGGCTTTCTCACCCGCGGTGAGGGCACGCCCGATATCTTCGTGCATATGGAGACGCTGCGCCGGCACGGATTGACCGAATTGCGGCCCGGACAAATGGTTCTGGTGCGGTCCGGCCCTGGTCCCAAAGGGTTGATGGCTGCCGAGGTTCGGCCGGATGGGGCGACAACGCCTTCGTCGCACTAAAGCCATGCGGCCTTGCCAGATGGGCGTCGCCTGATCTGTGTCCGTCATCAAGGGAAGCGCGGCATACGCGCTTGCATGTTCATGATCGCCGCGCCGTCGCGCTTGTTCGCCCGCTTCGCCTTGGTTCTGCTCGTTATCGCGCTCGGCTTTTCCGGCCGCGCAGAAGCGCAGGCGCTGGACCCGCTCACCATCGCGACCAAGGCCGGGCCGGTGGCGTTTCAGGTGGAATTTGCGGCTTCGGCGGATGAACGCGCCAAGGGCCTGATGTACCGCACCGAGCTGGCGCCGGACCGCGGCATGCTGTTCGATTTCCGCATCGATGCGCCGGTCTATATGTGGATGAAGAACACCTACATTCCGCTCGACATGGTGTTCATCCGGGCCGACGGGCACATCGTGCGGATCGCGCAGAACACCACGCCGCTGTCCACCGAGACCATCGCCTCCGGCGGGCCGGTGCGTGCCGTGCTGGAACTGCCGGCGGGCACCGCCAAGGCGCGTGGCCTTGCCGTGGGGGACCGGGTGGCGCATCGCATGTTCCCCAAGGACTGAGGGGGCCGGGGGAAAGGGCGGGGGCTGTTTGCGGTAGCGTGCGGGGGGCTGCCTCGCTATAAGCCGTTTTGAACTTCGGGGCATAGCGCAGTCCGGTAGCGCGGAAGTTTTGGGTACTTCAGGTCGCAGGTTCGAATCCTGCTGCCCCGACCATATTCCGGTCCCGGCCCCGCCGGGGCGTAGCGCGTTCAGGGAGCGACGGCCATGGTTGCACGCATCTACAAGCCGGCCCGCACCGCCATGCAGTCCGGCGGTGCCAAGACCAAGCTCTGGGTGCTGGACTATGAGCCCGAGCGCGCACGCGAAGTGGAGCCGCTGATGGGCTATACCAGCTCGGCCGACATGAAGAGCCAGCTTCGCCTGCGCTTCGAGACCAAGGAAGAGGCCGTCGCCTATGCCGAACGGCACGGTATCGCCTACCAGATCAGCGAGCCCAAGGAGCCGGTGCGCCGCAAGATCGCCTATTCCGACAATTTCAGTTTCCGCCGGGTCGGCCAGTGGACGCACTGAAGCAATCGGCGATCACGGCCCCGTAGCTCAGCCGGATAGAGCAGCCGCCTTCTAAGCGGCAGGTCGCAGGTTCGAGCCCTGCCGGGGTCGCCAAAGCCGCGCTCAGCGCAGCGCTGCAAGGCCCGCAAGTCCGCCCGCCAGCACGAACAGCGCGGGATTAATCCGTTTTACGAAAATCAGGCCGAGAAACACGGCAACGGCGATGGCAACCGTGCCCGCGCCGGTGATCGCGGTGCGGGCGATGGAGATGGTGCCGGCGGCCATCAGCCCCACCACCAGCGGCGCCATGCCGCGCTGCAGCGAGAGGCGCCAGGGCGAGCCTTCGAAATGGTCCCACAGCCGGGAGCCGGCAAGCGATATCAGCCCGGCCGGTACGAAGAAGCCGGCAAAGGCGAGCAAGGCGCCGGGGTATCCCAGCACATGATAGCCGATCACCAGCACCATGAGCATGTTGGGGCCGGGCGCGACCTGGCCGAGGCCGTAAATGTCGCGAAACTGGTCGTCGGTCAGCCAATGATGGCTGTCCACTACCATGGCCTTCATCTCCGGCAGCACCGCCGCGCCGCCGCCGATCGCCAGCACCGAGAGCGTGGCGAACACGCCGAGCACGTTGAGGCCGGGAGAATTCATCGCTCGCCCTCCGGAGCCGGCGCCGCGGTCGGCCGATACAGGAACACCGCCACCGGTCCGACCGTGAGCAGCACCAGCAGCAGCGGCAGGTGCAGCACGCTGACCATCACCACCGTGATGACGATGATGGCGACGTCGATCCAGCGGCCGAACTGCTTGCGGCCGATCTGCGCGGTCACCGCCGAAAGTAGCCCGACCGAGGCCGCACCCACGCCCATCAGCGTCGCATTCACCAGCGTGTTCGAGGCATTGGCCGCATAGGCGACGCCGAGCGACATCACCAGGATGGAACCGGGCAGCGTCATGCCGATGAAGGCGACGAGGGCGCCGAGCGGACCACGCAGCCGGTCGCCGACGATGATGCTCATATTGGTGGCGTTAAGGCCGGGCAGCGCCTGCGAGATTTCCAGGGCCGAGAGGAACTGCTCCTCGTCGATCCAGCCGCGATTCAGCACCAGGGCGTTGCGCAGATATGCCACCACGCCGCCGCCGAAGCTGGTGGCGCCGATCAGCAGGAAGGCGGCGAACAGGTCCCACAGCGCCACCCGGGGGGAGGGCGCCGCGCTCATTCCTGCAAGGCCAGCTTCTGCGCGCCATAGGCATAGACCAGCGCCGTCTTGGTGGTGCCGAGCGACACCCATTCCGGCGCCGCGGTCTGAACCGCCTGATAGAAGGCTTCCGAGCGCGCCTTGGCCTTGGCGTGCAGGTCGTCGTAACGGTCGAACTTGGCCTGAAAGGCGAACTCGCCGATGAGATTGGTCTCGCTGGTGCGATCGCGCCACACCGCGAGCGTGGCCTCGGCGGACAGGCCGTGGCCGAAATCGAAGGCGCCGACATTGACCTGCACCTCCTCGATCGGGAGGTTGTTGACGAGGCACACCCGCGCATCGCTCGGCAGCTTGGCGATCTGGTCCACGGCGGGGAAAACGCGGCTTATGTGCTGCAGCCCTTCGTCCAGCATCATGCCGGACGTCACCAGCACGCAATTGTGGGAGAACAGGCTGCGCATGCCGCCGATCTGGTCCTTCAGCGGCAGAATCTCTTCCTTGAACTTGATCTTGCCGCCGGAGACCAGATGCGGCGTCACATCGACATCGGCGGCGGTCTTCAAGTCCGGATGGCGGTATTTCAGCGTCAGCTCGTGGTTCGTTTCGGGCCAGCCATCGGTGTAGAAGGTGCGCTTGCGCAGGATGAGCGCATTTTTGTAAAGCGCGTGCTCTTCCGTGTCATAGAACAGCACTTCGCGCACATGGCGCTTGAAGGCGTCCTTGTTGGTCACCGTCTCGACCCGGTGCGCGCCCGCAATGGCGCACAGCTTGGTCCAATAGACCTGAAATTGGCTGGGATCGAAAAAGCGTTCCGGCTTCAGCAGGACCTTGTATTCACGGTAATGAATGTCGTCCATGGACGGATCTCGACGCCGAAAGATGCTGCGGGCAGAAGGTCTCGTTTAGAGCAGCATGGCCGGCGTTGCGCAACCGCCTCGCCAGGCCTCTTGACGTGCGGCGGGCGAGGCTCCCTCATCCGCAGCGATCCGAATTCGGCGAAGGAGACGCCCATGAACAAGCATGCGGGACCGGCGGCGGGCCATCCGGCGAACCCGCCCAGCCACGAGGATTTTCTCGATCGGCTGGGCGAAGTCGCGGTTCATGTCGGGCTGGGCCTGGCGCCCGGCCAGCAGCTCGTCATCACAGCGCCGATCGAGGCGCTGCCGCTGGTGCGCCGCATCACCGAGCATGCCTACCGCGCCGGCGCCTCGCTGGTGACCAGTTTCTTTTCCGATGACGAGACCACGCTGGCGCGCTTCCGCCACGCGCCGGACGACAGCTTCGACATCGCCAGCGGCTGGCTCTTCGAGGGCATGGCCGCGGCCTTCCGCGGCGGTGCCGCGCGGCTCGCCATCTCCGGCGACAATCCCAGCCTGCTGGCCGGCCAGGACACCGAGAAAGTGGCCCGCGCCAACCGCGCGCGCTCCAAGGCCTACATGCCGGCTTTGTCGCTGATTGCCGGCTTCGACATCAACTGGACCATCGTCTCCTATGCCAGCCCGGCCTGGGCCAAGGCGATGTTTCCGGACGACCCGGAAGAGATCGCCGTCGCCAAGCTCTGGCACGCCATCTTCGCAGCCTCGCGGGTCGACGTGCCGGACCCGGTGGCGGCGTGGGACGCGCACAACAAGGAACTGCGCTTCCGCTGCAACCGGCTGAACGGACAAAGCTATGCGGCGCTGCACTTCCGCGGCCCTGGAACCGACCTCACCGTCGGGCTGGCCGACGAGCACGAATGGGCGGGCGGGGCCTCGGCTGCCAAGAACGGCATCATCTGCAACGCCAACATCCCGACCGAGGAGGTGTTCACCACCCCGCATCGGCTGCGGGTGGAGGGTATCGCCGCCAGCACCAAGCCGCTCTCCTATCAAGGCACCCTGATCCAGGACATCGCGGTGCGCTTCGAGGCGGGCCGCATCGTCGAGGCGCGGGCGCGTACCGGGGCGGATGTGCTGAACAAGGTGCTGGACACCGACGAGGGCGCGCGCCGGCTCGGCGAGGTCGCGCTGGTGCCGCATTCCTCGCCCATCTCACGCAGCGGGCTGCTGTTCTTCAACACGCTGTTCGACGAAAACGCGTCGAGCCACATCGCGCTCGGCCAGTCCTACAGCAAGTGTTTCGTAAACGGCGGCAACCTGTCGCCGGAGGAACTCGCCGCGCGCGGGGCGAATGCGAGCCTCATCCATATTGACTGGATGATCGGCTCGGGTGAGGTCGATGTTGACGGCGTCGCCGCGGATGGCACCGCCGAGCCGGTGATGCGGCAGGGGGAATGGGTCTGACAGGCAGGCGGACGGGTCGCGACAGGCCAAGAGGGGGAGAGGCGTTCATGTGCCGCTGGCGTGCGTGGTGGCGTGGCTTGCTGCCGCTTGCCGTGGTGGCGGTGGCAGCCGTGCTGTTGGCGCGCGGTCCGGTTGAGGAAAATCTCGCCACCCGCGCCGAGGCGATGCTGAGCGAAGTCGGTGAATCCTGGGCGCGGGCCCATTTCGAGGGGCGCGACGCCATACTCGAAGGCGAGGCGCTGTCCGAAGAGTCCCGCATCAAGGTGCGCCGCGAACTGGGGCGGCTGTTCGGCGTGCGGCTGGTGGAAGACCGCACCACGCTGCTGCCGGAGCGGCTGCCCTTCACCTTCTCCGCCATCCGCGACGGCAACAAGCTGCGGCTGGAGGGCTATGTGCCGTCCAACTGGGTCCGCGCCCGCATCGTCGAGGCCGCTCGCACCCTGGCGCCCGGCATCACGGTGGTGGGCGAAGATGGGCTGGTAAAGGCCCGCGGCGTGCCGGCCGGCGACTTCGCCGGCGTGGTGGCGTTCGGCCTGGAGCAACTCGCCAAGCTGCCGGCCGGTCGGATCACCTTGTCCGACGACTCGTTCTCGATCGAGGGGCGGGCACCGGACTTCGGCACGTATGATGCGCTGGAAGTCACGGTGCGCACCGATCTGCCGGCCGACTTCAAGCTGGCGCGCTTCGCCGTACTGCCGCCCATCGTCGCGCCGTTCGTCTGGTCGGCGCAGCGCGAGGACGATGGCGTGCGGCTCGCCGGCTACATCCCGCTGGGCGATGCGCGGCGCGCGCTGCTCGATGCCGTGCGCGGCGCGGTGCCGGGCGCGGCGATTTCCGACCAGCTTCGGCTGGCTGATGGGGCACCCTCCACCGATGGCTGGCTGAAGGCGGCGTCCTTCGCGCTCGGCCAGCTCAGCCGGCTTCCGGGCGGGCGGGTGATTGTGTCCGACACCACCATCGCCATCGAGGGCAGGGCGCCCGACTTCGCCGCCTATGACGGACTGACCGGTGCGCGCCGATCGGTGCCGGAGGGCTATACGCTGACGCGCTTCGCGGTGGAGCCGCCGATGGCGCGGCCCTTCGTCTGGGGCACGCTGCGCGGCGCGGACGGTTTGCGGCTGGTCGGGTTCGCGCCGTCGGAAGACGCCAAGCGCGTGCTGCTCGATGCCGTGCGGGCGAGCTTTCCGGGCGTGCCCGTCAGCGACGAGATGCGCATCGCCTCCGGCGGCCCGGCGGCGGAGGCTTTCGTCGCAGTCGCGAGCTTCGGCGTCGCCCAGCTCGCCAAGCTGCGCACCGGAGAGGTGCGCGGCACCGGCAGCAACTTCGCCATATCTGGCGAAGCGCAGGACTCGGCGGCGTTCGGCGCCGTCAGTGCGGCGCTCGCGGGCACGATCCCCGGCGGCTTCACCGTAGAGCGCGCGGACGTGCGCCCGCCAATGGTCTCGCCCTATGTGTTCGGGCTGCGCAAGGACGGGCAGGGGCTCACCGTTTCCGGCTTCTATCCGGCCAAGGCCGACCATGAGGCGCTGCTCGCCTTGGCGCGCACCCAGCTTCTCGGCGCCTCGGTCAACGACGTTTCCGCCATAGCGCTGGGCGCCCCGGAAGGCTTCGCGCGTGCCGCCTCCGTCGCTTTGCGCGAGCTGGCGCGGCTGGAGGCGGGCGAGGCCCGCATCGACGATCAGCATGTGCGGCTCTCGGGCGCCGCGCTCTACCCGGCCGCAGTGCCGTCCATTCGCGCCGCGCTGACCGGCGACCTGCCGCCCGGCTTCACCGTCGAGGTGTCGCTCGATGTCGCGCCGCCGCCGCCGCTGGTCGACCGCGTTGGCTGCCAGAAGGCCATTGCCGACCTGTTGGCGCGCGGCACCATCGGCTTTGCCAGCGGCAGCGCGGTGCTGGATCCGGTCAGCCGCGGCCTGCTCGACCACATCGCCGCCGTGGTGTCCGGCTGCCCGGACGACGTCATCGAGATCGGCGCTCATACCGAGACGCTCGGCGACGAGGTCACCAATCTGACCCTCTCGGAAGAGCGGGCGCGGGCGGTGGTGGATTATCTTGCTGCCGCCGGCATTTCGCCGCAGCGGCTGATTCCGGTGGGCTACGGCGCCGGGCGGCCGATCGCCGCCAGCGACCTGCCGGCCGAACAGGTGCGCAACCGGCGCATCGACGTTCTTGTGAGGTAGGCTATGTGGTTCCTGGCGGCCGAGCTCTGGCCTTATCTGTTCGCGGCGCTGGCGATCGGCGTTGCCACCGGCTGGTACGGTGCCCGCGGCGCGGCGGCTGGCCCGCCGCTGGCGGACGCGCCGGAAAGGGACGCAGCATGAGTGCCTTCGCAATCGAGGCCTGCATCATGCTGGCGTTCGTCTATCTCGCAGGCTGCGCCGCCGGCTGCTGGCTGCACCGCAGCCTCAATTGACCCGCGTGCCGCGCAGGTCGGCCTCGATCTGCATGGTGCTGCGGCTGTTGTTGAACCGCGCCTTGTAGACCTGGGCGTTCTCCATCACCCGCTGCACATAGTTGCGGGTTTCCGAGAACGGGATGCGCTCGGCCCAGTCGATGGGATCAACTGAGGCGTCGCGCGGGTCGCCATATTGGGCAATCCACTTGGCGACGCTGCCGCGCCCGGCATTGTAGGCGGCGAAGGTCAGTATGTAGTTGCCGTCGTAATTGCCGAGCAGATCGCCCAGTTCGGCGGCGCCGAACTGCACGTTCATGGTGGGATCGGTGCTCAGCCTGCCGGGATCGAACGCTGCGCCCGTGCGCTTGGCGATGGTCCGGCCGGTCGCCGGCATCACCTGCATCAGCCCGGTGGCGCCGGCGCGCGACACCACGATGGGATTGAACATGCTCTCCTGCCGGGCGATGGCATAGACCAGCGCGCGGTCGACCTCCGGGCCGATCGGCCGGAAGTTCGGTATGCCGATGGTCGGGTAGGCCTCGGCCTCCAGCGGTATGCCGCGCGAAAGCGCGGTGCGGCCGATCACCACCATGGCACGCGCGTCGCCGCGGCTGCCGGCGGAGTCCGCCAGCAGGCCGAGCGACGCGGCGTCCGGCAGCCGCTCGGCGAGATCGGAGGCGAGCGCGATGGTGAGGTCGCGCTTGCCGATCTGCGGCAGCAGCTTGAAGATCTGTACGCCTTCATTGGCGTTGAATGCGGCGCGCTGGATGGGGTTCGCCGTCGGCGCACCATGAACCAGCACCTCCGGCCGGCCGAGCCGGGAGCGGGCGATCTGGCCGTAATAGGCGGTGGCGTAGCGGGCGGCGGCCTCGTACTGGGCGCGGGCAGCCCCGGTATTGCCGAGCGCCTCGGCGGCGCGGCCTTGCCAATAATAGCCGCGCGCCAGCGTCGCCGGATGGGTCTGGCCTTCGACGACGCGGGCGAAATGCTGCTGCGCGGTACGCGCATCGCCAAGGAAGCGCAGAGCGATCCAGCCGGCGGTGAACTGCTGGTCGGCGCGCTTGTGCTCCTCCTCAGGGGGCACCGAATCGGCCGCGAGCTTGTAGGCGCTACGCGCATCGCCGAGATCGAGCAATTCGCGCGAGACCAGGCGGCGCTCGATCCACCATTCGTCGGGGTCGACCAGCTTGCTGGCATCCTTGGGCGCGCTCGAGAGCAGCCGGGCGGCGGTTGCATCGTCGCCGCCGCGCCGCGCCACCTTGGCCTGCGTGTAGATGAAGGCCGGGTCCGAGCGAAGCCCCAGCGGCACGGCAGACAGCAATTTCGCCGGATCGCCGCTCTTGGTGAAGGCGGCAATGCGGGCGCGGGCGAGGGCCGCGACATCGTCGCCGGCGCGCTGGGCCGCGCGCAGGCCGCGTGTGGCGTCTTCGGCGTAGAGCAGCTTGTCGGCGCGGTATTTGTGATCGGCACGGGTGAGCAGGCCGCCGAACTCGACCATCACGGTCGATTCGGTCTCCTCCATCAGCGCGTCCTCGCGCCAGGCGTCGCGCAACCAGGCGGTGCCGCCGGTGCGATCGCCATTGGCGAACAAAGCGCGGGCCAGCGCGACCTTGCCTTCGCCGGACAGCGGGCGCTGTTCGCCGAAGAAGGCGGTGATGGTCGCCGGGTCGCGGTTTTCGGCATAGAGCAGATATTCCAGCCGGCGGCGCAGCACGACGGGCGTCGGCAGAGTGGGATGCTCGCGCACGATGGCGACGGCACGGTCGAAGCCGACGCCGCGGGCGGTAACGCGCAGGGCGAGCCAGCGCACCAAGGCGCGCGCTCCGGGGTCGCGCAGCGAATCCGCGGCAGACAGGGCACCGGCGGAATCGCCCGAATCCACCATCTGCACCGCGCGCTGAAGTTCGCCGAGCGCGCCGGAGAGCATCGGCGCGGCAGGGGTCACCGAACCGGTGGGCTTGGGATCGGCGGCGGGTTTGGCGGACGCCGTCTTGCCTGCCGCAGGCTTGGCGGCGCTCTTGGACGGCGCAGGTTTGCCTGCGGTCTTCGAGGCGGCCGGCTTCGCGGCGGTTGCGCTGCCGGGTTTCGGCTTCGGCTTGGTCTCCGTCGCGCCGGCGCCGAACGAGGCGGCCATAAGCAAAGCGGCCGTCACGGGCGCAAGAATGCCGAGGCGGTGGGCGCGCGGATAACGCATTGCGGAGACTTCCCCCTTACGGATCGGACGAACCACGAGCGGCCGGCATGTCGAGACGGGCCATTCGTCCGAGTAGTTGTCCCGCGATCTTATTGAGGAAACGCTAACCAAATGCGCGGGACTTATGGAGCGGCACCTTATCCTCAAACCGTGTTGGCGGCTACCGGCCGCCGGGCGGGGGCGCCGGCCGTGGCACAAACCGGACGATAACTGCGCGCAACGGCCGGCACGGACACGAAGATCGCTCTTTCGCCCGGCCCGCCGACGCGATATTTCATGCGGCCCATTGCGGTCGATCCGCGTAAGCGAAAATCCGCCGCCGACAGGAAGCCAGGAGCGCGACATGCCCCATAAGCCACCCTTCCGGGGCTCGTTTACCGCCCTCGTCACGCCATTCCGCAACGGCGCGGTCGACGAGGCGGCGTTCCGCGACTTCATCGACTGGCAGATCAGCGAGGGTACGCACGGGCTGGTGCCGGTCGGCACCACCGGCGAGAGCCCGACCGTGACGCATGACGAGCACAAGAAGCTGGTGGAGTGGTGCGTGGCGCAATCCGCCGGCCGCGTACCCGTGATCGCCGGCGCCGGCTCCAACAGCACGGCAGAGGCGGTCGATCTCGCCCGCCATGCCGAGAGCGCCGGCGCCGATGCGGTGCTGGTGGTCACGCCCTACTACAACAAGCCGGGCCAGGAAGGGCTCTTCCAGCACTACAAGGCGATCAACGACGCCATCGGCGTGCCGATCATCATCTACAACATCCCAGGTCGTTCGGTGATCGACATGTCGGTGGAAACCATGGCGCGGCTTTACGAACTGCCCAACATCGCCGGGGTGAAGGACGCCACCGCCAATCTGGTGCGCGTCAGCCAGCAGCGCGCGGTCATGGGGGCGGGTTTCAACCAGCTCTCCGGCGAAGACGCCACCGCGCTGGCCTTCATGGCCCATGGCGGCGACGGCTGCATCTCGGTCGCCTCCAATGTCGCCCCGAAGCTCTGTTCGGAATTCCAGGTCGCCTGCCTCAATGGCGACTACGGCGCCGCTCTGGCGCTGCAGGACCGGCTGTTCCCGCTGCATCAGGCCTTGTTCGTCGAGACCAACCCGTCGCCGACCAAATATGCGCTGTCCGTGCTCGGCAAGATGACGGACGAGGCCCGCCTGCCGATGGTGCCGGTGAGCGAGAAGACCAAGGAGGTGGTGCGCGCCGCCATGGTCCATGCCGGGCTGCTCAACTGAGGCGCGGCGTGGTAGTCTGGGTTTCATGATCACGCTGCTCGACGAAGCCATCGCCAAGCTCCGCGCCCTGCCGGCCGATCGGCAGGAGGAATTGGCGCGCATGCTGATCGAAGTCGCGGACGACGAAGCGCGGGTGTACGAGCTGACGCCGGAGCAGGAGGCGGAGGTCGAGCAGGCCATGCAGGAGATTCGCGAAGGCCGCATGGAATATGCGTCCGACGAGGAAGTGGCCGCGCTCTGGAAGTCGTTCGGTCTGTGAAGCTTGTCGTCACACGGCGAGCCTCGCGTCACCTCGCAGGCATATTCCGCCATATCTCAGCCGATAACCCTTATGCAGCGCGGCGCGTGCTGGCCCGCATTCATCTGTCTCTGGAGAGGCTGGCCGCAATGCCTCACATCGGCCGTCCGGGCCGAATTGCCGGCAGCCGGCGATGGCCGGTTCCCGGTCTGCCCTACATCGTCGTCTACTTCGGCGATGAAGCTACTGGCGAGCTTAGCTTCATCGCCATATATCACGGCGCGCGGGGGCATTCGCTTCCGCCCGACTAGCGTCCGATCGAGAATCGCATTCCGTCATGACCGAAAAGAAAACCCTGCCCCGCAAGGTCGTCGCCGACAATCGGCGTGCGCGGTTCGATTATGAGATCGGCGAGGTGTTCGAGGCCGGCATCGCGCTGCACGGCACCGAGGTGAAGAGCCTGCGCGACGGCAAGGCGACCATTGCCGAGAGCTACGCCACGGCGAAGTCGGGCGAGGCGATGCTCTACAACTCCTTCATCCCGGAATATCTCCAGGCCAACCGCTTCAACCACGAGCCGCGCCGGCCGCGCAAACTTCTGCTGCACCGGCGCGAGATCGCCAAGCTGTGGCAGGCGGTGGAGCGCGAGGGCATGACGGTAGTGCCGCTGCGCATCTATTTCAACGAGCAGGGCCGCGCCAAGATCGAACTCGCCATCGCCCGCGGCCGCAAGGCGCACGACAAGCGGCAGGCGCTGAAGGAGAAGGACTGGGCCCGCGACAAGCAGCGCCTGATGCGGGACCGGGGCTGAAGCTCAGTCCTTCGCCCGCTCCACATAGGAGCCGTCCGAGGTCATCACCACGATCCGGGTACCGACGCCGACATGCGGCGGCACGGCCGAGCGCACGCCGTTCGAAAGCATGGCGGGCTTGTAGGAGGAGGAAGCGGTCTGCCCCTTCATCGCCGGCTCGGTGTCCACCACTTCCAGCACCACGCGCTGCGGCAGCTCGATGGCGATGGCGTTGCCTTCGTGCACCGACAGCATCACCTGCATGCTCTCCTGGAGATAGGCGGCCTGGTCGCCGATGACGTCTTTCTGCACCGGGATCTGGTCGTAATTCTCCGGGTTCATGAAGTGGAAGCCGTCCTGGTCCTGGTAGAGGAAGGTGTAGGGCCGGTCCTCCACCAGCGCGCGCTCCACCTGCTCTGTGGTGCGGTAGCGCTCGGAGATCTTCACCCCGTCCGAAATGCGGCGCAGGTCGAGCTGGGTCACGGGCGTGCCCTTGCCGGGATGAATGTTGTCGGCGGTGAGCACGACATAGAGCTTGCCGTCCAGATCGACGACGTTGCCCTTGCGCAGCGAGCTGGCGATGACCTTGACCATTTCGGTTCTCTGGCTGATGGGTGCCGCAAAGCACTGGATGTTGCGGCACCGGATTTCGTGGCGGTTCCTATACAAGCGCGCCCGCCCGCCGCCAACCCCGCGGAGTTCACGCCGTGACCCCTGTCGCCTCGCCCTGGTGGACGCCGGACGTCTATGCCGACCGCCGGCCGTTCCTGCTGGCGCGCGGCCGCATCATGGCAGCGCTGCGCGGCTTCTTCGCGGCGCGCGATTTTCTGGAGGTGGAAACGCCGATTCTTCAGGTCTCGCCCGGCAACGAGACCCACCTGCACGCCTTCGCCACCGAAATGGTGACGCCGGACGGGACGCGGCACCGGCGCTTTCTGCACACCTCGCCGGAATTCGCCGCCAAGAAGCTGCTGACCGCCGGCGAACCGCTTCTGTTCACCTTTGCGCGGGTGTTCCGCAACGGCGAGCGCAGCGCGCTGCACCATCCCGAATTCACCATGCTCGAATGGTATCGCGCCGAGGCGCCGTATGAGGCGCTGATGGCAGATTGCGCCGCACTGCTGGCGGCCGCCGCTGCCGCCTCCGGCGTCGACGCATTCCGCCACCGCGGCCGCAGCGTGCGCGCCGATTCGGTGCCGGAGCCAATGACGGTGACGCAGGCGTTCGAACGCTTCGCCGGCATCGATCTGCTGGCAAGCCTCGGCGACGGCGGGCAGACCGACCGCGACTCACTGTGGCACGGCGCCCGCGCCGCCGGCATAAGGGTGGCGGACGATGACCAGTGGGCAGACGTGTTCAGCCGCGTCATGGTCGAGAAGGTCGAGCCTCGGCTGGGGCAAGGCGCGCCGACAATCTTGTACGAATATCCGGTCTCGGAGGCCGCGCTGGCGCGCCCTAAACCGTCCGATCCGCGTTTTGCCGAGCGTTTCGAGCTTTATGTCTGCGGCGTCGAGCTGGCCAATGCGTTCGGCGAATTGACCGATGCCGCCGAGCAGCGCCGGCGCTTCATCGGCTGGATGGACGAGAAGCAGCGGCTCTATGGCGAGCGCTACCCGATCGACGAGGATTTTCTCAAAGCCCTGGCACAGATGCCGGAAGCGTCCGGTATTGCGCTCGGCCTCGACCGGCTGGTGATGCTGGCGACCGGCGCCGAGCGCATCGAACAGGTGCTGTGGGCGCCGGTGGCCTGAATCAGGCGGGGCCGAGATGCGCCCGCACCGCGGAAAACACGTCGCGGAACATCTCCGGCGTCAGCACGCCGGTGTTCGTATTGTAGCGGGAGCAGTGGTAGCTGTCGAAAAGCGTGTGCCGGCCGAACGTGTGCCGGGCGCCGTGGGCGAACTTGAAACGCGACATGCGTCCGCCGAGCGCCACCACGGCCTGGTCGTGCGCGATCTTGCCCAGCGCCACGATCGCCTCCAACTGCGGCAGCGTGGCCAGGGTGGCGGCGAGGAACGGCCGGCAGGTGCGGATTTCGTCCGTGGTCGGCTTGTTCTCCGGCGGCACGCAGCGCACGGCATTGGCGATGCGCGCATCGACCAGCCGCAGCCCGTCGTCCGCCCGCGCCTCGAAGCGTCCAGCAGCAAAGCCGTATTCGATCAGCGTCGCGTACAGCAGGTCGCCGGCATAATCGCCGGTGAAGGGGCGCCCGGTGCGGTTGGCTCCGCGCAGGCCGGGCGCCAGCCCGACGATCAGCAGCCGCGCCTGCGCCGGGCCGAAGGACGGCACCGGCGCATTGTGCCAGGCGGGCTCGTTCGCCCGCCACGCCTGGCGAAACGCGACGAGGCGCGGGCAGAGCGGGCAGTCGCGTGCCGGCTCCGTGCTGGGAATGGCCGGCATGGCGGCGTCAGGTTTCGACGAAGTCGTCGCCGGCTGGGCTCGGCGCACCGCGCCGTTCCAGGAAGCGCGGCGTGTCCTGCATGCGGCCCGAGCGTTCGGCGGGGTCGCGGCCGATTTTGGACTGCAACTCCACGAGATCGATGAAGGCGTCGGCCTGGCGGCGCAGATCGTCGGCGATCATCGGCGGCTGGGTGTTCACGGTGGAAACCACGCTCACCCGCACGCCCTTGCGCTGGATCGCCTCGACCAGCGAGCGGAAATCGCCGTCGCCGGAGAACAACACGATGTGATCGACATGGGCGGCAAGCTCCATGGCGTTGACAGCAAGCTCGATATCCATGTTGCCGCGGATCCGGCGGCGGCCCTGGCTGTCGGTAAATTCCCGCGCCGGCTTGGTGACGACCGAATAGCCATTATAGTCCAGCCAGTCGAGCAGCGGGCGGATCGAGGAATATTCAGTATCTTCGATAAGCGTCGTATAATAAAAAGCACGCAAAACATAACCGCGCGACTGGAATTCTTTCAAAAGCCGTTTGTAATCGATATCGAAACCTAGCGATTTGGTTGCGGAATAAAGATTGGCTCCATCTATGAAGAGCGCAGTTTTTTCCAAGTTTTGAGCCATAATGTGCAATACCTTGATTAAACGATTTCGAATCATGAATGACGTTTTTCGTATGCCGTGTCTTAAAACGGCGACGCTTTCCTGTCGATTCTGGCGCCGTAGACATCGCGTGTTTGTGGCGGGCGCGAGGCGGCCCGTCGGCGCGGCCAAACTTGCCCTCCCGCGCGCATTCGGCTAAAGGGCACGGATTCCATATTCCACGGACAGGGGAGCCGAGCCATGGCGCGCGTCACCGTCGAGGATTGCATCGACAAGGTCGACAATCGCTTCGAACTCGTTCTGCTCGCCGGTCACCGTGCGCGTATGATCGCGTCCGGCGCGCCGATCACCATCGACCGCGACAACGACAAGAACCC
>JBGGNI010000208.1:0-20335 GCA_041287585.1 Xanthobacteraceae bacterium
TAGCAACTGCCGGAGAAAGACCCGTGAAGCGCACTTATCAACCGAGCAAGCTCGTGCGCGCCCGTCGCCACGGCTTCCGTGCGCGCATGGCCACGCGCAACGGCCGCAAGATTATCGCGGCCCGCCGGTCCCACGGCCGCAAGCGCCTGTCGGCCTGAGGCGGAGGGGCCGCCTCCCTTGTCCTATGAGGAGAGGCCCCCGATGGATCGGCTCGTCAAGCGCAAGGATTTTCTGGCTGCCGCCGCTTCCTTGCGCGCCAATGCCGGCCCGCTGCTGATGCAGGCGCGCGCGCGCGCCGACGCGGCCCCGCCGCGCATCGGCCTTACCGTTACCCGCAAGCACGGCAATGCGGTGGAGCGCAATCGCATCCGCCGGCGTCTGCGTGCGGCGGTGCGCGAAGTTCTGCCGCAGGCCGCACGGCCGGGTTTCGATTATGTGATCGTCGCGAAGCGGGCGACCATCGCCACCCGCTTCGCCGACCTGCTACGCGAGATCGAGCGGGGTCTCGCCCGCCTTCATACGCCCCGTGCCGCGACGGGAAGCCGGCGCCGGCCGGGTTCACCGCAGCCGGGCGTATCGCAGGCAAGCCCGCCGCGCGCCGACGGAGACGCCGCCAATGACTGAAGACAACCGCAACATGGTCCTGGCGATCGTGCTGTCGATGGCGGTGCTGATCGCCTGGCAATATTTCTCCGGCATACCGGAGATGGAAAAGCAGCGGCAGATCGCCCAGCAGCAACAGCAGCAGGCCGCCAACCCCGCCACAACGACCACGCCCACCGCGCCCGGCCAGCCGGGCAGCGCGCCGCCCGCCGCGTCCGCCCTTGCGCCCAAGGCGTTGAGCCGGGCGGAAGCGCTGGCGCTCAGCCCGCGCGTCGCCATCGACACGCCCCGCCTTTCCGGCTCGGTATCGCTGAAGGGCGGGCGCATCGACGATCTGTCCTTGAAGGACTATCGCGAGACGGTCGACCCTACGAGCCCGATCATCGTGCTGCTGTCGCCCTCGGGCGGGCCCAATCCGTTCTATGCCGAATTCGGCTGGGTCGGCGGCGCCGGCCAGGCCACCAAGCTGCCGGGCGCCGACACCGTGTGGACCGCACCGGCCGGCGCCAGCCTTTCCCAGGACCAGCCTTTGGTGCTGACCTGGGACAACGGCGCGGGGCTGAGCTTCCGCCGCACCGTCGCGGTCGACGTCAACTACATGTTCACCGTGAAGGACGAGGTCACCAACACCGGTGCCGAGGGCGTGAGCCTGCACCCCTTCGCGCTGGTGTCGCGCCACGGCACCCCGCACACGCTCGGCTACTACATCCTGCACGAAGGCCTGATCGGCGTGACCAGCGAGGGCGGGCTGCACGAGATCAAGTACTCGGCGATCGCCGAGAAGCTCACCGAGACCTTCCCCTCGGTCGGCGGCTGGCTCGGCATCACCGACAAATACTGGGCCGCCACCGTCATTCCGGACGTCAAGGAAAAGGTCACGGCGCGCTTCTCCGCCGCCGCGGTCGGCGCCGACCATAATTACCAGGCCGATTTCCTCGGCGAGGCCATTGCGGTGCCGGCCGGCGGCACGGTCGCCAATGAGGGCCGCCTGTTCGCCGGCGCCAAGGAAGTGCGGGTGGTCGACGGCTACAAGACCGCGTTCGGCATCGACCGCTTCGACCTGCTGATCGACTGGGGCTGGTTCTATTTCATCACCAAGCCGCTCTTCCTGCTGATCGACTGGATCTATAAGGGCGTCGGCAATTTCGGCGTGGCCATCCTCATCGTCACCGTGCTGGTGAAGGGCCTGTTCTTCCCGCTCGCCAATAAGAGCTACGCCTCCATGGCGAAGATGAAGGCGGTGCAGCCCGAGATCGCCGCCCTGCGCGAGCGCTATGGCGACGACCGCGTGAAGCTCCAGCAGGCGATGATGGAGATCTACAAGAAGGAGAAGATCAATCCGGTGGCCGGCTGCCTGCCGATCCTGATCCAGATTCCGGTGTTCTTCGCGCTCTACAAGACGCTGTTCGTGACCATCGAGATGCGCCACGCGCCGTTCTTCGGCTGGATCAAGGACCTCTCGGCGCCCGACCCCACCACCATCTTCAACCTGTTCGGGCTGATTCCGTGGGACCCCGGCCAGGTTCCGGTGATCGGCCATTTCCTGCTGCTCGGCGTGTGGCCGATCATCATGGGCTTCACCATGTGGGCGCAGATGAAGCTCAACCCGGCCCCGCCGGACCCGACCCAGAAGATGATCTTCGACTGGATGCCGCTGATCTTCACCTTCATGCTGTCCTCCTTCGCCTCCGGCCTGGTGATCTACTGGGCGTGGAACAACACGCTCTCGGTGCTCCAGCAGTCGATCATCATGCGCAAGAACGGGGTGAAGGTGGAATTGTGGGACAATCTCAAGGACACGTTCCGGCGCAAGAAGCCGAAGCCGTCCTGACCGCGGGCATGGAACAGGACGGCGCCGCCGCGCGCGACTTCACGGCCGGGGAGATCGAGGCCGGGCGGCTTCTGTTCGCCGGCGAATGGCGGTTTCTCTCCGCCGCGCCGACCGTCGAGGTGATGCCGCCGATGCGCGGCATCGAGATCGCTTTGGCCGGACGCTCCAATGTCGGCAAGTCGAGCCTGGTCAATGCGCTCACCGGCCGCAAGGCGCTGGCCCGCACCTCGGTCACGCCCGGACGCACCCAGGAACTGATCTTCTTCGGCCTCGGCCCGGACCTCACTCTGGTCGACATGCCGGGCTACGGCTTCGCCCAGGCACCGAAGGAGAAGGTCGAGGCCTGGACCGCCACCATCCACGCCTATCTGCGCGGCCGCGCCAATCTCGCCCGCGTCTTCGTGCTGATCGACGCCCGCCACGGGCTGAAGCCGATCGATCTCGGCGTGCTGGACGGGCTCGACAAGGCGGCCGTCTCCTATGCGCTGGTGCTGACCAAGACCGACCAGCTCTCCGCAGCCGAGCGCGCCAGCCGGCTGGCCGAGAGCGAGGCGGCGCTGCGGCGCCGGGCGGCAGCCTTTCCGCTGGTGTTCGCCACCTCCAGCCGCGAGGGCGAGGGCATCCCCGAACTGCGCGCCGGCATCGCCCGGCTGCTGGCCGAGCGCGGCTCTTAATGGCGACGGCCGGCGTGGTCACGCTCGGCATGTACGATCTGCCCTGGGTGCAGGGAGCCAATGACACGCTGTGGGCGCGCCTGCGCCGGGCGCTGGCCGATGCCGGCTGGGACGAGGCGCCGGCGGCGATCGAGCGGGGCCGGCCCATCGAAGCGATGCTGGAAGACCCGCATCTGCTGCTCGGCCACACCTGCGGCTATCCGCTGCGCACCCGCTTCGCCGGCCGGCTGCGCCTGGTGGCGACGCCGGTCTACCGGTCGCCTTATGCCGAAGGCGCCCGCCACCGCAGCGTGCTGCTGGTGCGTGCCGACGATCCCGCGCGCAGCCTTGAAGATTTGCGCGGGCGCGTCGCCGCCATCAACGGCTTCGACAGCAACACCGGCATGAACCTGCTGCGCGCCGCGGTGGCGCCGCTGGCGGCGGGCGGGCGGTTCTTCGGCGCCGTTTCGGTAACCGGCGCGCATCTCGACAGCCTGGCGGCCGTGGCCGAAGGACGGGCCGCCATCGCCGCCATCGACGGCGTCACCTATGCCATCATCGCCCGCCATGCGCCCGAGCGTATCGCCGGCGTGCGGGCGCTCGGTGTCACCCCGGACACGCCCGGCCTGCCCCTGGTAACCCGGCTTGAGGCTCCCGACGCGCTGGTCGCGGCGCTGCGCGCGGCGCTGGCCGAGGCGCTGGCCGATCCGGCGACGGCGCCGGCGCGCGCGGCGCTCGGCCTCATCGGCTTCGAGGTCCTCCCCGAGCACGCCTATGACCGCGTGCTCGAACTGGAGCGGTCGGCGCAGGCGGCGGGCTATCCGCACCTCGGCTGAGTTCGGGTGGTGATACGCAGCGAGCCGACCTCGGCTCCATCACGCTTGACAGATAAAATAATCTATCGATTATGTGGATAACAACAAGCCACAGCCCTGGCGCCGTGGAATCTCACATTCGACAGGTTCGCTCCATGCCGCATTCCATCTTCGCAACCGCGCTGCGCGCCGCCGTCCTCGCGCTCGGTCTGGCGCCGTCCCTCGCTGCCGCCAGCGCGCTGCCGACGCAGGTGCCCGCGGGCACGCGGCTGGTGGTGGCCGACCAGAACGAGGAACTGCAGACCCAGATGATCGCCTCGGGCGAGCACGCCAAGCTCACTGCTGCCGTCACCTACGCCAATTTCCTCGGCGGTCCCGCCATTCTGGAGGCGTTCCGCGCCGGTGCGCTCGACCTTGCCACCGTCGGCAATGCCCCGCCGATCCAGGCGCAGGCCGCCGGCGAGACGCTGCCCATCGTCGCGGCGCGCCGCTCGTCCGAGCCCGACTACAGCTTTGCCGTCCGTCCCGGCCTCACCGTCAAGGCGCTGGAAGAGTTCCGCGGCAAGCGCATCGCCTATGCCGAGGGCACCGGCCGGCAGCCCTTCGTGCTCACCGCATTGAAGCTGGCCGGCCTCACCCGCAAGGACGTGACGCTGGTGCCGCTGCGTGCCGCCGACTTTCCCGATGCCGTGCGCAGCGGCCAGGTCGACATTGCGGCGCTGAACGAGCCGCATTTCTCCCGCTACCTCGCCGACTATGCCGACCGCGGCGCCAGCGCCGTGCCGGATGCCGAGCACGACCGGCTGCCGCGCGGCCTCACCTATCTCTACGCCAGCGGCGCCGCGCTAGAGGACCCGGCCAAGGCCGCCGCCATCCGCCAGTTCGTCCTCGGCTGGATCGCCGCCAATGGCTGGTCGAAGGCACACCCGGCCGATTGGGTCGCCGCCTATTATGTCCGCAAGCAGAAGCTGAAGGAGGCGGACGGGCTCGCCATCGTCAAGGCAGCCGGCGACATCGCCTTTCCGCCGCTGGAAAGCCTGATCGCGCCGCAGCAGGCCACCATCGACCTGATCTATGCCGCCGGCGACCTCAAAAAGCCGCTCGACGCCCGCGAGGAGTTCGATCTGCGCTTCGACGAGGTGATCAAGGCTGCCACCAACTGATCTCGCGACCCTCCTCCCACACCCTGGAGAGCGCCCATGACCGACAGCGCCTACACCTCGCTTGCGGCCCTGCCGCAGGCCGCCACGTCGTCCCCGGTGCGCGGTGCGCCTGCGGTGCGCCGCCTGACGCCGAAGCGCCTCGGCGCGGCCGGCTACATGGCCGGCCCGGCGGCTCTGCTGGTGCTGTGGGAGTTCGCCTCGGCCATAGGCTGGCTGTCGCCGCGCACGCTTGCCGCGCCCTCGACCGCGGTCGTCACCTTCTACGAGATGCTGATGGACGGTGCGCTGGCCGAGCATTTTTTCGCCTCGGCCCAGCGGGCCTATAGCGGCCTCGGCATCGGCGTCGCGGTCGGGCTGCTGCTGGCGCTGGCCGCCGGCCTCACCCGCAGCGGCGAGGCGGGCATCGACGCGCTGGTGCAGATCAAGCGCGCCGTACCCACGCTCGCCCTCATCCCGCTCGGCATATTGTGGCTCGGTATCGGCGAGGTGATGAAGGTGGCGCTGATTGCCACCAGCGTGTTCGTGCCGGTCTATATCAACACCCATGCGGCGCTGCGCGGCATCGATCTGCGCCATGTCGAACTGGCCCGCACGCTGGGTCTCGGCCGTGGCGAATTCCTCCGCCGGGTGGCGCTGCCCGGTGCGCTGCCGGGCTTCTTCACCGGCCTGCGGCTCGCCGTGACCACCTGCTGGACCGCTCTGGTGGTGCTGGAACAGATCAACACCACCGAGGGCATCGGTTATCTGATGAACCGGGCGCGCGACTACGGCCAGACCGACGTGATCGTGGTCGGGCTCGTCATCTATGCCGCGCTCGGCCTCTCGTCGGACGCCGCCGTGCGCTTGTGGGAGCGCCGGGCGCTGGCCTATCGCAAGGTGCTGGGCTCATGAGCGCCGCACTCGCCACCCGTCCGGCTGCCGCGCTGGGTGCCGCGGTGCGGCTGCGCGGGCTGAGCCGCGCCTTTTCCGGCCGCACAGTGCTGAAGGACATCTCGCTCGACATCGCGCCGGGAACCTTCGTGGCGCTCATCGGGCGCAGCGGCTGCGGCAAGAGCACGCTGCTGCGCGCCATTGCCGGCCTCGACGACGAGGCCGAGGGCGAGGGCAGCATCGAGGCGCCGGAGAACCGCTCGGTGCTGTTCCAGGATTCCCGGCTGCTGCCGTGGGAGAGCGTGCTGCGCAATGTGATGCTCGGCCTGCGCTTGCCGGACGCCGAGGCGCGCGGCCGCGCCGCGCTCGCCGATGTCGAGCTGGCCGGCCGGGTCGACGCGTGGCCGGGCGTGCTTTCCGGCGGCGAGCAGCAGCGCGTGGCGCTGGCCCGCTCGCTGGCGCGCCAGCCGGCGCTGCTGCTGGCGGACGAGCCGTTCGGCGCGCTCGACGCCCTGACCCGCATCCGCATGCACGAACTGCTGTTCCGCCTGGTCGAGATACATCGGCCGACCGTGCTGCTCGTCACCCACGATGTCGACGAGGCGCTGCTGCTGGCCGACCGGGTGCTGGTGATGGAGCAGGGGCGCATCGTGCTCGACCGCGCGCTCGGGCTCGCCCATCCGCGCCGCAAGACCGACCCCGCCTTCGCCGCGCACCGCAGCACGCTGCTCGGCGCTCTCGGCGTGACCGAAAGCCTCTAGGGAGCACCCATGTCGCGGCACCTGCACCTCAATCTGTTCATTCACGGGCGCGGTCACCACGAGACCGCCTGGCGCCACCCTTCGGCGACGCCGCTGGCGCTCACTGACATCGCCTATTACCGGCAATTGGCGCAGAAGGCCGAGGCCGGCCTGTTCGATTCCATCTTCTTTGCCGATGCGCTGGCGATCGGCGAGGAGATCGAGCACGTCGCCAAGGGCGGGCTGGAGCCGATCACCGCGCTGGCCGCCCTGGCGGGTGCCACCGAGCGGATCGGGCTGATCGCCACCGCCTCCACCACCTACACCGAGCCCTACAACCTCGCCCGGCAGTTCGCCTCGCTCGACCATATCAGCGGCGGGCGGATCGGCTGGAACATCGTCACCTCCTGGGTGCTCGGGGCCGGTCCGAATTTCGGCTACACCCAGCAGATCCCGCATGCCGAGCGCTATGAGCGGGCGTTCGATTTCCTCGATGTCGTGACCAAGCTGTGGGACAGCTGGGCCGACGACGCCGTGCTCGACGACCGCGGCACCGGCCGCTACACCGACGCCGCGCGCATCCGCGCCATCGACCATGTCGGCCGCTTTCAGCGCGTCGCCGGCCCGCTGAACCTGCCGCGCGCGCCGCAGGGCCGCCCGGTCTTCGTCCAGGCCGGCTCCTCGACCGACGGGCGGCGCTTTGCCGCCCTGCATGCGGAGGCGGTGTTCACCGCGCATCTGGAAAAGTCGGCGGCGGTGGACTTCTACGCCGACATCAAGTCCCAGGCCGCAGCCCTCGGCCGCCGGCCGGACCAGATTCTGATCCTGCCCGGCCTCAGCGCGGTGATCGGCTCCACCGAGGCCGAGGCCCGGCGGATGTGGGAGGAACTCAACGAACTCACCGATCCGGCGGTGGGGCTGGCGCGCCTTTCCAACCGCTTCGGCGGCCATGATTTCTCCCATCTCGACCTCGACGCCGTGCTCTCGGTCGACGATTTTCCGGAGCCCGACGCAGTGCAGGCCGCCCGTAGCCGGGCGCAGGTGATCCGCGCGCTGGTCGCCCGCGAGCGGCCGACGCTGCGCCAGTTGCTGCACAGCCTTGCCGGCGCGCGCGGCCACTTCACGGTGGCCGGAACGCCGGAGCAGGTCGCCGATATCATCGAGGACTGGTTCACCACCGGGGCGGCCGACGGTTTCAACGTCATGCCGCCGATCCTGCCCGCCCTGCTCGACAGCTTCGTCGACGAGGTGGTGCCGATCCTGCAGCGGCGCGGCCTGTTCCGCACCGCCTATCAAGGCCGCACCCTGCGCGAGCACTACGGGTTGGAGCGTCCGCCGAGCCAGTTCTTCGCCGCGGCGAGCTGAAAGGCGGGCCGCTCAGTCGCCCGCCGGGTCGCCGAGGTCGAAGGTGGAGATGCCGTCGACCCCGGTCGGGCGCTCCAGCACTTGCGGGTAGCTCAGCGTGCGCACGGCGTCCTGGTAGCCGCTCGCCCAGTGCTCCTTCATGGTGAGGCGGGAGAACTCGTAGTCCTTCGAGGTGCCCTCATAGGACTTCGCCCGATAGATCAGGTGGACGATGTTGTAGACCTTCTCGTCCGACTCGGCGGCCAGCAATTGCGCCTCGGGGGTCTGGCGCAACTCGTCCGGCAAATGCTTCAGCAGCTTGGCGCCGGCGCGGCGCAGCATCTGGGCGCGCTTGAAATTGTCCGTGGCGTTGCGGGTGCGGCTGGAATAGCGGATCTCCTTCTGCCGCACCTCCAGCTCCATCAGATCGCGCGGCAGCGCGCCGCGGGCGTTCCACAGGTCGACCTGGAAGGCCAGCGTGTCGACCCGCGGTCGGTTGTCGAGCATCCATTGCAGCGGCGTGTTGGAGACGATGCCGCCGTCCCAATAATGCTCGCCGTCGATCTCGATGGCGGGAAAACCCGGCGGCAGCGCGCCGCTGGCGAGAATGTGCTCCGCCCGGATCCGGGTCTTCTCATTGTCGAAATAGGCGAAATTGCCGGTGCGCACATTCACCGCGCCGACCGAGAACCGCATGGTGCCGGCATTGATGCGATCGAAATCCACCAGCCGCTCCAGCGTCGCCTTCAGCGGCGCCACATCGTAATAGGACAGGCTCGCGGGCGAGAGCGCGATGTCGAGATAGGGCGGCGGCAGCCGCGGCTTGAAGAAGCCGGGGGCCCCGCCCATCAATATGCCCAGCGCCCGAAACTGGTTCACCTGGCGGCGCATGAAGTCGCTCTTGACGTCGAGCACCGAGAGATCGGGCACGCCGAACGGCGGCGCGCTGATGGCCTGCCAGAACTCCCGCAGCCGGTCGACGCGGCGCTCCGGCGCGTTGCCGGCGATCAGCGCCGAATTTATCGCGCCGATGGAAATGCCGGCGATCCAGTCCGGGTGCAGGTTCGCTTCGGCCAGCGCCTCATAGACGCCGGCCTGGTAGGCGCCGAGCGCACCGCCGCCCTGAAGCAGCAGCGCGATGCGCTCGAAGGGCGGGCGCGGCCGGGCGCCGCTGCGAGGAGTCTCCGTTTTCGCCATGACCGCCGCTCCCACCGCATCGCTTCGCCGCCGCGGCGGCGAAGTCTCGTTTGATCTATCCGTACCATGAGACCGGCGGCGGTGTCCTTCAGCCCGGCGTACCTCAGCCCGGTGTCGCTGCGCCCAGCATGCCGCGCAGCTTCTGCGCCAGCAGTTCAACGGCGAACGGCTTGGTGAGCAGCTCCATGCCTTCGTCGAGCAGCGGCCGGCCGGTCCAGGCGTCATGGGCATAGCCGGTCATGAACAGGACCTTGAGGTCCGGGCGCAAATGGCGGGCGGCGTCGGCCAGCTGGCGCCCGTTCATGCCGCCGGGCAGCCCGACATCGGTAACCAGAAGGTCGATCTCCGGCGTCGTGCGCAGCAGGTCCAGCCCGGCCATGCCGTCGGCGGCGGCGATCGCCCGGTAGCCGCGCTCGCGCAGCACGTCGAGCACAAGTTCGCGCACCGCATCCTCGTCCTCCACCACCAGCACGATCTCGCCCGCCCCATTCGCCGCCACGTCGCGCACCGGCGCGTCCTCGCCGGCCGGTCCTTCGCCCTCGAAGCGCGGCAGATACAGTTCGAAGGTCGCGCCGTGGCCGAGCTCGCTCTCCACCCGCGCATGCCCGCCCGACTGCCGCACGAAGCCATAGAGCATGGACAGGCCGAGACCGGTGCCGTGGCCGGTCGGCTTGGTGGTGAAGAACGGCTCGAAGGCGTGCGAGCGGGTGTCGGCATCCATGCCGATGCCGGTGTCGGCGGCCGCGATCACCAGATAGTCGCCGGGCGGCATGGCGGCGCCGAGCCGGGCGATGGCCTCCGCATCAAGGCGGCGGTTGTCGGTGGAGATGGTGAGCCGCCCGCCCTCCGGCATGGCATCGCGGGCATTGATGGCAAGGTTGAGCACGGCGCTTTCGAGCTGGTTGCCATCGCACAAGATGTGCCACGCCGGCTCCCTGGCGACGATGTCCAGCGCGATGGTCGGGCCGAGCGTCCGGCGCAGCAGATCGTCCATGCCGGCGAGCAGCCGTTCGGGCCGCACCGGCTTGGGGTCCAAGGGCTGGCGCCGGGCGAAGGCCAGCAGGCGCTGCGTGAGCTGCGCCGCCCGGTCGGCGGAGGCGGCGGCGAGCCCGGCATAGCGCTCCAGCCCGTCGGTGCGGCCGGCATTGAGCCGGCGTTGCAACAGGTCCAGCGCGCCGGTGATCGCCATCAGCAGATTGTTGAAATCGTGGGCGATGCCGCCGGTGAGCTGGCCGATCGCCTCCATCTTCTGCGACTGGCGCAGTGCCTCCTGTGCGTGCGCCAGCGCGGTCTCGCGCTGCTTGTCGAGCGTGGAGTCGCGGGCGACGCCATAGATGCGCTCGCCCTCCGCCGCCGCCGTCCAGGAAAAGTGCCGGTAGGTGCCATCGGCCGTCCGCAGCCGGCTCTCGAACCGCCCGGTGGCGTGCGGCCCGCCAGCGCCGTCCACCAGCGCCACCAGCGCCCGGCGGGTGACGCCGCGATCGTCCGGGTGCTCGATCCAGTCCGGTTGCCGGCCGACCAGTTCCGTCTCGCTCCAGCCCAGAGTGCGCGACCAGGCGGGATTGACGCTGAGCCAGACGCCCGCGGCATCGGCAACCACGAGATGGTCCTGGCTAACGGTCCAGATGCGGTCGCGCTCGCGGGTGCGCAGGGCGACCTCGCGCTCCAGCGAATCGTTGAGTTCGCGCAGCCGGTCCTCGGCGCGACGCCGGTCGGTGATGTCGTAGCAGGCGCCGAGATAGCGCGGCGCCCCGGCGGGGCCATCCGTCACCGTCTCGCCGCGGCGCGCCAGCCAGCGCAATTCGCCGGTATCCGGCCGGATGATGCGGTACTCCACCGGGGCCAGTGCCCTGACGCCGAGCTGGCGTCGGCTGGTCTCCAGCTTGGCGCGGTCTTCGGGATGGACCAGCGCCAGCACGTCCTCGATCGCGAACTCGCTGCGCTCCGGCAGGCCCCACAGCCGGCAGAACTGCCCGGACACCGCGACCCGGCCGGCGGCCGGGAACAGCTCGAACGTGCCGATGCCGCCGGCGGCCTGGGCGATGCGCAGGCGATCCTCGCTGGCGCGCAGCCGGCTTTCCACCCGCGCCCGCTCGACCGTCGACCAGGTGCGCGCGGCGACGTCCTGCGACAGCGTGATCTCCGCCTCAGTCCAGCGGCGGGGCATGCGGCTGTGGAGATAGAGAATGGTGGTCAGCCTGCCCGCCTTGAGCAGAGGCACCGCCAGGAAGGAGCGGATGCCGAGCGGGTCGGCCGCCGAACCGGCCGTGTCCTCCATCCACACGCTCTCGCCCGCCAGCAGCGGGCGCGCGATCTCCGTGCCGAAATGGTCGAGCCTCAGGGTACGGCCGGCGAGGCTTTCGAGCGGACCGGCGGTCCAGTCCCTCTGAATCGTGGCGACGCCACTTTCGGATTCGATCACCGCATAGCCGACCCGGTCGACGCCGAGCATGCGCCCGAGCGCCTCCGCCGCCACGCCGGTGACCACATGCGGATCGACCTCGTCGCGAAGCCGTTCGCTCAGATCGAGCAGGAAATTCAGCCGCCGTTCGGAAAGAACGCGTTCGGTGGTCACCGGCGCCGTGCACAGCACGCCGCGCACCGTGCCGCACTCGTCACGCACCGGCGCGTAATAGAGGTCGAACCAGACCTCCTCCAGATGGTCCCGGTCCTGATGGTCCCGCCGCTGCAGCCGCAGCATCTGGTCGCGGTACACCTGCTGTTCGCCGCGCAGGCCGGCGGCGAGCTTTTCTTGGTTCCAGTCCCAGATTTCCGGCCAGATCTGCGGCACCGTGCCGCCCAGCGCGGCGGGATGCCGGTCCGCGGCGATCGGCACATAGCCGTCATTATAGATCATCACATGGTCGGGACCCCACATCAGCACCATGGCCACCGGCGAATCCAGCACCATCTCGACGCCGAGGCGCAGGCTGCGCGGCCATTGCGCGATAGGGCCGAGACTGGTGCGCGACCAGTCCATGGTGCGAATGAGCGCACCGGTCGCGCCGCCGCCGACCGGCCAGGCCGGCGGTTCGGGCGGGGGCGATGCGGCCGGCGAGGCGGCGGACGCGTCGTTCATGCGGCGTCCTTGGAGGGAGCGGAAGGTCCGCGATGCACCGAGCTTCGCCGCATTGCCATATTGAATATGAGACCGGCTCGCTTGGCCTGCCTTACGTCTGCGCGTTTCGGATCGGTCATTGCACCACTTCCCCGAAACCGGCAATGCGGATCGCGAACGAAAGTTCCACGCTTATCGCGCCGACGACGGATCTATCCGTCGTTACCGGCGTTGCCGGTGCGGCCGGCGTGAACGACAATCGGCGGCGCGCGTGCGCACACCGCGATGCTGGCCCGTCGGCAGGGCGTGGGAGACGGTCATGAAGTGGGAAGATTTCCGGCAGAGCGACAATGTCGAGGACCGGCGCGGCAGCGGTGGCGGCTTCGGCGGCGGCCGTGGCATGGGCGGCCGGGGGAGCCTGGGCATAGGCGGGCTGATCGTGGTCGGGCTGATCGCCTGGGCCACCGGGATCAATCCGGCGGTGCTGCTCGGCGGCGCCGAGATCCTGTTCGGCGACGGGCCTGCCAGCGAGCAGACCAGCGCGCCGCCGTCCGGCAGCAAGGCCGCGCCGACCGACCAGCTCGGCAAGTTCGCTTCGACCGTGCTGGCGCAGACCGAGGATGTGTGGGTGCCGCTGTTCAAGGCCGACGGGCGCACCTATGAGAAGCCGGGTATGGTGCTGTTCTCCGGCGCCACGCGTTCGGGCTGCGGCAATGCGCAATCGGCCATGGGGCCGTTCTATTGCCCGCTCGACCAGAAGGTCTATCTCGATCTGTCGTTCTTTCAGGAGATGAAGACGCGTTTCCGCGCCCCCGGCGATTTCGCCGCCGCCTATGTCATCGCCCACGAGGTCGGCCATCATGTCGAGAACCAGATCGGCCTGCTTGCCAAGGTGCAGGAGCGCCAGCGCCAGGTCTCCAAGCAGGAGGCCAACCAGCTCTCGGTTCGGGTCGAACTGATGGCAGACTGCCTTGCCGGGGTGTGGGCCTACCACGCCAATGAGCGCTACCGCATTCTGGAGGAAGGCGACGTGGAGGAGGCGCTGAACGCCGCCAGCGCCATCGGCGACGACCGGCTGCAGAAGCAATCTCAGGGCTATGTGGTGCCGGACAGCTTCACCCACGGCACCTCGCAGCAGCGCGCCACCTGGTTCAATCGCGGGCTGAAGGGCGGCGACATGAAGCAGTGCAACACCTTCCAGTCGAACATCTGACCATGGCGAACCTCGATCCGGCCCGCGCCTTCGTGCCGCTGCGCATCGCCGTGCTGACGATTTCCGACAGCCGCACGCTGGACGACGATCGCTCCGGCGCCACCCTTGCCGGCCGGATCGGCGAGGCCGGACACAGCCTCGCCGCCCGCGCCATCGTGCCGGACGATGTCGAGGACATTCGCGGCCGGGTGGCGGGCTGGATCGCCGATCCCGCCATCGATGTAGTGATCACCACCGGCGGCACCGGCTTTACCGGGCGCGACGTGACGCCGGAGGCGGTGGAGCCGCTGTTCGAGAAGCGGATGGAGGGCTTCTCCACCGTGTTCCACATGGTGTCCTTCGCCAAGATCGGCACCTCGACCTTGCAGAGCCGCGCCACCGCCGGCGTCGCTAATGCCACCTACGTGTTCTGCCTGCCGGGCTCCCCCGGTGCCTGCCGCGACGCCTGGGACGAGATCTTGCTGCACCAGCTCGATGTGCGTCACCGGCCGTGCAATTTCGTCGAGATATTGCCGCGGCTCGACGAGCACCTGAAGCGCTCCAAGGCGCGGGGCGCCACAGTCTGATTCAGCCGCGGCGGCGGTCGATCAGCACCCGCCAGCCGCGCTTGCCGTCGCAGTCGCGGGTCTCGCGCCAATAGATCAGGCGCGGCGCCCGCGCGGCGCCCTCCAGCCGCCAGCGGCCCTCGGTGCGGCAGATATCATCCTCCGGGTTGACCCAAAGCTCGGTGAGTTCGCGGCTTTGCGGGTAGAATCGGACATTGGACAGCGAATCGGCTGGGTCGGCTCCTTTCGGATAGGGAAACAGCAGCGTCTTAGCGCCATTCCCTTCGGCATCCTCGGCGAACACCAGGCCCTTCACCTCATTGGCGTGGTTGCTGGGGCAGCGGGCGCTGAACACGAAGCCGCCGGCAAAGGGGCGCGCCATGCCGCCCGAATCGACCCTATCGCACATTATGGCCGCGGCGACGGCGCTCGGCAGCGGCCGGACCTCGTCGTAGAAGGTTACGTCGTCGGCCCGCGCCGGCGCGGCGTGGCCGAGCGCCAGCAGGAGCGCGAGAACAGCCGCGGGCCACATCATTGGTGCGGCAGCAGGATTTGGGAACGCAGCAGGCTGAGCCGACCGCGGCCGACGCGTGCCAGAAACCGTCGCGCCGACTGCGCCCCGGCATCATGGCCGCCCAGCGCCTCATAGAAGCGGCGATGAATGATCAGGCCCTGCCCCGGCCGCGGCCGCCCAGTGAGCGCATGGCGCGCCACCGCGACGGCTTCCCGGAGCCGCGGGCTGACGCCGAAACCGTCCAGCGCCAGCCGGAAAGTGGCGGCGCGACGCTCCGTGGCGCCGGTGCGCTCGGCCTGATCGGTGAAGGCACGCACCTCGCGCGGCCAGCCTTCCTGCAGCACGCCTTCCGGTTCCATGAACAGGATCCACGGCGCGCGCGCCGCGGCCGCGCCCTGGCGCAGCCGGGCGCCGAGATCGGCCGGGCCGCGCAGATATTCGCAGCCGGCGGCGTCCGCCACCTCCTCGATCGCGCCCAGCGCATGGCCGTCGACCAGCAGCACCTCGCGCACCACGCCAGCCGCGGCGCCGGGCACAAGGCCGGCGAGCGTCGGCACCAGCAGCCGGTCCGAATCGTGGGTCGGGATCACCACCGATATCACGCGCCGTCCTTGTGCTTGTGCCCTCAAACCCTTGCGCTGCCTACAGCATGCCATGGCGGCCGTACAGGTCGCGGAGCGACATCGAAACGATGTTCTTGATATGTTCACGTCTCTGGCTTAAGTGTTGAGGCATGGAACGCACCGCACCCGAACCCTCGCAGTCGCCCGGTGCCGCCGACGTGCCGGCCCGAAGCTTCGTCGGCCGGCTGGGGAAGGATCGCAAGGCCAAGCAGGCCGCGGTGCGCGATCACCGCGACCGCGCGCTGAACACCGGCGAGGAGGACGCGGCGCCGGCCGGGCCGGCGGTGGCCGGCGAACGCCGCCGCGGGCGCGGCAGCGTCTCCAACGCCGCCGGGCGCTTCGAGCCGCATGCGCGCGAGGCGTTCGACGATGGCTGGCAGAGCCTGGAGGAACTGCCCCCGTTCCGCACCAGCGTCACGGTGGAGCGGGCGCGCACCATCATCAGCCGCAATGATTCGCCCGATGTCGGCTTCGACCGCTCGATCAATCCGTATCGCGGCTGCGAGCATGGCTGCGTCTATTGCTTCGCCCGGCCGACCCACGCCTATCAGGGCCTGTCCGCCGGGCTCGATTTCGAGAGCCGCCTGTTCGCCAAGCCGGACGCGCCGGAATTGCTGGCCAAGGAACTGGCCAAGCCCGGCTATGAGCCGCGCACCATCGCGCTCGGCATCAACACCGATGCCTATCAGCCGATCGAGCGCGAATGGCGGCTGACGCGGCGCATTCTGGAAGTGCTGCGCGATTTCGGCCATCCGGTCGGCATCGTCACCAAATCGGCGCTGGTGCTGCGCGACCTCGATATTCTGGTGCCGATGGCCGAGCGCGGGCTGGTGAAGGTGGCGCTGTCCGTGACCTCGCTGGACGCCAAGCTGGCCCGGCAGATGGAGCCGCGGGCGGCGACGCCGATGCGGCGGATCGATACGCTGCGGCGGCTCGCTGCGGCCGGCGTGCCGACCTCGGTGCTGGTGGCGCCGGTGATCCCCGCCATCAACGATGCCGAGATCGAGCGCATTCTCGATGCCGCCGCCGCAGCCGGGGTGCAGGATGCCGGCTATGTGATGCTGCGCCTGCCGCTGGAGATCGCCGATCTGTTCAAGGAATGGCTGATCGCCCATTACCCAGACCGCTATCGCCGCGTGCTGGCGCTGGTGCGCGAACTGCACGGCGGCAAGGATTACGATGCCCGCTTCGGCCAGCGCATGACCGGCTCCGGCCCCTATGCCTGGACCATCGCACGCCGGTTCGAGATCGCGGTGGAACGGCTGGGCCTCAACCGCCGCCGCTGGCGGATGGAGACAAGGCATTTCCGCCGGCCGCCGGCATTGGGCGAGCAATTGTCGCTGTTCGGGGAGGATGCACGATGAACGACGCGGATGCCGAGCCGCTGTGGCTGTCGCTGGTGACTCTCGGGGTGGGCGACCTCGCCCGCGCCGTCGCGTTCTATGAAGCGCTCGGGCTGCGGCGCCGGGTGCGCGAGGCGGCGGGCGTGGCGTTCTTCCAGGCCGGCGGCCCGTCCGGCGGGGTGGTGCTCTCGCTCTATCCGCGCCACGAACTCGCCGCCGATGCCGGCCTGCTCGACGGCAGGCCCGGCGGCTTCGGCGGCATCGCGCTCGCCTGCAACCGCGCCAGCCGCGCGGCGGTGGACGAGACGCTGCGCGCCGCGGTGGCGGCCGGCGGCCGGGCGCTGCGGCCGGCGCAGGAAACCTTCTGGGGCGGCTATTCCGGCTATGTCGCCGACCCCGACGGCTATCCGTGGGAAGTGGCGCACAATCCGGGCTTTACACTTGGCCCGGACGGCCGCCTCGCTCTGCCGGAGTGAGGCGGCGCGCCGGAGCCGATCAGTTCGCGCCGACCAGCGGGCCGAGTTCCTTGTCGAGGTCCGCCGGCGAGAGCGAGCCTTTGAGCTGCTTGCCGTTGATGAAGAAGGTGGGGGTCGAGCTGACGCCGAAATCGGCCGAGGCGCGCTGAGCCACCTGGTCGATATTGCCGGCGAGCGTGGCGTCGTTCAGGCAGGCGTTGAACTGCTGCTCGGTCATGCCGGCCTGCTTGGCCACCGCCAGAAGCCCGGCCGCAGGATCGTTGCCGAACGCCCAGCTCTTCTGCGTCTCGAACAGGGTCGAGACCATGGGGTAGTATTTCCCCTCGCCGGCGCAGCGCGCCAGCATGAAGGCGGCCTTGGCGACGATGTCGAGCGGGAATTCGCGCAGGATCAGCTTGACCTTGCCGGTATCGATGTACTTGGTCTTGAGCTCCGGGAAGGTGGTGGTGTGGAAGTTCGCGCAGTGACCGCAGGTCATGGAGGCGTACTCCACGATGGTCACCGGGGCGTCGGCCTTGCCCAGCACTTGGTCGGGCAGGGCGCCGGGCGCCATCAGCTTCACATCGCTGATGGTCTGCGCTTCGGCGCGGCCGACAAAGGCAAGCCGGGCGGCGCCCAGGCTTTCCGGGCTGGCCAGCGCCAGCAGGGCGGCGCCGGTGAGCACGGCCGCTCCGGCCCCTTCGAGAAAGCGGCGACGGTCGATGGGCATAGAGGGCTCTCCAATGGTGACGGCACGATGCGCCGGCTCAGATTGACGCAGCGGTTACAAGCACGGTGCGAACATGGCAACGGTGCGGCGGCGGGCGCGTGGCGCGGCGTCACGGCGCCGGCCGGCCATCACCCCTTTGTGAACGCTTCAACTGCGGCGCGGCGCGTGCCCCCTCGCCACCAGCGCCCCGAGCCGGGCCAGCGCCTCGCCGAGCGCGGCGTCCTCGAATTGGCCGATGCGGCGGGCGACGCCGGCCAGTGCCGCCGCGTCCGGCTCCGGCGGCGGCGCCGGCTTCTGCCGCAGGCCGGCCACCGGGCCCTGCCGCAGCGCCAGCCGGCCGACGCAGCGCCAGCCGAAATAGCGGTTGATGCGTTCGATCACCACCGGCGCCTCGTGCTGCAGGTCGATGGCATAGGCGCCTTCCACCCGCACATGCAGCACGCCGGTGCCTTCGGTATCGCCGCGTGCCGGCCAGATCAGCTTCAGCGGAGCGGCGCGGGCCGCCAACGGCTCGCCGACGATGTCCGGCCAATGCGTGACGATCTCCACCGAGGCGAGGCCGCGCTTGGCGCAGCTCTGGGCGATGGCGGTGCCGATGAAGTCGGCGAGCGGGCGCGGCGCGAAGCGGCGGGGCGGCATGTGCGGTTCCTGTGCGCGGCGGCGCCGTGCGGCTTGCGAGCGGCCCCGTCCGCGGCCACCTTGGGACGCAGGGGGAGCGCAGAGCGTGACGAGACTAGCAACCGCACGGCCCGCCGGAAAGAGGCGCGGGGCGGCTCAGGACCTTGAGCCGGAGGCGGAAACGGGTCTTCGTCCCGATTCCCGCCGGCTGCTGGCCTGGTACGACCGGCACCGCCGCCGGTTGCCCTGGCGCGCCGAGCCGGGCGCGGTGGCGGACCCCTACCACGTCTTCCTCTCGGAAATCATGCTGCAGCAGACCACGGTGGCGGTGGTGCAGCCCTATTTCGCCGCCTTCCTGGGCCGCTGGCCGCGGGTCGAAGCGCTGGCCGCCGCGCCGCTGGAGGAGGTTCTGCAGGCCTGGGCCGGGCTCGGCTATTATGCCCGCGCCCGCAATCTCCATGCCTGCGCCCGCGCGGTGGTGGAGCGCCATGGCGGCCGCTTCCCGGCCGAGGAGGCGGCTTTGCTGGCGCTGCCCGGAATCGGCCCCTACACGGCGGCGGCCATCGCCGCCATCGCCTTCGGGCGCAAGGCGACGCCGGTGGACGGCAATTGGGAGCGCGTGGTTGCGCGCCTGTTCGCGCTTGCCGAGCCGCTGCCCGGCGCCAAGCCGGCGCTGCGGCGCCTTGCCGCCACGCTGACGCCGGACCGGCGGCCGGGCGACTTCGCCCAGGCGATGATGGATCTCGGCGCCACGCTCTGCACCCCCCGCCGCCCGGCCTGCGCGCTGTGCCCCTGGTCGGACGCTTGCCGGGCACGGGCGGAGGGTACCCCGGAACGCTATCCGGCCAAGTCGCCCAAGGCGGCGCGCCCGCTGCGGCGCGGCATCGCCTTCCTGGCGCGGCGGGCGGACGGCGCGGTGCTGGCGCGCTCCCGCCCGCTTAAGGGCCTGCTCGGCGGCATGACCGAGGTGCCCTCCACGCCGTGGCAGGCGGACGTACTGGGAGACGCCGCCGCCCACGCCCCGCTCAAGGCGCGGTGGCGGGCGCTGCCGGGCGCCGTCGCCCATGTGTTCAGCCATTTCGCCCTGGAACTCGCGGTGTGGCGCGCCGACGTGCCGCTGTCCGCCGCCGCGCCGCCGGGCCACCGCTGGGTGCCGGCCGCAGCGCTCGACGGCGAGGCGTTTCCCAGCGTGATGCGCAAGGTGCTGGCGCACGGGCTGAAGGCATAGTGCTCAGCGCGGCTTGACGCGGGTGGTGGCCGGGGCGGTCAGCGGATCCTCGGGCCAAGGGTGCTTTGGGTAGCGGCCCCGCATTTCGCTGCGCACCTCGCGCCAGGAACCGCGCCAGAATGCCGGCAGGTCGCGCGTGCGCTGGATCGGCCGGTGGGCGGGCGAGAGCAGCGCCACGGTAAGCGGCAGCTTGCCGCCGGCCAAGGACGGGTGGCGGTCGAGCCCGAACAGCTCCTGCACCCGCACCGCGATCTCCGGCCCGCCATCCGCCGCATAGTCTATGGCGAGGCGCGAGCCGGTGGGCGCGACGAAATGGGTCGGCGCCTCGGCCTCCAGCCGCCGCGCCAGTTCCCAGGGCAGCACATGGTCGAGCGCACGGCCGAGCCGGCCGGCGTCGATCTGCGACAGCGCGGTCAGCCCGTCGAGCGCCGGCGCCAGCCAATGCTCGGCGGTGGCGGCGAGGCGTTCCTCCGAGAGGTCCGGCCACAGTTCGGGCGCGGCGGCGGCGAGAAAGCGGGCGCGGTCCAGGGTTTGCGCCTGCGCCGCGCTCCAGGGCAGCCGGGCGATGCCGCGCCCCGCTGCGGCCCGCGCCAGCGCCGCCATCGCCTCCGCGCCGGGCTCTACCGCCGCGGTGCGCTCGGACAGCGCCAGGGTGCCGAGCCGGCGCACCCGCCGCGCCCGCAGCGCACCGGCGCTTGCGTCGAACGCGGTCTCGGTCGCCTCGATGATGGCGTCGCCGAATTCCGCCTCGATCTCGGCTTCCTCCAGCGGGCAGGCCAGTTGCACCCGCGC
>JBGGNI010000209.1:0-23270 GCA_041287585.1 Xanthobacteraceae bacterium
AGCTTCGGCATCTACCCGGAGAACGACCCCGGCCTGGTGGAAGCGGTGATGGCGGCGATCGGCGCGCCGGCCGGTTGTCTCATCGACGGGCGCCCGCTGGCCGACGTGCTGGCGCGCGACGTCGCGCTCGGCGCCGCGCCGGACGGGCTGTTCCAGCTTCTCACCTTCCTCACCGGCGGCGAGCGCCGCCGCAAGGCGCGCGCCCTGGCCGCCGGCGAAGACCCGGACGGCGATGCCGCGAGCCTGGACGTGCTGGCGGCGCTGGAGAAGTTCGGCAGCCCCGCCATCGACCCGGAAGTGTTCATCGAGGCGCTGGAGCCGCTGCAACCGCGGCTCTACTCCATCTCGTCCAGCCCAAGGGCGACGCCCGGCCGGCTGTCGCTGACGGTGGACGCGGTGCGCTACCGGCTGGGCGCGCGCACCCGCTTCGGCGTCGGCTCGACCTTCCTTGCCGGCCGCATGGAGCCGGGCACGCACCTGCGCGCCTATGTGCAGAAGGCGCACGGCTTCGCGCTGCCGGCCGACCCATCGACGCCCGTCATCATGGTCGGTCCCGGTACCGGGATCGCGCCGTTCCGCGCCTTTTTGTGGGAGCGCATGGCGGCCAAGGCGCCGGGGCGCAACTGGCTGTTCTTCGGCCATCAGCGCAGCGATTGCGACTTCTTCTATGAGGACGAACTCGCCGGCATGCGCGCCAGCGGCCACCTGACCCGCCTCACGCTCGCCTGGTCGCGGGACGGATCGGAGAAGATCTATGTCCAGGACCGCATGCGCGAAGTCGGCGCCGAACTGTTCGCCTGGCTGGAGCAAGGCGCGCATTTCTATATTTGCGGCGATGCCAAGCGCATGGCCAAGGATGTCGAGCGCGCGCTGACCGACATGGTGGCCGAGCATGGCGGCCGCTCCACCGAGGCGGCGCTGGCCTATGTCGCGGGACTGAAGAAGTCCGGCCGCTACCAGGCGGACGTCTACTGATGAACGCCCCGGTCGCCCCGCCCGCTGTCCCGCCGCCCGCCGTGCACACGACCTGCCCCTATTGCGGCGTCGGCTGCGGCGTGCTCGCCACGCCGGATGGGGCGGGCGGCGCCGGCATTGCCGGCGACCCGGACCATCCGGCCAATTTCGGCCGGCTGTGCTCCAAGGGTTCGGCATTAGGCGAAACGCTGGCGCTCGGCACGCGCCTGCTGCACCCGATGGCGCGAGGCAACGACGGTGCGCTTTACCGGCTCGGCTGGGATGTCGCGCTGGACCGGGTGGCCGGGGCGTTCCGCGATGCGGTGGCGCGCCACGGGCCGGGCTCGGTCGCGCTCTATCTCTCCGGCCAGTTGCTGACCGAGGATTATTACGCCGCCAACAAGCTGGCCAAGGGCTTCCTCGGCACCGCCAATGTCGACACCAATTCGCGCCTGTGCATGGCCTCGTCCGTCGCCGGCCATCGCCGCGCCTTCGGTGCCGACACCGTGCCCGGCACCTATGAGGACCTCGACCAGGCCGACCTCATCGTGCTGGTGGGGTCCAACGCCGCCTGGTGCCACCCGGTGCTGTTCCGCCGCATCGAGGCGGCGCGGGCCGCGCGCGGCACGAAGATCGTGGTGATCGACCCGCGCCGCACCGCCACCGGCGACGAGGCGGACCTGTTCCTCCCCGTGCGGCCGGGCACCGATACGTTGTTGTTCTCCGGCCTGCTGGCTCATCTGTCCGAGCGCGGCGCGATCGACCAGGCCTATGTCGCCGCCCACACCACCGGCTTTGCGACGGCGCTGGAAGCGGCCCGGGCGCAGGCGCCGGACCTGCCGTCGCTTGCGGCCTCCACCGGCCTGCCGGTGGCGGACATTGAGCGCTTCTTCGCCGTGTTCACCGCGACCGAGCGGGTGGTGACGGCGTTCTCGCAAGGGGTGAACCAGTCGGCGCAGGGCACCGACAAGGTCAACGCCATCATCAATCTGCACCTCGCCACCGGTCGCATCGGCCGGCCGGGCATGGGTCCGTTCTCGCTCACCGGCCAGCCCAACGCCATGGGCGGGCGCGAGGTCGGCGGGCTCGCCAACCAGCTTGCCGCCCATATGGGTTTCGCACCGGACGAGGTGGACCGGGTGCGCCGATTCTGGGACGCGCCGCATATGGCCGAGCGCGAGGGGCTGAAGGCGGTGGCGCTGTTCGAGGCGGCGGCACGGGGCGAGATCAAGGCGCTGTGGGTGATGGGCACCAACCCGGCCGCCAGCCTGCCGCGGGCAGACGGCGTGCGCGAAGCGCTCAAGGCCGTGGAGTTTCTGGTGGTCTCCGACAACGTCCTGTCCAACGACACGCTCGGCTGCGCGCCGGACCTGGTGCTGCCGGCGCTGGCCTGGGGCGAGAAGGACGGCACGGTGACCAATTCCGAGCGCCGCATCTCGCGCCAGCGCCCCTTCCTGCCGGCGCCCGGCGAGGCGCGGGCGGATTGGGCGATGGTCGCCGAGGTCGGCCGCCGTCTCGGCCATGGCTCGGCGTTCGGCTGGCACTCGGCGGCCGACGTGTTCGCCGAACATGCCGCGCTCTCCGCCTTCGAGAATGACGGCGCGCGCGATTTCGACATCGGCGCGCTGAGCACGCACGATGCCGGCGCCTATGACCGCCTCCCCCCGGTGCAGTGGCCGGCGCGCGCGGGGACAGCACCAAGCACAACGCGCTTCTTCGCCGCCGGCAATTACTACACGCCGGACCGCAAGGCCCGCTTCATAGCGCCGGCCCCGCCGCGGCTCGCCGCCCAGCCGAATGCAACGTTTCCGATGGTTCTGAACACCGGCCGCATCCGCGACCAGTGGCACACCATGACCCGCACCGGGCTGAGCCCCCGCCTCGGCGCCCATCTGCCCGCACCGTTCCTGGAGATGCACCCGGACGACGCCGCGCGCCTCGGCCTCACCGAGGGCGATCTGGCGCGGGTGGCCTCCGTGCATGGCGAAGCGGTGCTGGAAGTGCGCGTCGCGCCGGGGCAACAGGGCGGTACGGTGTTCGCCCCCATTCACTGGACCGGCGAGACCTCCTCCCATGGCCGCATCGGCGCCGTGGTGGATGGCGCCACCGACCCGTTTTCCGGCCAGCCCGAATCCAAGGCGACGCCGGTGCGGGTGGAGGCGTGGCCGGCCGCCTATCGCGGCTTCCTGCTGGCGCGCCGGCCGGCCGGGCCGCTCGGCATCTGGTGGGCACGGGTGGCGGTGGAGGGCGGCGAGGGCCTGCTGTTTGCCGACAGCGAAGGGCCGGACGCCTGGTCCGGGCGGGCGGCGGCGCTGCTCGGCACACAATCGGTCGCCGAATATGCCGACGCCGCCACCGGCCGCTACCGCGCCGCCGCGTTCGACACCGAAGGGCGGCTGCTCGGCGCGCTGTTTCTCGGGCCTGCCGCCGACCGCACCCGCTGGCAGGCGGTGCTGCCGCTGTTCGCCGCCCGGTCGGTGCCGGCGTCGGAACGCCGGGTCATCCTCTCCGGCCATGGCCTGGTGGCGGGCGCCGACCGCGGGCCGCTGGTGTGCGCCTGCTTCGGCGTCGCGGAAGCCGCCATACGCGGCGCCATCGCCCAGGGCTGCAGCAGCGTGGAACGGGTTGGCGAGCGGCTAAAGGCGGGCACCAATTGCGGCTCCTGCGTGCCGGAGATCCGCCGTATGCTTCAGCCGGCAATTCCCGCCTGACGTCGAAGCATCTCGGTCGGACTTCTCATGGTCGATATCCCCACGCTCACCACGGAGCGGCTGATTCTGCGGCCGTACCGACTGGAGGATTTCGAACCCTATGCGTCGATGTGGGCCGATCCGGCGGTGGTGCGCTTCATCGGCGGCGTGCCGCTGTCGCGCGAGGCGGCGTGGATGCGCTTCCTGCGCCAGATCGGGCTCTGGCATCATCTTGGCTTCGGCTTCTTCGCGCTGGAGGAGCGCGCCAGCGGCGCACTGGTCGGCGAAGCGGGCTTCCACGACATGCGCCGCGCCATCATTCCCTCCATCGAGGGTACGATGGAGGCCGGCTGGGCCTTGATCGGCGCCATGCAGGGCAAGGGGCTGGCGGAAGAGGCGATGCGCGCGGCGCTGGGATGGGCGGGGGCGCACGGCAGCGGGCCGCGCATCACCTGCATCATCAATCCGGAGCACGGCGCCTCCTTGCATGTCGCCGCCAAGCTCGGCTTCGCCGCCTATGCCCGCACCCTTTATAACGGGGTGGATATTGTGCTGCTGGAGCGGCCGCGTTAGACGCGTTTCGGCTTCACCATTCCGCGAAACTGCCGTCGGGGTGGCGCCACACCGGGTTGCGCCAACGATGGCCGATGGCGGCGCGCTGGCGCACCACCTCCTCGTCGATCTCGATGCCGAGTCCCGGCCCGGTGGGTATGGCGACGAAGCCGTCCCGGTAGGCGAACACGTCGCGGTTCTTCACATAGTCCAGCAGGTCGCTGCCGGCATTGTAATGGATGCCGAGGCTCTGCTCCTGGATGAAGGCGTTGTAGCAGACCGCATCGAGCTGGAGATTGGCGGCGAGCGCGATCGGCCCCAGCGGACAATGCAGCGCCAGAGCGACGTCATAGGCCTCCGCCATCGCCGCGATCTTGCGCGTCTCGGTGATGCCGCCGGCGTGCGAGGGGTCGGGCTGGATGATGTCGACATAGCCGGCCGCCAGCACCGGCTTGAAATCCCAGCGCGAATAGAGCCGTTCGCCGAGCGCGATCGGCGTGCTGCAATGATTGGCGATCTCCTTCAGCGCCTCGACATTCTCGCTCAGCACCGGCTCCTCGATGAACATCAGCTTGAACGGTTCGAGCTCCTTGGCCAGCACCTTGGCCATCGGCCGGTGCACCCGGCCATGAAAATCCGCGCCGATGCCGATATCGGGGCCCACCGCCTCGCGCACCGCGCCGATATTGGCGAGGATGGCGTCGATGCGGGCGTGGGAATCGACGAACTGGAGTTCCTCGGCGCCGTTCATCTTCACCGCGGTGAAGCCGCGCTCGACCGCCGCGCGCGCCGCCGAGGCCACGTCCGCCGGCCGGTCGCCGCCGACCCAGGAATAGACGCGGATACGGTCCCGCAACGGCCCGCCGAGCAACTGGTGCACCGGCACGCCGAGCGCCTTGCCCTTGATGTCCCACAGCGCCTGGTCGATGCCGGAAATGGCGCTCATATGCACCGCGCCGCCGCGATAGAAGCCGCCGCGATAGAGCACCGTCCAGTGGTCTTCGATGAGGAACGGGTCGCGGCCGACGAGATAGTCGGCCAGCTCGGCGACGCAGGCCGCCGTAGTGTGGGCGCGCCCCTCGACGATCGGCTCGCCCCAGCCGGAAATACCTTCGTCGGTCTCGATCTTGAGGAACAGCCAGCGCGGCGGCACAAGGAAGGTGGTGAGCGCGGTGATGCGCATGTCGCGGGCTCCTGAGACGGACGAGCGGGCCGTGAACGGTTGTCATACATCAGTGGGCGGAACAAGCTGGCATCGGGGCCGCGGCGCGGATGCGGCGAGCGAGGACCATCTCAGCGTAAGCCGGCAGTTCCATCGACTCGTCTTCGCGTGTATCCGTGACCAGGACGCCGAAGGCGCGTCGACGGCGATGCGCGAGCCTAGGAACGCGGCTCATGCGCGCTTCGCCGCCGCGCATCAGGCGGCTTGTTAAGCGAACGGCCCGGGCAGGACGCCCGGCCGCACTCTTTAGGGGAAGACATGGCGTCCTTGTTCGATCTGACCGGCCGTACCGCGCTGGTCACCGGCTCGTCCCGCGGCCTCGGCCGCGCCATGGCCGAGGGTCTGGCCGAAGCCGGCGCCTCCGTGGTGCTCAACGGCGCCGATCCGGACCGCCTGGCGGCGGCGGTGGCGGAAATGAAGGCGGCCGGACATACGGTGCAGGGCGCCGCCTTCAACGTGACCGACGAGGCAGCCGTGGTCGCCGCCTTCGAAGCGCTGGACGCGCAAGGCATCGACATCGATATTCTTGTCAACAACGCCGGCATCCAGTTCCGCAAGCCGATGATCGAGCTGGAGACCAAGGACTGGCAGCGGGTGATCGACACCAACCTCACCAGCGCCTTCGTCATAGGCCGCGAGGCGGCGCGGCGCATGATCCCGCGCGGGCGCGGCAAGATCATCAATATCGGCTCGCTCACCAGCGAACTGGCCCGCGCCACGGTGGCGCCCTACACGGTGGCCAAGGGCGGCATCAAGATGCTGACGCGGGCCATGGCTGCGGAATGGGCGAAGGACGGCGTGCAGGCCAACGCCATCGGCCCCGGCTATATGCTGACCGACATGAACGAGGCGCTGGTGTCCAACCCCACATTCGACGCCTGGGTGAAGGGCCGCACCCCCGCCGGCCGCTGGGGCCGGCCGGACGAGCTGGTGGGCACTGCCGTCTATCTCGCCTCCGCCGCGTCCGACTATGTCAGCGGCCAGATCATCTATGTCGACGGCGGCATGCTCTCCGTTCTGTGAGCCGCGACCGAGGACCTGCCATGTCTGCTTCAGCAACGACCTATCCCCAGTCCTTCGGCGTCGTGGTTCACGCGCCGAAGGATTTGCGCATCGAAGAGATTCCGGCGGTGGCGCCGGGGCCGGGCGAGGTGCGCGTCGGCATCGAGGCCGGCGGCATTTGCGGCTCGGACATGCACTATTTCAGCCATGGCGGTTTCGGCGCCATCCGCATCAAGCAGCCGATGGTGCTCGGCCACGAGATTGCCGGCACCGTGCTGGAGGTCGGACCCGGCGTCGAGACGGTGCGGCCCGGCACGCGGGTGGCGGTGAATCCGAGCCGGCCCTGCGGTCAGTGCGCCTATTGCCGGGAGGGCATGCGCCACCAGTGCCTCGACATGCGCTTCATGGGCAGCGCCATGCGTTTTCCCCATGTGCAAGGTGGCTTCCGGCAGAGCCTGACGGTGGACGCCGCCCAGGCGGTGCCGATCGCCGAGGGCATGAGCATGGCCGAGGCCGCCTTCGCCGAGCCGCTGGCGGTGTGCCTGCACGCCGGCCGGCAGGCCGGACCGCTGCAGGGCAAGCGGGTGCTGGTCACCGGCTGCGGTCCCATCGGCATGCTGTCCATCCTGGTCGCCCGCCATGGCGGAGCGGCCGAGATCGTCGCCACCGACATTGCCGAATTCCCGCTCTCCATCGCCGCGAACATAGGGGCGAGCCGGGCGGTGAATGTGCTGGCGGAGCCCGACGCGCTGCTGCCCTATCGCGCCGACAAGGGGTATTTCGACGTGCTGTTCGAGGCCTCCGGCAATGAGGCGGCCCTGGTCGGTGCGCTGGAGACGCTGCGGCCCGGCGGCATCGCCGTGCAGCTCGGCCTCGGCGGCGACATGAAGCTGCCGATCAACCTCATCGTCGCCCGCGAGATCCAGCTCCGCGGCACCTTCCGCTTCGACCCCGAATTCGCCCTCGCGGTCGAGCTGATGGGGCGCGGTCAGATCGACGTGAAGCCACTGCTGACCGGCACCATCCCCTTCCGCGAGGCCAATGACGCCTTCGCGCTGGCGCTGGACCGCTCCCGCGCCGTGAAGGTGCAACTCGCCTTCTGACTGCTTACGCCCCCGCCAGGCTCATGTGATTGTCGAAGCGGGGGCCGCCGGCGCGGCGGGCGATGACGCCGAGGCCATCGTCGCCGGCCTCGACCAGCACAAGTTCGCCGAGGCCGCTGGAGATCAGGAAGCGGCCCGGCTGCGGGCAGGCGGCGAGGCCGCAGCCGTCCACCACCGGCACGACGCCGAGATGCCGGCCGTCGAGCCGCCAAATGCCGACACGCCCGCCGCGCGGGCTCGATGCCGCGACGAAGCGGCCCGAGACGTCGACCGCGGTCGAGCCGAGATAGCCGCGAAAGCCCTCCCACACCCCGTCCGGCGCCTCGAACGGCGCCAGCGCGCCGTGGCTGCCGATGCGGAACAGCAGTGGCCGGGCGATGCCGTCGCGCACCAGCTCCTGCGCCGCCACCACCATCGGCCCCGTTGCGGCGCGGGCGAGATGGCGCAGCGACAGCGAGGCGTATTCGGCACCGGGCAATGCGACCTCGGTCAGCGCACCCGTTGCGGAATTCAAAAGCGCGATGCTGGAGCCGGTGACGTCGTGGCCGGCGGCGGCCGGGGTGAACGGCTCGACGCCGCCGTTCGCCACCACCAGCGTGTCGCCCAGCCGCAGCAGATCATGCGGGCCGGTGCCGCCGGTCGGCCATTCGGCCTGCACCGCAAAGCCGGCGGCCGGGTCGCGCAGCGTCAGCACGCCGGCATCGCTGGCACGGTCGATCTCCACCGCGAGGAAACGCGCGCCATCCGCGGCGAAGCGGCCATGGCCGGAAAAGCAGCGCCCCGGCTCCGGCGCGAAGCGCGCCACCTCCAGCCCGCTGCGCCGATCGAACACCAGAGCGAGCGAGCCGGGCCGCCGGCCCATGGCGACGGTGAGCGGCCCGCCCGGCGCCGGCTCGACCCAGTGCAGCCGCGCCGCCTGCCCGCCGGCCGCTACCGGATCGAGACCACCGGCGAGGCTCACCGGCGCAAAGATGCCCTCGCCGATCTCGGCCGTGGCGATCCAGTCCGGCGTGCCATGATCGAGAGCATGGGCGGCCGCGACCAGCGCCCGTGGTGCGGCCAGCAGGGCACCGAGGCCGGCAAGCGCCGTGCGGCGGGACACCGTCATGGCGGCGTCAGTCTCCGTCCAGCGCGTTGAAGCCGAGCGGGATGCCGTAATAGGTGGCGATCGGCCGATAGACCGCGCGCTGCACCACCTTGAACGCCTTCACCGCCGCGTCGAGCCGGACCCGCGCGGCCGGATCGGCGACCGCCGGCGCGAGATCGGCCGGCAGCGCGGCGGCGGCCGCCTGCGCACCAGCGCGGGCTTTTTCAACCACCGCCTGCGGCCGGCTCGGCAGGGCGGCGGCGATGCGGCCGACCAGGGCATTGGCGCTGCCCACCATGACGGCGACGACATGGCCGGACCGGCCGGAACGCCAGCGCTCGCCGAGTTGCGGGCGCGCCTCGTCCGGCCCGGTGCCGAGCACCGGCAGCAGCCGCGTATCCACGGCGCGCTGATAGGCGCCCGCGAGATCGGTGACGATCAGGCTGGGCAGCGCGGCGGGATCGGGAAAGAACACCGGGTCGGCACGGCCGGCGGCAAGCTGCGCGAGCAGCCCTTCGGAGCGGCTGCCCCAGCCGGCGCGGATGTCGCGGGCGATGGCGGCGAGATTGCCGGCGATGGCGCGGCCCAGCGCGCAGCGCCGTGCCGCCTCCGGCACGCCAGCGAGCAGCTTGTCCGCGGCGCCCTCGCCATACAGCAGCCGCTCCAGCGCCGGCAGGCCCTGCACCGCGGCACTGGAGCGGGCGAACCGTTCCGGCGCCACACGCGCGTCGAAATCCTCGGCGGCCAGCACCTCGGCAATGGCCCGCTCGACGCCGTTTCGGCGGTCCGGGAACAGGTTGAAACGGTCGGCGCGCAGGCTCAGCATCACCGGGCCGAAGGTGACGAACTCGATGGCGTTCCAGTCGTCGGCGGCGGCGTCGAAGGCGGCCTGCAGCCCCGGCACGGCAGCGGCCTGCGGCGCCGCGCAGAAGGCGGACCAGGCGCTCTGCTGCGCCGCCGTGTCGTCGGCGAGCCGGTCATAGGCCGGCAGCAGCCATTGCTCGACGATGCCGAGCGAATCGAACACCGGCGGCGCGGCGGCAACCGGCGCGATCCACAGACCGCAGGTGACGATCATCGCGGCGAGCCGCATCGCGAACCGGCGCGCCATCGTCGAAGCTCCGCCCATGGTGTCGAAATCCGGCCGCGCCCAACGCGCCTCCGCAGCCTAGCGGCGGGAGACCGGTGCAGCAACCCTTCCATATTTTAATAGTTCTAAATTAGAGCAAACACAGTATCCGCTACCGGAGCGGTCTCGCTCTAGTGTGAAGCGGTACTCTTGCATTTGCACATCCAGACGATAGAGATTGCAAAGGCGACACCGTCCGCATTTTATTGGTTCCGTAAGGGAAGATAGGCTTCTTAATGCTTGCCGCCATGCTGATCGTGTTCCGCGAGGTGCTGGAAGCCGGGCTCATCATCGGCATCGTGCTCGCCGCCACGCGCGGCGTGCCGGGCCGTGGCTGGCATGTGGCCGCGGGCATTGCCGCCGGAACGGCTGGCGCCGGGCTCGCCGCAATGTTCGCCAACGAGATCGCCATGCTGTTCGAGGGCTCCGGCCAGGAACTGCTGAACGCCGGCATTCTCACGGTCGCGGTGCTGATGCTGGGCTGGACGGTGGCGTGGATGTCGACCCACGGCAAGGACATGGCGGCGGAGATCAAGAATGTCGGCCGAGCCGTGGCGGGCGGCACCAGGCCGCTGACGGCCCTCGCGGTGGTGATCGGCGTCGCCGTGCTGCGCGAGGGCGCGGAGGTGGTGCTGTTCCTCTACAGCCTCATCTTCGGCGGCGCGACCTCCGGCGCGGCGGTGGGCAGCGGGGCGGCGCTCGGCATCGCCGCTGGCGCCATGGTCTCGGCGCTGCTCTATTTCGGCCTCATCAGCCTGCCGCTGAAGCACGTCTTCAAAGCCATCGCGCTGATGATCGCGCTGCTCGCCGCCGGCCTGGCCGCCCAGGCCGTGGGCCTGGTCCAGTCCGCCGGCTACGCCCAGATCCTCGCCGATCCGCTGTGGGACACGTCCGGCCTGCTGCCTGAGAACAGCCTCATAGGCGGGCTGCTGCACACCCTGGTCGGCTATACCGCCGAGCCGACCGGCTTGCAGCTCGTCGCGTATCTCGGCACGCTTGCCGTCATTCTGGCGGCGTCCGGCGCGGCGGAGAGCCGCGCTCGGCCGCTCACACCTCTTCGAAGCGGATCGGCTGCGCGCCCTTCCACAGCGTCATCGGGCCCAGCTCGGCAAGCTGTTCGAGGCCCGAAGTCAAAGTGATGAAGTGGTTGCCGGCCAGCTGGCCCATCTTGCAGGCGAAGTGCACGCCGCCATAGGCCAGCAGGATTTCCGTCTCGCTGATGCCGCCCGGATAGAGCACGATCTGCCCCGGCGCGGGGTAGCTGGTGTGGTTCTCGTAGCCAACGCCGAAATCGAGGTCGCCCAGCGGCATCCACACGCCCTCGCCGCTCCAGCGCACATGCACGATCTGGCTGACGAACGGCAAATGGGCGCGAAACGCGGCGCAGGTCTTGGGCGCCTTCTCCTCTTCGAACCGGGCTTCGAAGACGAAGGGTCCGGCGGTCACTTTCAGTTTTGCCATGGCGTGCACTGCTCTCGAAACGGGCGGCCGGAACTCGGCCGCGTCGAGCGCCTTTCTGGTCGCTGCACCGCCCCGCGGTCAATCCGAATCGCGCCGAATCCGTTGGCTCGGGCGCGGCGGCATGCATCTTGCCCCCGCCAGGCCGGGTCCGGCATCTTTGTGCGAAGCCGGAACGGAGCCCGCGCGACGTTATGTTCGACCTCGCCATCGTCTTGAAATCGGTACCGATGCTGCTGGGGGCGGCGGTGTGGACCGTGGTCTATTCGTTGTCCTCGGTCGCCATCGGCTTCTGCATCGGCACGCTGGTGTGCGCCGCCGGGTTGTCCGGCAGCCGCATCGGGCGCGGCTTTGCCGCTTTTTACGTCAGCTTCTTCCGCGGCGTGCCGCTGCTGGTGCAGTTGCTGCTGTCCTATTATTGCCTGCCGCTGTTCGGCATCAACGTGCCCTCCTCGGTGGCGGCGGTCGGCACGCTGGCGCTGTGCACCGGGGCCTATCTCGCCGAGATCCTGCGCGGCGGCTTTCTCGGCATTCCGCGCGGCCAGATCGAGGCGGCGCGGATGCTGGGCCTGAGCCGGCCGCAGATCCTCACCCGCATCGAGGTGCCGCTGGCGGTGCGGCTCACTTTGCCCTCGCTGGTGAACGAAACCACCATGATGGTGAAGTCCTCCTCGCTCATCTCGGTGGTCGGCGTGCTGGAATTGACCCGCCTGGCCCAGAACATCGCCACCAGCACCTTTCAGCCGCTGGAGATCTATCTCACCGCCGGCGCGATCTATTTCGCCATCAACGGCGTGATATCGGCCGCCGGCACGCTTGCCGAGCGGCGCTTCCGGGCGGAGGGGGCGGGATGAGGTTCGATATCACGGTCCTCACCAGCCAATGGCCCGAGCTGCTGCACGGCATGGGCCTCACCGTGCTCATCTGGTTCGCCGCCGTGGCGCTCGGGCTGGTGATCGGCCTTGCGGTCGCCGTCGTCCTGTTGCTCGGCAATCGCTGGCTGGCGGCACCGCTCGTCGCCTATGTGGCGGTGATGCGCGGCACGCCGTTCCTCATCCAGCTCTTCGTGCTCTATTATGGCGGCCCCTATTTCGGGCTCGACCTATCCCCGCTTACCGCCGGCATATTGGGGCTGGCCTTCTATGGCGGGGCCTATTTCTCGGAGATCTTCCGCTCCGGCTTTCTCTCGGTGCCGCCGGGCCAGATCGAGGCCGCACGGATGATGGGCATTTCGCGGCTCGCCATCGTGCGGCACATCCAGCTGCCGCAGATGCTGGTGATCATCCTGCCGACGCTCGCCAATATGGTCGTGCTGCTGTCCAAGGAAACCGCCGTGCTGTCGGTGATCACGGTCAACGAGCTGACCTCGGTGGTCTCCTCCATCGGCTCCACCACCTTCGCCTTCGCCGAAACGCTGCTGTTCCTGGCTCTGGTCTATTGGGGCTTCCTCGAAATCATCACCGCGGCGGCGCGGCGGCTGGAGCGCCGGGTCGGCCGCTTCACCCTGCGCACCTCGAGCTGAGCCGGAGCGAAAGCCCTATGGCCACCCCGCTTATGATCGATGTCCGCGGCGTGCATAAAAGCTTCGGCGCCGCGCAGGTGCTGAAGGGCGTCGACCTCGCCATCGCCCGCTCGGAGGTCACCTGCATCATCGGCCCGTCCGGTTCCGGCAAGAGCACCCTGCTGCGCTGCATGGCGTTCCTGGAGACCTATGACGCCGGAGAAATCTATATCGAAGGCGAACTGCTCGGCTATGCGCTGGAAGGCGGCCGGCGCCGGCCGGTCTCCGAGGCCGAGGTGACGCGGGTGCGGCGCAATGTCGGCTTCGTGTTCCAGCAGTTCAATCTGTGGCCGCATATGAGCGCGCTCGACAATGTCGCCGCGCCGCTGCGGCTCGCCCGCGGCATTGCGCACGAGGACGCCGCCGAGCGTGCCCGGCGCATGCTGGACAAGGTCGGCCTCGCGACGCGGGCGCACGCCTACCCGGCGCAATTGTCCGGCGGCCAGCAGCAGCGCGTCGCCATCGCCCGCGCGCTGGCCATGGAGCCGCACATCATGCTGTTCGACGAGCCGACCTCGGCGCTCGATCCCGAACTGGTCGGCGAGGTGCTCAACGTGATGCGCGAACTCGCCAGCGAGGGCATGACCATGGCGGTGGTGACCCACGAAATGGGCTTCGCCGCGCAGGTGGCGGACCGCGTGGTGTTCATCGACGGCGGCGTGATCGCGGTGAACGGCTCGCCCGACTATGTGTTCCGGCAGGACGACAGCCCGCGGCTGAAGCAATTCCTGCAGAATTATTTCGAGCGCAACGTGTTCTGGCAGGGGGGGTAGGGACCCCGGCTGCCGAGTTGCGCCGCGATAGGCGCCAAACCATACTCATCGTCACACGCAGGCGCCGCCAAAGGCGCTCCCCTACGGGAACAGGAGAAATCGTAATGCACACACCCAACCGCCGGTCGGCCATCGTCCGCGCCGCCCGGCTCTGCGCCGTCACGCTGGCAGCCGGCCTCGCCTTTGCCGGTGCGGCGCACGCCGAGGATCTTCTCGCCAAGGTGAAGGCGAAGGGCGAACTGGTGGTCGGCACCGAGCTGCAGTTCGCGCCGTTCGATTTCGTCGAGGACGGCAAGCAGGCCGGCCTCAACAAGGAGCTGTTCGCCGAGATCGGCAAGGAACTCGGCGTCAAGATCACCTTCCTCGATCTGCCCTGGCCGAGCGTGCTGCCGGGCCTGGAGGCGGGCAAGTTCGACATGGTGGCCGGCCCCGCCACCATCACCAAGGCGCGTATGGAGCGCTACCGCTTCTCCTCGCCCATCGCCAACGCCACGGTCGCCATCCTGAAGAAAAAGGGCGATGCCTCCATCGCCAAGCCAGAAGATATCGCCGGCAAGAAGGTGGGCAGCGCCAAGGCGACGGCCCAGCTCGCCCAGCTCCAGGAATTCGCCAAGACCTTGCCGAGCGCCCCGACCATTCAGGAATATGTCGACTTCAGCCAGTCCTACGCCGATCTCGGCGCCGGGCGCATCGTCGCGGTGGCGAACTCGCTGCCCAACATCGCCTTCCTCGCCAAGCAGAAGCCCGACGTGTTCGAAGTGGTCGAGCCGCCGTTCGGCAAGCCAGTCTATTTCGGCTTCATCGGCCCGAAGACCGAAGACGCCAAGTCGCTGATGGACGCGGTGGACGCCGTCATCATCAAGGCCAAGGCCGACGGGCGCCTGGGCGCCCTGCAGAAGAAGTGGTTCGGCACCGAAATGAAGACGCCCGACCAGGTGACGGAAGCAAGCTTCTGAGTGCGCCGCGCCCCCGCGTGGCGGCGGGCAGGTAAAGGGTGCGCCGGTCGTTTCGGCCGGCGCCGGAGGGCGTCATGCGTTGCGATACGATCTGGCGGGACGCCCGGCTGGCGACGCTCTCCCCGGCGCGGCCGGGTCTCGGCCTTGTCGAGCGCGGCCTGGTGGCGGCCAAGGACGGGCGCATCGTCTATGCCGGCCCCGAGGCCGAGGCCGGCGCGCTCGACGCTGCTCAGATCGTCGCCTGCGAAGGCCGCTGGATCACGCCGGGCCTGATCGACTGCCACACCCATCTGGTCTATGGCGGCGACCGGGCGCATGAATTCGAGCTCAGGCTGGCGGGTGCCTCCTATGAGGAGATCGCCCGCGCCGGCGGCGGCATCGTCTCCACCATGACCGCAACGCGGGCGGCGGACGAGGATGCGCTGGTGGCGAGCGCCCTGCGCCGGCTGGACGCGCTGCTGGCCGAGGGCGTGACGACGGTGGAGGTGAAGTCCGGCTATGGGCTATCCCTGGAGGCCGAGGCAAAGTGCCTGCGTGCCGCCCGCCGGCTCAGCGCCGCGCGGCCGGTGCGGGTGACCACCACCTTTCTCGGCGCCCATGCCTTGCCGCCGGAGGCCGGCGGCGACAGGGAGGCCTATATCGACGAGGTCTGCCGCACCGTGCTGCCGGCGATCGCCGGCGAGGGGCTGGCGGACGCGGTCGATGCCTTCTGCGAGGGCATCGCCTTCTCGCCCGCGCAGGTGGCCCGGCTGTTCGAGGCCGCCGCGGCGCACGGCCTGCCGGTGAAGCTGCACGCCGACCAATTGTCGAACCTGCACGGCGCCGCGCTGGCCGCCCGCTTCCATGCGCTGTCCGCCGACCATCTGGAGCACACCGATGCCGCCGGCGCGCAGGCCATGGCGGCGGCCGGCACGGTTGCGGTGCTGCTGCCGGGCGCCTTTTACTTCATTCGCGAGACCAGGGTGCCGCCGGTGGATCTGTTCCGCGAGAGCGGAACCCGCATGGCGCTCGCCACCGACAGCAATCCCGGCACCTCGCCGCTCACCTCGCTGCTGCTGACCATGAACCTCGCCGCCACGCTGTTCCGCATGACGGTGGAGGAATGCATCGCCGGCGTCACCCGCGAGGCCGCCCGCGCGCTCGGCCTGTGGGGCGAGGTGGGCAGCCTGGAGGCCGGCAAGTCCTGCGATCTCGCCATCTGGGACATCGAGCGCCCGGCCGAGCTCGTTTACCGCATGGGGTTCAATCCGCTCCATGCCCGCATCTGGAGGGGCGCATGAGCCGCTTGATCTTGAAGCCCGGCGCCGTTTCGCTGGCGCAGTGGCGGGCCATCGCCGCCGGCGCGACGGTGACGCTCGACCCCTCGGCGGCCCCGCGCATCGCGGCGGCAGCGGCCACGGTGGCCGCCATCGTCGCCAAGGGCGAGCCGGTCTACGGCATCAATACCGGCTTCGGCAAGCTCGCCAGCGTGCGCATTCCCGCCGCCGATCTGGAGACGCTCCAGCGCAACATCGTGCTGAGCCATGCCGCCGGCGTCGGCGAACCGATGCCGGTGCATGTGGTGCGGCTGATGATGGCGCTGAAGCTGGCCAGCCTCGCCCAGGGCGCCTCCGGCGTCGGCCCGGCCACCGTCGCGCTGCTGGAGGCCTGCCTGGCGCAGGACCTCACCCCCGTGGTGCCGTGCCAGGGCTCGGTCGGCGCTTCGGGCGATCTGGCCCCGCTCGCCCATATGACGGCGGCGCTGATCGGCGTCGGCGAGATGTTTGTCGCGGGCGAGCGCCGGCCGGCGGCCGCGGCACTGGCCGCGGCGGGTCTCGCGCCGCTGACACTGGGCGCCAAGGAAGGGCTGGCGCTGCTGAACGGCACGCAATTCTCCTGCGCCTATGCGCTCGCCGGCCTGTTCGAGGCCGAGACGCTGTTCCAGACCGCGTTGGTTGCCGGCGCGCTATCCACCGATGCGGCGCGCGGTTCCGACGCGCCGTTCGATCCGCGCATCCACGCGCTGCGCAAGCACCGCGGGCAGATCGAGACCGCACGGGCGCTGCGCGCCCTGATGGCGGGCTCGGCCATCCGCGCCTCGCATCTGGTCGGCGACGAGCGGGTGCAGGACCCCTATTGCCTGCGCTGCCAGCCGCAGGTGATGGGCGCCTGCCTCGACATTCTGCGCCAGGCGGCGACGACGCTGGAGACCGAGGCGAACGGCGTCTCGGACAATCCTCTGGTGTTCCCGGAAGAGGGCGAGGCACTGTCCGGCGGCAATTTCCACGCCGAGCCGGTGGCCTTCGCCGCCGACATGATCGCCCTCGCTTTGTGCGAGATCGGCTCGCTGAGCGAGCGGCGCATCGCCATGCTGGTGGACCCGGCGCTGTCCGGCATGCCGGCCTTCCTCACCGCCAAGCCGGGGCTGAATTCCGGCTTCATGATCCCGCAGGTCACCGCGGCCGCGCTGGTGTCGGAAAACAAGCAGCGCGCCTATCCGGCCAGCGTCGATTCCATTCCGACCTCCGCCAACCAGGAAGACCACGTCTCGATGGCCGCCCATGGCGCCCGGCGCCTGCTGGCCATGGCCGAGAACGCCGCGGCGGTGGTCGCCATCGAGTTGCTGGCCGCTGCGCAAGGCTGCGATTTCCGCCAGCCGCTGACCTCCAGCCCGGTGCTGGAACAGGTGCGCGCGCTGGTGCGCGCCAAGGTGCCCTATCTCGACGAGGACCGGCATTTCCACCCGGACATCCAGGCGGCCATCGCGCTGGTGCGCTCCGGCGCGGCAGCCGCGCCCGCCGCCGATGTGCTCCCGTTCATCGCCGGGGACGCCGCATGAGCACGCCGGACGGGCTGACCGTGGTGCGCGGTGCGGCGCCGCTGGTCGTCAGCCTGCCACACACCGGCCTCGAGCTTCCCGGCGAGATCGAACGCGATCTGGTGTCGCCCTGGCTGGCCCGCAAGGATTGCGACTGGTGGATCGACCGGCTTTACGACTTCGCCATCGGGCTCGGCGCCAGCGTGGTGCACACGAGCGTCTCCCGCACCGCCATCGACGTCAACCGCGACCCCTCCGGCGCCTCGCTCTATCCCGGCCAGGCCACCACCGAACTGTGCCCCACCACCAGCTTCGACGGCGAGCCGCTCTATCGGCCCGGCCGGGCGCCGGACCCCGCGGCGCGCCGCGCCGCCTGGTTCGACCCCTACCACGCCGCGCTTGCCGGCGAGATCGCTGCGGCACGGGCGCACCATCCCGTGGTGGTCCTGTATGACTGCCACTCGATCCGGTCCGTCATCCCGCGGCTGTTCGAAGGCACGCTGCCGCATTTCAATATCGGCACCAATGGCGGGGCGAGCTGCTCCCCGGCGCTCCAGACCCAAATCGAGTCGATCTGCGACGGCACCGGGCTCACCCGCGTCAGCAACGGGCGGTTCAAGGGCGGCTGGATCACCCGGCACTATGCCGCCCCGGCGCAGGGCGTGCATGCCGTGCAGATGGAACTGGCCTGCCGCGCCTATATGGCCGAGCCGATCGGCCCGGTGGACGACGGCAACTGGCCTGCGCCTTACGATCCCGCCATCGCCGCGCCGGTCCGCGCCGCGCTGGTCCGCATCTTGGAAGCGTGCATCAGCTTCGCCCGCACGCACGCTTGACGCCGCTGAAGAGGCCCCCATGCGCCGTACCGACACGCTGAACCTCGCCACCTTCATCTACACCTTCGGCTATAATCCGGCGGGCTGGATGCACCCCGGCAGCTCGCCCGGCGGCGCCAATGAATTCAGCCATATGCTGAAGGTCGCGCAGGTCTCGGAGGCGGCGAAGTTCGACTTCATCTTCCTCGCCGATTCCCCCGCGGCGGCGGTGGGCGACCCGGAAGCGCTGTGCCGGCTGCCGACCAAGATGAACCGCTGGGAGCCGCTCTCGCTGCTGTCTGCCCTGGCGGTGACCACGGAGCGCATCGGCCTCGCCGCCACGGTGTCGACCAGCTATTACGAGCCCTACAATGTGGCGCGCATCTTCGCCTCGCTCGATCATCTCAGCGGCGGGCGCTCCTGCTGGAACGTGGTGACCTCCGACCACGAAGAGACCGGCTACAATTTCAACCGCGAGGGGCTGGACCCGCACGCGCTGCGCTATGAGCGCGGCCGCGAATTCGTGGAGGTGACCTTCGGCCTGTGGGACAGTTTCGAGCCGGACGCGCTGAAGCTCGATCGCGACAGCGGCGTCTATTACGACAAGGACAAGCTCCATACGCTGAACCACAAGGGCAAGCACTTCCAGGTGCGCGGCCCGCTCAACATCGCCCGTTCACCCCAGGGCCGGCCGGTGATCGCCCAGGCCGGCGGCTCGGAGGCCGGCATCGAGCTGGCGGCGGAGACGGCGGAGGTGGTGTTCTCGCTCGCCTCGAACCTCGGGCGCAGCCAGGCTTTCTACAAGACGCTGAAGGACCGCATGGCCAAATATGGCCGCGCCCCGGACAGCCTGAAAGTAATGCCGGGCGTGGTGGTGACGGTGGGGGAAACCGAAGCGGAGGCGCGGGCCAAGGTCGACTTTCTGCTCGACAACATGCACCCGGATGTCGGCCGGCAGATCCTCGCCGAATTCCTGGAGGCGGACCTTGCCGGCGTGCCGCTCGACCAGCCGTTCCCGCGCGATCGGCTGCCGGCAGCGCCCAAGGGCTCGCGCGCCTTGTTCGACGAGCTCGTGGCCTTTGTCGAGCAGGGACTGACGGTGGGCGAACTCATCCGCATCTATGGCGAGAAGCACACCGGCAACGGCATTACCGGCACGCCGGCGCAGGTGGCGGACTTCATGGAAGAATGGTTCGAGGGCCGCGCCGCCGACGGCTTCATCCTGATGTTCCCGACCCTGCCCGCCGCGCTGGAGGACTTCACCCGGCTGGTTGTGCCGGAGTTGCAGCGCCGCGGCCTGTTCCGCACCGAGTATGAAGGCACCACGCTGCGCGGCCATCTCGGCCTGCCCATGCCGGCCAATCGCTACAGTGCGGCCCGCAAGGGCTGATCATCCCACGCCCAGCACCATGAGCCAGGCGGCGACGGTGAACAGGCTGAGCAGGGTCGACAGCGACACCGCACTCGCCGCCGCGGCGACGCCGGTCTTGTAGCGCTGTGCCAGCAGGTAGGCATTGATGCCGCACGGCATGGCGGCGAAGGCGACGGCGACGTCGGCCCACACTTTCGGCATCGGCAGCACCTGCACCAGCGCAAACACGATCAGCGGGTGCACGCCGAGCTTCAGCGCCGAGATCAGGCAGGCCGGGCCGAAATCGCCGCGGATCGGATAGCGGTGCAAGGCGAGCCCGAGCGAGACCAGCGCGCACGGCACCGCGGACGCCGCCAGCATGTCGACGGTCTGCTTGGCGAGCCCGGTGGGCGCGAAGCCGACCAGCTTGGCGAGGGCGCCGGCATAGATGCCGATGAGGATGGGGTTAGAGGCCAGCGCCCGGCCCAGACGCCGCAGAGCCGGCAGCGAGAGGCCGGTCTGCGCGCCTTCCGCCAGCACGGTGGCCGCCACCATCATCACCGGCAGATGGATGGCGATCAGCAGGAACAGCGGCACCGCGCCGTCCGGCCCGAACGCCTGGAGGATCAGCGGCACGCCGACGAACACGGTGTTGGCCTGGCCGGACGCGAAGCCCTGCACCACCGCCTCGGCATGTTCGCGCCCGAACAGCCGCCGCGCCGCCAGCATGCCGAGCCCGAAGGCGGCGAAGGCACCGATGAAATAGGCCGCCCAATAGCCCCAGGGCTGGCCTTCCTCCGGCAGCCGCGCTTCGGCCAGCGTCTTGAAGATCAGCACCGGCACGCTGAGCCCGAACACATATTCGGACAGGCCCTCGGCCGCCCGCTCGCCCAGATGCCCGGCACGGCTTGCCACATAGCCGAGACCGATCAGCGCGAACACCGGCGCGACGATGAGGGCGATGGCGGCCAGTTGGGCGGCGAGCTGGGTCGTCACGCTTGACGCCTCAAGCCGCCAGAACCGGCGCCGCCAGAACCAGCCGCGCCGCGCGCACCGGCACCAGCGCCGCGACGCGGGCGAGCAGCCGCTCGGCAATCTCCGGCGGCGCAGTAAAGCTGAGATCGGCGTTAAGGCCGGAGCCGCCGGGCGCCGACTCGACCAGGATGCGCGCCGGCATCACCCCGCACACGGCAAACGGTTCCAGCAGGCGCAGCAGGGCGCCGGGGTCGGCATCGGCCTCGACGTGAAGCCTGTGACGGGGATAGCTGTCCACAGCGCGAAGCGCTGCGGCGCGATGGGTGGCGCGTTGAGTCATGGCACGAAAATCCGGAAGCGAAAGGGCAGGCGAGCGTTCAGGCACCCCGGCCGACAGGGTCGGCCGGGCCGCGAATTCGCCGCGCCGCCGCAGGGCGCGTTTCTGGTGCCATCGCAACGGGCATGATGGCGACAGGCTAGGCTCCGAAAGGTGACGCGTCAATGCGGGGAAGTCACGGCGGCGGTTGACGTTGCGTGGCATCGACGTCACGCTCCGGCATCGGCCCTCCACGTTCCGTCGATCCCAGGGGAACTGCCATGTATTTGCGCGCCACCGGCCTCGTGCTGATGACGTCCCTCCTTGTTGCCGGCTGCGGCGAAAGCCCGCCCGGACCCACCGGCCCGCAGGGCGCGCCAGGCGTTGCCGGCCAAGCCGGCCCCGCAGGCCCGGCAGGTCCCGCCGGGGCGACCGGACCCGCGGGCCCCGCCGGCCCGGTGGGCGCAGCCGGTCCGGCAGGACCTGCGGGTCCCGCGGGCCCGGCAGGTCCCGCAGGTCCTGCCGGCGTGGCCGGTCCGGCCGGCGACGCTGCCAAGGCGGGCGCCAGCCTTCGGGTCGTCAAGCGGCGCGAATGCTTCTCGCCGGCCGGCTGCAATGTGAGCTGCGAGCCGGGCGAAGTGATCGTGAACGCCTATCTCGCGCCGGCCGAGGGCGAAGTGCGGATCGTGACCGAGCGCGAGGCGCATTTCCGTCCGCGCGAGGGTTCCGCCGCCCAGGCCCCGTGGCTGGTGCTGGTCTGCACCAAGGAGTGAGACCTGGCAGGGCGAGATTTGGCGGGGCGCCGCGAGGCGCCCCGTTTGTCTCAGCGCTGCGGGCCCAGAAGCTGGTAGAAGCTTGGGTTGTCGGCACACAGGCCGGCGCCGCATTCGAGCACGGTGGAGATCCCGTTGCCCAGCGTCAGCAAACCGAACAGCAGCAGCGCCGTCAGGCCGAGCCCGGTGAGCGGGACGCGGGCCCCCGCACCGGCAAATTGCCGTTCGAACAGCAGCAGCACCGCGCAGCCGACGACGATGAGCAGGCTGAGCAGCACACCCCACGTATAGAAATGCAGCCCGAGAAGCGGCGCCCCATAGGTGCCGGTGCCGGGCACCACATGCAGCAGCATCTGCCGCGCCGAGATCGCTCCGCCGGCAATGGCCGACAGCATGGCGATCGCATAATGGCCGGGGCGCGGGCCGAACCGCAGATTGAGCGCGAGGCCGACGCCCACGCCGGCGAAGCCGACCCGTTGCAGGATGCAGAGCGGGCACGGCAGATGGCCCGCCAGCAACTGGTCGGCGAAGGCGAAGGCCAGCACGCCGCTAATCGCCAGCACGCCGAGTGCATTGAGGCCCCGTGCTCGGGCCGGGGTGAGCAGCGCGGTCATCGGCGCACCCCTCACAGCATGAGGTTCAGCGGATCGGTGGCGTGCAGCCGGAACAGCAGCAGCAGGAAGCCGATCGAGACCGCCCACAGCACCAACGCCGCCGCGCGCCGCCCCGCCCAGGCGAAGCCGAGCGCGACACACAGGCCGAAAAAGGGAAGGCTCATCATCGCCGCATCGCCCGAGTTCCGCGAAACGGTAACATAAGGCGCCCGCTGTGTCAGGCCGCTTCCGCCGCGCTCGCCGCCACCACGCGGACGATGTCGGCCATGATGCGGTTCAGCTCGTAATTCTTCGGCGTGTACACGGCGGCAACGCCATAGGCCTTGAGCTTGACCTCGTCCTCCGGCGGGATGATGCCGCCGACCACCACCGGCACATCGTCGAGCCCCTCGCGGCGCATGCGCTCCATCACTTCGCGCACCAGCGGAACATGCGAGCCGGAGAGGATGGACAGGCCGACAATGTGCACGCCCTCCTCCAGCGCGGCATTGACGATCTCCGCCGGGGTGAGACGGATGCCCTCATAGACCACCTCCATGCCAGCATCGCGGGCGCGCACGGCGATCTGCTCGGCGCCGTTGGAATGGCCGTCGAGTCCGGGCTTGCCGACCAGGAATTTCAGCCGCCGGCCGAGCCGGGCGGACAGCGCTTCGACATCGGCCCGCACCGCATCAAGCTCGCCGGCTTCCTGCCGCGCCGCCCGGCCGACGCCGGTGGGGGCGCGGTACTCGCCGAACAGCGCCCGCAGCGCCGTGCCCCATTCGCCGGTGGTGACCCCGGCCTTAGCGCAGGCGATGGAGGCCGGCATAATGTTGGCCCCGCTGGATGCAGCAGCGCTGAGTTCGGCAAGGGCGGCCTCGACGGCGGCAGCGTCGCGCTCCGCCCGCCAGGCATTGAGCCGGGCGACCTGCTCGCCTTCCATCTCGGGATCCACCGTCAAAATGGCGCCTTCGCCGGTGGTCAGCGGCGAGGGTTCGGTGTCGGTCCAGCGATTGACGCCGACCACCACCTGCTCGCCGCGCTCGATCGCCTCCAGCCGCCTTGTATTGGATTCGACCAGTTGCTGCTTCATGTAGCTGGTCTCGATCGCCGCCACCGCGCCGCCCATCTCCAAGATGCGGGCGATCTCGGCGCGGGCCTCG
>JBGGNI010000210.1:0-12389 GCA_041287585.1 Xanthobacteraceae bacterium
TGGCGCAGGACGGCCTCGCGCCGTCGGAGGGCGACCCGCGATTCCACCAGCAGATGGTGTTTGCGGTGGCGATGAAGACCATCCGCGCCTTCGAGCGGGCGCTGGGGCGCACGGTGCTGTGGTCGCCAAGGCGGCTTGAGCAAAAACGCAAGTCCGACGCCGCCGAACCCAGGGACGAAGTCTACCAGCCGGTCGACAGGCTGCGCATCTACCCGCATGCGCTGCGCGAGCCGAATGCCTATTACAGCCCGGAGAAAAAGGCGCTGCTGTTCGGCTACTTCCGAAGTTCGGCGCAGGATACCGGGGCAAGCTGGGTCTTCACCGCTCTGTCGCACGACGTCATCGCGCACGAGACCACGCATGCCATTCTCGACGGGCTGCACCGCCGCTATGCCGAAGCGACCAGCGTCGACAGCCTGGCGTTCCACGAGGCGTTCGCCGACATCGTCGCGCTGATGTCGCATTTCACCCTCGGCGAGGCGGTCTACCACGCCATCTCCAAAAGCGGCGGCAGGCTGGACGCCCGCACGCTGATGAGCGGGCTCGCCGGGCAATTCGGCGCCGCCACCGGGCGCGCCGGGCCGTTGCGCGAGGCGGTGGATGCCAAGACGGGCGGCGTGCCCGACCCGACCTTGCTGCTGAGCCTGACCGAGCCGCATGAGCGCGGCGCGGTGCTGGTCTCGGCGGTATTCGACGCCTTTCTGACCATCTATCGGCGCCGCACCGCCGATCTGCTGCGCATCGCCGATATTCGGCCCGACACCGGCGCGCCCCGCGACCTGCACCCCGATCTCGCATCGCGGCTGACCAAGGAGGCGGCCAAGAGCGCCGACCATGTGCTGCGCATGTGCATACGGGCGCTGGATTATCTGCCGCCGGTCGATGTCCGGTTCGGCGAGTTCCTGCGCGCCATCGTCACCGCCGACGCCGACCTTGTCCCGGACGATCCCTATGGCTACCGGCTGGCGATGGTGGAGGCCTTCCGCTGCCGCGGCATCCTGCCGACCGACTGCCTGTCGCTGGCGGTGGACAGCCTGCTGTGGGAACCGCCGGACGACGGGCTGACGATCGACGACATACCCGGCCTCAATCTCAACCCCGCGTTCGTGCGCGACCGGGCGGCCGACAAACCGAGCCCCTTGGTGCGCGCCCAGGTGGCGGAGCGGGCGGAGGCCAACAGAGACGCGGTCGCGCAATGGCTGCGGCATTCGGACGGCAACGCCGAAAAATGGCAGAAGGCCTGCGGCGTGATCTTCAATATGAAGCTGTTCGACGGCAAGGCGCCGCAGACGGTGCTGCGCTGGCCGGGACGCAACCGCGGACGGCCGGACACCACGCCGGCGGTCGAGGTCCACCAGGTCCGCACCACCCGCCGTGCCGGCCCGGACGGGCAGGACATCCGCCAGCTCGTCATCGAGATAACGCAGCGGCGCCGCGGCTTCTTCGACCGTGACAGCCAGGCCGAGCAGGACCGCGACGCCAAGGGCCCGGCTCGGGACGAGGACTTCGTCTTCCGCGGCGGCGCCACCCTGATATTCGATCTGCTCAACGGCAAGCTGCGCTACGTCATCCGCAAGCGCATCAACGACGATGCGCGGCTGGAGGAGCAGCGGGATTTTCTGTGCGTGCGCCAGCGGCTCGGCACGCTAGGCATCACCTATGGCGGCGGCGCGGGCCACTCCGGCGAGCCCTTCGCCATGGTTCATCGGGGGGTGTAGGCGATGACCGATCCCGGCGGCGATCTCGTCAAGGTGCGGATGTATCGCGGACTGTTGGGCGACTGCTTCCTTCTCACCACCGTCTTCAGTGGGGTGAAGCGGCATGCGCTGATCGACTGCGGCGTTCTGCAGAATGTGCCGGACGGTTCCACGCTGGTGGAGAAGCTGAAGCCGGAGGTGACGGCCGCCGTTGGCCGGGTGAAACTGGACGCCGTTCTCGCCGGCCCGGACCACATCCGGCGCGTCGCGGCCGATGTCATCGCGGCGGCGGGCAAGCATATTGACCTGCTGGTCCTCACGCATGAGCACTTCGATCATCTCTCCGGCTTCGGCTATGCGCAGGATCTGTTCGCGGCGAAGGACGTGGTCATCGACCGGCTGTGGATGGCCTGGACCGACGACCCCAACGACGAGCAGGCGCGCACGCTGCAGGCCCGCTTCGGCAAGGGCCGGCAGGCGCTGGCGCTGGCGCTCCGGATGCGGGACCACGGCGCCGCCGGCGACAGCCTGCAGACCGTCGCCGATCTTGCCGCCTTCATCGGCCCGGTGAAACAGCCGGGCCTTGCCGCGGACAGCGTGCGAACGACGCGCGAGATGATCGATTCGATGCGGGAAAAGGTCGGCGTCGCCAGGACCCGCTACCTCGCGCCCGGCCAGGTTCTGGCGGGCGGCGACGGCGTCGGCCTCACCACCTTCGTGCTGGGTCCGCCGCGCGACGAGGCGAAGCTGACCAAGGATTCGCCGTCCGCCGGCGCCGCCAAGGAGGTCTATCTCACCAAATGGGACGAGGCGGCCGCACTGGTCAGCGCGCTGTCCGCGCTGGCGGCCACGCTGCCCGCCGCAGCGCGGACGAAGATGGCGGCGGTGCCGCTGCCGGCGCCCGACCCGCTGCCGTTCGCCCGGCCGCACCGGCGCGGGCGCGCGCTTGGGGCGTCCGACGATCCCCGCGCCGGTCTCGACGCGCTCTACCGGCTCAAGGGCCAGGAATACCGGCAGATCGAGGGCGAATGGACCGGTGCGGCCGAATCGCTGGCGCTGAAGATGGATTCCGACACCAACAACACCAGCCTGGCTTTGGCGATGGAACTGCCGGGCGGGCAGGTGCTGTTGTTTCCGGGTGACGCGCAGGTCGGCAACTGGCTGTCCTGGCGCGACCAGACCTACCCGGCCAAGCCCGCGGCCGGCGCCAGTGCGGTGACGATCGACGATCTGCTAAGCCGCGTGGTGTTCTACAAGGTCGGGCACCATGGCAGCCACAACGCCACACTGAAGGAACTTGGCCTGGCGAAGATGACCAGCCCCCGGCTGACCGCGGCGATACCGGTGGTCGAAGCGGTCGCCGCGGTGCAGGGCAAGGGCCGCACCAATCCGGGCCAGGGCTGGCAGATGCCCTATGACGCCCTCTATGCCGACCTCAAGGCGCGGACCAAGGGCCGCATCGTGCGCGGCGACGGTGATCCGGCGCATGAGGCGGCGGCCTTCGCCGATGCGCCGACCCCCGGTCCGCGGCCCGTGACGGTGGTTCACGACAGGGATGGGCTTTGGGTTGAACTCACCTTTCCCGTGATGCAGGCCGGGTAGTCGAGGCACGCCCGACAGCCGCCTTTCAAAGCGCGCGGACGCGGACTAGGCTCGCCCGCCGGCCATCGGCACTTGGAGCGGCCAGCCCGCGGGGATATGGCGTTGTCGGAAACTGTCGAATTCGCATGGCCGCCCGCCACAGGCGGGGTTCGGCGCCTGCACTCGTCCATTGCCGACGATATCGGCGTCGCCATCGTCACCGGCGGCTACCGGCCCGGCGACCTGCTCGCCAACGAGATCGCCTTCAGCGAGCGGCTGAACGTTTCGCGCACCGCCTATCGCGAGGCGGTGCGCATTTTGGCGGCGAAGGGTCTGGTGAGCAGCCGGCCCAAGGCCGGCACGCGGGTCAATGCGCGCGGCAGCTGGCATTTTCTCGATCCGGACGTGCTGCGCTGGCTGTTCGAGACCGGCAGCCCGGATCCGGCCTTCGTCGACGATCTGTTCGAACTGCGCCAGATCATCGAGCCGCCCGCCGCCGCGCTCACCGCGGTGCGGCGCACCCCCGAGCAGGTGGACCAACTGGCGCGCGCGCTGGACGACATGGCCCGGCACACCCTCTCCACCGAAGAAGGCCAGAGCGCCGACCGCATTTTCCACGAGACCATATTGCGCGCCACCGGCAATGAAGCGCTCTCCACGCTGGCCGACGGCATCGCGGCCGCGGTGCGCTGGACCACCTATCTCAAATCCCGCGGCAGCCGGCCGCCGCGCGATCCGCTGCCGGACCACCGCGCCGTGCTCGACGCCATCGCGGCGCGCAACCCCGAGCGCGCCCGCACGGCGATGTCCGAGCTGGTCGGCCTCGCCCTCAGCGACATTCAGGGTCTGGCGCGGGGCTGAGAGCGCGGCGCGGAGGGAGTTGACAGTCTCGACGGCTTGCAGAATAACTCAGACAAATAAGCCGGGACCGCCTCCGAGACGGTAACCGGCTGGTGTGGAGGTCGCCCCGTGTTGCTGTTTCCGTCCGATGTCGCCGGCCTGCCGCGGAGCCTGCGGCCGTGAGCACGCTGCGCCTGGCTTTGGTCGGTCTCGGCAAGATTGCCCGCGACCAGCATCTGCCCTCCATTGCTCGCACGCCCGGCATCGCCGTGGCGGCGGTGGCCAGCCGCAATGCCGCGCTCGACGGCGTGCCGCATTTCGAGACGCTGGACGCATTGCTGGCGGACGGACCGGAGATCGACGCCGTGGCGCTGTGCACGCCGCCGCAGGTACGCCGCGCCCAGGCCGCCGCCGCGCTCGAAGCCGGCAAGCATGTGCTGCTGGAAAAGCCGCCGGGCGCTACGCTCAGCGAGATCGGCCCGCTGGTCGACGCCGCGCGCGCCGGCGGGCTCACTCTGTTCGCCACCTGGCATTCGCGCTTTGCCCCGGCGGTGGAGCCGGCGCGGGCTTTTCTGGCCCAGCGCACCATCCGCTCGGTGCGGATCGAGTGGAAAGAGGATGTGCGGGTGTGGCATCCCGGCCAGGACTGGATCTGGCAGCCGGGAGGGCTCGGCGTGTTCGATCCGGGCATCAATGCGCTGTCCATCCTCACCCGCATCTTGCCGCGGCCGGTGTTCCTCACGGCCGCGACGCTGGCGTTTCCCTCCAACCGCGACGCCCCGATCGCCGCCGATCTGGACTTTGCCGATGCGATCGGCACGCCGGTGCGGGCCGAGTTCGATTTCCTGCAGACCGGGCCGCAGACCTGGGACATCCGGGTCGAGACCGATGCCGGCGAACTGGTACTGTCCGGCGGCGGCGCCCGCCTCAGCCATGACGGTGCGGTGCTGGTGGACGAGCCGGAAGCCGAATATGCCGGCATCTACCGGCACTTCCTGCGCCTGATCGGCGAGCGGGCGATGGATGTCGACCTCGCCCCGCTCGCCCATGTGGCGGATGCCTTCATGCTCGGCCGGCGCACCGTCGTCGCGCCATTCGTCTGAACCAGATATCGACCCGGGGAACTCCGCCATGCACGGCCACACCAACGGATCTGCCGCCGGCGCCCGGAAGCTGCGGTCGCGCGCGTGGTTCGACAATCCGGGCAATGTCGACATGACCGCGCTCTATCTGGAGCGCTACATGAATTTCGGCCTAAGCCAGGACGAATTGCAGAGCGACCGGCCGATCATCGGCATCGCCCAGACCGGCTCGGACCTGTCGCCGTGCAACCGCCACCATCTGGAACTGGCGAAGCGTCTGCGCGAAGGCATTCGCGAGGCCGGCGGCATCGCCATCGAATTCCCGGTGCACCCGATCCAGGAAACCGGCAAGCGGCCGACCGCCGGGCTCGACCGCAACCTCGCCTATCTCGGCCTCGTCGAGGTGCTGTACGGCTATCCGCTCGACGGCGTGGTGCTCACCATCGGCTGCGACAAGACCACGCCGGCCTGCCTGATGGCGGCGGCCACCGTGAACATTCCGGCCATCGCGCTCTCGGTCGGGCCGATGCTGAACGGCTGGTTCCGCGGCGAGCGCACCGGCTCGGGCACCATCGTGTGGAAGGCCCGCGAACTGCTGGCCAAGGGCGAGATCGACTATCAGGGCTTCGTCAAGCTGGTGGCGTCCTCGGCGCCGTCGACCGGCTACTGCAACACCATGGGCACGGCGACGACGATGAACTCGCTGGCCGAGGCGCTGGGCATGCAGCTTCCCGGCAGCGCCGCCATTCCGGCGCCCTATCGCGACCGGCAGGAAATCTCCTACCTCACCGGGCTGCGCATCGTCGACATGGTGCGCGAGGACCTCAAGCCGTCCGACATCCTCACCCGCGATGCCTTCCTCAACGCCATCCGGGTGAATTCGGCCATCGGCGGCTCCACCAATGCGCCGATCCACCTCAATGCGCTGGCCCGCCATGTCGGCGTCGAGCTGTCCATCGACGACTGGCAGACCTATGGCGAGGACATCCCGCTTCTGGTCAATCTCCAGCCCGCCGGCGAATATCTCGGCGAGGATTACTACCATGCCGGCGGCGTGCCGGCGGTGGTCAGCCAGCTCATGCAGCAGGGCCTGATCGCCGAGGACGCCAAGACCGTCAACGGTCGCAGCATCGGCGACAATTGCCGGCGCGCGAAGATCGAGAACGAGGCGGTGATCCGCCCCTATGACAAGCCGCTGAAGGAAAAGGCCGGCTTCCGGGTGCTGCGCGGCAACCTGTTCTCCTCCGCCATCATGAAGACCAGCGTGATCTCGCCGGAATTCCGCGAACGCTATCTGTCGAACCCGGCCGATCCCGAGGCGTTCGAGGGCCCGGTGGTGGTGTTCGACGGCCCCGAGGACTACCACGCCCGCATCGACGACCCCGATCTCGCCATCGATTCCTCCACCATATTGGTGATGCGCGGTGCCGGGCCGATCGGCTATCCCGGCGCGGCGGAAGTGGTGAACATGCGGGCGCCGGACTATCTCATCCGCGCCGGCGTCACCTCGCTGCCGTGCGTCGGCGATGGGCGCCAGTCCGGCACCTCCGGCTCGCCCTCCATCCTCAACGCCTCGCCGGAAGCGGCGGCCGGCGGCGGCCTGGCGCTGCTGCGCACCGGCGACCGGGTCCGCATCGACCTCAAGCGCGGCGGCGCCAACATGCTGCTGAGCGACGAGGAACTGGCCGAGCGCCGCGCCGCGCTGGCCGCCGACGGCGGCTACCGCTATCCGGCGCACCAGACGCCCTGGCAGGAGATTCAGCGCGGCATCGTCGGCCAGATGGAGACCGGCGCCGTGCTGGAGCCGGCGGTGCAGTATCAGCGCATCGCCCAGACCCGCGGCCTGCCGCGCGACAACCACTGAGCCGGGAGCACGGACGTGGCCGATGTCGCCGTCTCGATCCTCAGCGCCCATGCCTGCCGGCTGGGCGAGGGGTCGACCTATGATGCGGCAAGCGACGGCGCCTGGTGGTTCGACATTCTCGAACGCCGGCTGTTTCGCGCCCACATCGGCACGGGCGAGGTGGAGAGCCACGCTCTGCCCGTTATGGGCAGCGCGCTCTGCTTCATCGACGATGCGCACCAGCTGATCGCCGCCGACGACGGGCTGTATGTCCGCGAGCTGGCGGGCGGCCGGCTGACGCTGCACACGCCGCTGGAGGCGGACAACGCCGCCAACCGCTCCAATGACGGCCGGGTGCACCCGTGCGGCGCGCTTTGGATCGGCACCATGGGCCGCGAGGCCGAGCCTGGCGCCGGCGCGATCTATCATTTCTTCGAGGGCACGCTGCGCCGGCTCTATGGCGGCATCAGCATCCCGAACGCCATCTGCTTCTCGCCGGACGGTGCCACCGCCTATTTCACCGACACGAGCACGGCGATGCTGTGCCGGGTGGCGGTGGATCCGCTCACCGGCCTGCCGCTGGGCGAGCCGGCGATGCTGTATGACCATCGCGGCGGCGAGGGCGGGCTGGACGGCGCGGTGGTGGATGCGCAGGGCCTGATCTGGAACGCCCGCTGGGACGGCGCCTGCCTCGACGTCTACACCCCGGAGGGCGCGCGCGTGCGCACCATCGCGCTGCCGGCGCGCCGGCCGACCTGCCCGGCCTTTGTCGGGCGCGGCTACGACCGGCTGCTGGTCACCTCGGCCGCGCACGGGCTCGATGACGGCGCGCCGCAGGGTTGCACCTTCCTGCTTGATGTCGGCGCCCGCGGCCGGCCCGAGCCGCGCGTGCGGATGGCATCCTGACCATGGACCGCACCCCCGCTTATGTCGCCGTCGATTGGGGCACGTCGAGCTTCCGGCTGTGGACGCTGGCGGCGGACGGTGCGGTGCTGGGCGAACGGCGCAGCCATGAGGGCGCGGTGGCGGCCGCCGGCATCGGCTTCGAGGCGGTGCTTGAGGCACATCTGGCCGCGCTCGGTGTCCCGGACGGCGTGCCGGTGATGATGTGCGGCATGGTCGGCTCGCGCGCCGGCTGGGTGGAGGCGGCCTATCTCGACGCGCCTGTGCGGCTAGAGCGGCTGGCGGCGCAGGCGACCAGCGTGCCCTCCACGCGTCGCACCGTGCGCATCCTGCCCGGCATCGCCCAGCGCCCGCCGGCGGCGCCGGACGTCATGCGCGGCGAGGAGACGCAATTGCTCGGCCTGGAGCCGGGGCTGCGGCGCGCCTGCCTGCCCGGCACCCATTCGAAATGGGTCGGCCTCGCCGATGGCGAGGTCACCGGCTTTTCGACGTTCGCCACCGGCGAGCTGTTCCAGCTTCTGCGTGGCGCGCCGACGCTGGCCCCGGCGCTGGCCGGGGCGGAGGCGGTGGACCCGCAGAGCGCGGCCTTTGCAGGCGCGGTGGCGGACGCGCTCGAATCCCCCGCCCGTTTCGGCAACCATGTGTTCGCGCTGCGTGCGGGCTGGCTGCTCGCCGGAACCCCGGCTGCGGACACGCTCGCCCGCCTTTCCGGCCTGCTGATCGGGCTGGAGCTTGCCGGCGCCGCTCGTGAGGGTCCGCTCGATGGCACGGCGCTGGTGGCCTCCGGCCCGGCGGCGGCGCTGTACGGGCGGGCGCTCGACCTTTCCGGGGCGCGGAATGTCACCCTCCACGACGCGGAGCGCTGCGTGCGCCGCGGCCTGGCAGCGGCGGCGGCCGCCGCCTTCCTGCACGAAGGAGCCACGCGATGAGCACCCCCGTCCGCACGCCCTGGCCGGCCTTGCGCCGCTCGCTGGTCGCCATATTGCGCGGCATCCGGCCGAGCGAGTCGGATGCCGTCGTCGCCGCCCTGATCGAGGAAGGCTTCGAGGCCATCGAGATTCCGCTCAATTCGCCGGACGCGTTCCGCTCCATCGCCTCGGCGGTGCGGCTCGCCCCGGCCGGCGTGCTGATCGGCGCCGGCACGGTGCTGGATGTGGCGGAAGTGGACCGGCTGCGTGAGGCCGGCGGGCGGCTGATGGTGGCGCCGAACGCCGACCCCGAGGTGATCGCCAAGGCCGCCGGCTACGGCATGGTCACCATGCCCGGCGTGCTGACGCCGACCGAGGCGTTCCGCGCCATCAAGGCCGGCGCTTCGGGGCTGAAATTCTTTCCCGCGCAATTGCTCGGCCCGGCGGTGATCCAGGCGATGAGCGCCGTGCTGCCGCCCGATATCGAGTTGGCCGCGGTGGGCGGGGTGTCCGACAAGGACTTCGCCGCCTATGCGGCCGCGGGCGTGCGCACCTTCGGGCTCGGCTCCAGCCTCTACAAGCCGGGGCTGACCGCTGCCGAGGTCGCCGTCCGGGCACGGGCCGCGGTCGGCGCCTATGACGCGGCGCTGGGGGGAACGAGCGAATTTCCGCGCGCCACGGGGTGACGCGGACCTGACGACATGCGCGGCCCTGCCGCCGCGCCAACAATACGGCCGCGAAAAACGCGCCATAGCGATTGACCATAACGGGAGAGAAACATGCATTTCGTCAAGACCGCCTTGTCGGCCATTGCGCTCAGTGCGATCGCCTTCGCCGGCCCCGCCTTCGCCCAGGGCAAGGGCACCGTGGGCATCGCCATGCCGACCAAGGCTTCGGCACGCTGGATCGCCGACGGCGACAATATGGTGAAGGTGCTCAAGGAGCGCGGCTACACCACCGACCTGCAATATGCCGAGGACGACATCCCCAACCAGCTCTCGCAGATCGAGAACATGGTGACCAAGGGCGCCAAGGTGCTGGTGATCGCCTCCATCGACGGCACCACGCTGTCGGACGTGCTCAAGCAGGCCAACGCCAAGGGCATCAAGGTCATCGCCTATGACCGGCTGATCCGCGAGACGCCGAATGTCGACTACTACGCGACGTTCGACAATTTCCAGGTCGGCGTGCTGCAGGCGCAGTCGCTGCTCAAGGGCCTCGGCTACCCGGAGAAGAAGGGGCCGTTCAACATCGAGCTGTTCGGCGGTTCGCCGGACGACAACAACGCCTATTTCTTCTATGACGGCGCCATGTCGGTGCTGAAGCCGCTGATCGACAGCGGCACGCTGAAGGTGGTGAGCGGCCAGATGGGCATGGACAAGGTGTCCACCCTGCGCTGGGACGGCGCCACCGCCCAGGCCCGCATGGATAATCTGCTCAGCGCCTACTACACCGACAAGAAGCTCGACGGCGTGCTCTCGCCCTATGACGGGCTGTCCATCGGCATCCTGTCGTCGGTCAAGGGCGTCGGCTACGGCTCGGGCGGCATGAAGATGCCGATCGTCACCGGCCAGGACGCCGAGGTGCCCTCGGTGAAGTCGATGCTGGCGGGCGAGCAGTATTCCTCGATCTTCAAGGACACCCGCGAACTTGCCAAGGTGACCGCCGACATGGTCGACGCCTCGCTCTCCGGCAAGCCGGTTACGGTGAACGACACCAAGACCTACAATAACGGCGTCAAGGTCGTGCCGTCCTATCTGCTGAAGCCGGTCGTGGTCGACAAGTCCAACTGGGAAGAGATCCTGGTCGGCAGCGGCTACTACAAGAAGGCGCAGGTCAACTGATCGGCAGAGCCTGAAAAAGCGGTCGCGCGCTCGCCGCGCGGCCGCCGGCCTTCGACACGGAGCGACCATGAACGCCATCCTCGAAATGCGCGGCATCAGCAAGAACTTCACCGGGGTGAAGGCGCTGAGCGACGTGAACTTCACCGTCGAAGCCGGCGAGATTCACGCGCTGGTCGGCGAGAACGGCGCCGGCAAGTCGACGCTGATGAAGGTGCTAAGCGGGGTCTATCCGCACGGCTCCTATGAAGGCGCCATCCTCTATGACGGCGACGAGCGCCGCTTCCGCGACATTAATGATTCCGAGGCGCTCGGCATTATCATCATCCACCAGGAACTGGCGCTGATTCCGCTGATGTCGATCGCGGAAAACATATTCCTAGCCAATCCGCCGTCGCGCTTCGGCATCATCGACCGCGGCGCGGTGCACGCCCGCACCCGGGAGCTGCTCGCCAAGGTGGGGCTGAGCGAGGCGCCGGATACGCTCATCACCAATATCGGCGTCGGCAAGCAGCAGATGGTGGAAATCGCCAAGGCGCTTTCCAAGAAGGTGCGCCTGCTCATCCTGGACGAGCCGACCGCCAGCCTGAACGAGAAGGACAGCGACGCGCTGCTCGACCTGCTGATCGAATTCCGCAGCCACGGCATTGCCTCGATCCTGATCTCGCACAAGCTGAACGAGGTCTCCCGCGTCGCCGACCGCATCACCGTGCTGCGCGACGGGCGCACCGTCGACACCATGGACTGCCGCGGCGGCGTGGTGGAGGAAGACCGCATCATCCGCAAGATGGTGGACCGCGACCTGGAGCACCGCTACCCCAAGCGCGAGCCCAAGCCGGACGGGCCCGCCATCGGCGAGACCATATTCTCGGTGGAGAACTGGTCGGTCTACCACCCCCAGCACGCCGACCGGCAGATGATCCGCAATATCGACTTCCATGTGAAGCGCGGCGAGATCGTCGGCATTGCCGGGCTGATGGGGGCGGGGCGCACCGAATTCGCCATGAGCGTGTTCGGCCGCTCCTACGGGCAAAAGATCAGCGGCCGCGCCCGGCTCGCCGGCAAGGATGTCGACCTGTCCACCGTCGGGCGGGCCATCGACGCCGGGCTCGCTTATGTCACCGAGGATCGCAAGCATCTCGGCCTGCTGCTGGCCGAGGACATCCGCAAGAACGTCACGCTGGCCAATCTGGAGGGCATCGCCTCCAACCATGTCATTGACGACATCAAGGAACTGAAGGTCGCCAGCGACTATCGCACCCGCATGCGCATCCGCTGCTCCGATGTCTATCAGGAAACCGCGAAGCTTTCGGGCGGCAACCAGCAGAAGGTGGTGCTGTCCAAATGGCTGTTCACCGATCCGCAGATCTTGATCCTGGACGAGCCGACGCGCGGCATCGACATCGGCGCGAAATATGAGATCTACTGCATCATAAACGAGCTGGCCGATGCCGGCCGGGGCGTGGTGGTCATCTCCTCGGAGATGCCCGAACTGCTCGGCATCTGCGACCGCATCTGCGTGATGAACGAAGGCGCCTTCGTCGGCGAGTTCTCGCGCGAGGAGGCGACCCAGGAAAAAATCATGCGCTCCATCATGCGCAGGGGAGAGAAACAGCCATGAGCGACAAGACCGTGGCTCTCAGCGAGACGGCCAAGCATGCCGGCTTCCTCAAGAGCAATCTGCGCGAATACGG
>JBGGNI010000211.1:0-78858 GCA_041287585.1 Xanthobacteraceae bacterium
CCGCGGTGGTCGCCTTTTTCGAGGAGCGGCGCGGCCGGCTGCACGGTTTTCGCTGGCGCGACCGGCTGGACCATAGCTCCGCCGCGCCGGGGGCGGCGCCCGGCCCGCTCGACCAGAGCCTCGGCGCCGGCGACGGCGTGCGGACGGCGTTCGCGCTGGCCAAGACCTACGGCGCCGGCTATGCGCCCTATGTGCGGCCGATCGAGAAGCCGGTGGCGGGCTCCGTCCGCGTGGCGGTGGCCGGCATCGAGGTGGCCGAGGGCACCGCCTTCGACCTCGATGCCGCGACCGGACTGGTGACGTTCCGGCCGGGCCATGTGCCGGCGGCGGGCGCGGCGGTGACCGCCGGCTTCCGCTTCGACGTGCCGGTGCGCTTCGACACCGATTTTCTGGAGGTGAATCTCACCGCCTTCGAGGCGGGGGAGATTCCGCGCATCCCGCTTCTGGAGGTCCGCCCGTGAGGACGCTGCCCGCCCCGCTGGCCGCCGCGCTCGCCTCCGGCGTGACCACGCTGGCCCGCTGCTGGCGCATCAGCCGCAGCGACGGCGTGGTGCTGGGCCTGACCGACCATGACCGCGATCTCACCGTCGACGGCACGCTGTTCCGTGCCGCCGGGGGCGTGGCGGGGGCGGAGAACGCCTCTTCGCTGGGCTTTGCGGTCGACGGCAGCGAGCTTTCCGCCGCGCTGGCCGCCGACGTGCTGGAGGAGGCCGACCTCACCGCCGGCCGCTTCGACGGCGCGGCAGCCGAGCTGTTGCTGGCCGACTGGCAGGCGCCGGAGGTCTTTGTGCGGCTGCGGCGCTTCCGGCTGGGCGAGGTGCGGCGCGAGGGCGGGGCCTTCGCCGCCGAATTGCGCGCGCCGGCCGATGCCATGGCGGAAACCCGCGGCCGGCTGTTCGGCGCGAGCTGCGCCGCGGACCTCGGCGATGCACGCTGCGGCATCGATCTCGCCGACCCGGCGTTCCGTGCCGCGGGCACGGCGGCGGCGGTGGAGGGCTCCAGCGTGCTGGTGGCGGCCGGGCTGGACGGCTTCGATGCCGAGCACTTCACCCGCGGCCGCATCGCCTTCACCACTGGGGCCAATTCCGGCTGGGCGGTGGAGGTGAAGGCGCACCGGGTGGAGGCCGGCACGGTGCGGCTGGAGCTGTGGCAGCGCCCGCCCGAGCTTATGGCGGCGGGCGATGCCTTCATGGTGACCGCGGGCTGCGACAAGCGCTTTGCCTCCTGCCGCGAGCGCTTTGCCAACACGCTGAACTTCCGCGGCTTTCCGCACATGCCCGGCAATGATTTCGTGGTGCGGGTGGCGGTGCCGGGAGGCTGAGCGATGGATGGGGAAGCGATGCGTGCGCGGATCATAGCAGAGGCGCGGGCCTGGATCGGCACGCCCTATCTGCACCGCGCCTCCTGCAAAGGCGCCGGGGTGGACTGCCTCGGCCTAGTGCGCGGGGTGTGGCGGGCGGTGCGCGGCACCGAGCCGGAGCCGCTGCCGCACTATGCGCCGGACTGGGCCGAGGCCAGCCGCGCCGAACAGCTCGTCGCGGCCGGCGCGCGGCATCTCGTGCCGGTGCCGGCCGAGGCGGTGCGCCCCGGCGACGTGCTGCTGTTCCGCTGGCGCGCCCACCTGCCGGCCAAGCACGCCGCCATCCTGGTCGAGCCGGGACGGATGGTGCACGCCCATGACGGCATCGCCGTCGCCGAGGTGCATTTCGCCCCGTGGTGGCAGCGGCGGCTGGCATTCACCTTCGCGTTTCCGGGGGCGTGAGGGGCGGTCGTGCGGGCCGCCGGGCCCTTCTTCTCCCTCTCCCGCGTGCGGGGGAAGGCGGGGAGGGGGCGCCGGGCGTAGAGCGCACGGGTTTCCGTCAACGAGGCGGCGGGCGTCGAGCCTTCCCCCACCCAACCCTCCCCCGCACGCGGGAGAGGGCTACAAGGTCCGAGATCGCTTAACTTTGGAGAACCCCCATGGCCACACTCCTCCTCAGCGCGACCGGTGGTGCGCTTGGCGGTGCGCTGCTCGGGCCGGCGGGGGCGATTGCGGGGCGGGTGATCGGCGCGCTGGGCGGGGCGATCATCGACCAGGCGCTGTTTTCCTCCCCGCGCCGCACCGTGGGGCCGCGCCTCACCGATCTCGACGTGATGTCCTCCACCGAGGGCGCGCCGATCGCCCGGCTGTATGGCAGGGCGCGGCTGTCCGGCCAAGTGATCTGGGCCACCGAGTTCGAGGAGGTGGTCTCCACCCAGACCCAGAGTTTCGGCGGCAAGGGCGGCGCGCTGGCGCCGTCGTCCACCGTGACCACCTACAGCTATTTCGGCAATTTCGCCGTGGGCCTGTGCGAGGGGCCGGTGAGCCGGATCGCCCGCGTGTGGGCGGACGGCAAGCTGCTCGATCTGCAAGGCCTGTCCGTGCGGACCTATCTCGGCGGCGAGGAGCAACTGCCGGACCCGCTGATCGCCGCCCGGCAGGGCACCGAGCGCGCCCCGGCCTATCGCGGCCTCGCCTACATCGTGTTCGAACGGCTGCCGCTGGCGGATTTCGGCAACCGGCTGCCGCAGCTCATGGTCGAGGTGGAGCGCGCCGTCGGCGAACTGGAGAAGCGCGTCACGGCGGTGACGCTGATCCCCGGCGCCACCGAGTTCGGCTACGACACCCGCGAGCTCAAGCGGGTCGAGGGGCCGGGCAGCTACGCCGCGGAGAACCGCCACACCACGCTGGCCGACAGCAATGTCGAGGCGGCGCTCGACCATCTCCTCAGCGTCTGCCCGGCGCTGACCAGGGTGGCGCTGGTGGTGTCGTGGTTCGGTACCGACCTGCGGGCAGGGGCCTGCCAGGTGCGCCCCGGCGTCGACCGGGCGACCAAGGGCACGCTGGCGGCCGGCACCGCCGCCGACTGGTCGGCCGCCGGGGTCGGGCGGGCGGGGGCGCATCTGGTGAGCCTGAGCGAGGGAAGGCCGGCCTATGGCGGCACGCCCTCCGACGAATCGGTGCGCCGGGCCATCCTGGCGCTGAAGGCGCGCGGGCTGGAGGTGACGCTCTATCCCTTCCTGATGATGGACGTGCCGCCCGGCAACGCCCTGCCGGACCCGTGGGGCGGCTCCGAGCAGGCGGCCTATCCCTGGCGCGGGCGCATCACCTGCCACCCCGCACCCGGACAGTCCGGCTCGCCGGACGGCACCGCGGCGGCGGGCGCGCAGGTGGCCGCGCTGTTCGGCACGGCGGCGCCGGGCGATTTTCATGCCGCGGGCACCATGGTGAGCTATTCCGGCCCGGCCGAGTGGACGCTGCGCCGCATGGTGCTGCACTACGCAAAGCTGGCGAGCCTCGCCGGAGGGGTGGATGCGCTGCTGATCGGCTCCGAGATGGCGGCGCTGACGCGGGTGCGCTCGGGGCCGGGCGTCTATCCCGCCGCGGCCGCGCTGGCGGCGCTGGCGGCGGATGTGAAGTCCATCGTCGGCGCGGGCACGCTGGTGTCCTACGCCGCCGACTGGACCGAATATGGCGCCCATGCCGTGGCGCCGGACGGCAGCGAGCTGCGCTTTCCGCTTGATCCGCTGTGGGCCTCGCCCGCGATCGATTTCGTCGGCATCGACTGGTATCCGCCGATCGCCGATTGGCGCGATGGCGACGGCCATCTCGACGCCGCGGCCGCGCCGACCATCTACGACCCGGCCTATCTCACCGACAATGTGCGCGGCGGCGAGGGGTTCGACTGGTATTATGCCGATGACGCCGCCCGCGCCGCGCAGACCCGCCTGCCGATCACGGACGGCGCCTATAGTGAGCCCTGGGTGTATCGCCCCAAGGACCTGGCGGCTTGGTGGAGCCATGCGCACCATGAGCGCGCCGGCGGCGTGCGCCTCAGCGAGCCGACCGCCTGGGTGCCGGGCGCCAAGCCGGTTCGGCTGATGGAGGTGGGCTGCGCGGCGGTGGACAAGGGCGCCAACCGGCCCTCCAGCTTCCCGGACCCGAAATCCTCCGAGACCGGCTTTCCGCCGTTCTCCAACCGCCGGCGCGACGACCTGATGCAGCGCCGGCACCTGGAGGCGACGCTGGACGCCTTCGCCACCGACGCGGTCAACCCGCCGGCCGCCGGCCTGCCGGGCCGGCGCATGGTGGATGTCGGCGCCATTCATCTGTGGAGCTGGGACGCCCGGCCGTTCCCGGCCTTTCCCATCGCCGCGCAGGTGTGGGCGGATGGGGCGAACTGGGAGACCGGCCACTGGCTCACCGGGCGCCTGGGCAGCGCGCCGCTGGCCGAACTGGCGGCCACGCTGTGCGCCGATTTCGGCATTGCGGGCGTGAATACGGCCGGCCTGCGCGGCGTCATCGATGGCTATGTGGTGGACCGGCCGATGAGCGCGCGCGCCGCGCTGGAGCCGTTGGCGCGGGCCTTCGCCTTCGACCTCGCCGAACAGGACGCGGCGCTGACCTTGCGCATGCGCGGCGGCCGGCCGGTGGCGATCCTGACCGACGACGACCTGCTGCGGCGCGAGGAGGCCGCCGAGCTGCGCCGGGTGCGCGGGGCGGAGAGCGAGCTGCCGCGGCAGGTAAGCATCGGGTTTCTGGATTCCATGGCGGATTATCGCCGCGCCGCCGCTGCGTCGCGCCGGCTGGTGGGCGCCGCCCGCATCGAGGCCGGCAGCGAACTCGCCATGGTGACCTGCGACGCGGTGGCGGAAGCTGCCGCCGAGACTTGGCTGCAGGATGCCTGGGCGGCGCGCGACACGCTGAGCTTCGCCCTGGCCCCCTCGCGGCTTGCCCTCGAGCCCGGCGACGTGGTGACCCTCAATCGCGACGGGCGCACCGAGCTGATCGAGATCCTCGCCATCGAGGATACCGAGCGGCGTGAGGTTTCCGCCCGCAGCATCGACCCGAACGTCTTCACCGTGGCGGCCCGCGCGCCGCGCGGGGGCCAGGTGGGCCTGCCGCCGGCCTATGGGCCGCCGGAAGCGCTGCTGCTCGCGCTGCCGGCGCTCGATGCCACCGAGCCGGCGCGCCTCGCCTATCTCGCCGCTTTTGCCTCGCCCTGGCCGGGTGCGCTCGCGGTATGGCGGGCGGTGGACGGGGCGAGTTTCGAGCGCATCGGCACGCTGGCCGCGCCCGCGGTGATCGGCGAGACGCTGAATGCGCTCGGCCCGGCGCCGGTGTGGCGCTTCGACCGCGGCGCGAGGCTGGAGGTGAAGCTGCATGGCGGCCTGCTCGCGGCCGCCAGCGAGGCGGCGGTGCTCGATGGCGCCAACGGGCTCGCGCTGATCGCGCCGGACGGCGGTGTCGAAGTGCTGCAGTTCACCGAGGCCGAGCTGATCGGCCCGCTGAGCTGGCGGCTTGAAGGCCTGCTGCGCGGCCAGCTCGGCACCGAGCGCTTCGCCGACCTGACTTGGCCGGCCGGCACAAGGGTGGTGCGGCTCGACCGAAACCTCGCGGTGGCGGCGCAGGGCATCGATCTGCTTGGCCGGCCGCTGATGCTGCGCACCGGCCGCGCCGACCGCGACCATGGCGACCCGGATGTGACGGAGATCGCCGGCACCGTCTCCGGCCTCGCCTTGACGCCGCTGGCGCCGGTGCGGGCGCAGGCGCGGCGCGGGCCGGACGGCGTGGCGCTGCGTTGGATCCGCCGGGCGCGGGTGAATGCCGACGGCTGGGAGGCGGTCGACATCCCGCTCGGCGAGGAGCGGGAGGCTTACCGGCTGGAGATTTTCGACGGTATTTCGGCAGTGCGAACCGTCGAGGTGCCGGGGCCGGGCTGGCTCTATGCGAACGCCGACGAGGCCGCCGATTTCGGCGGGCCGCAGGCGACGCTGTCCGTCCGCATCGCCCAGCTTTCCGCGACGATCGGCGCCGGGCAGCCGCTGGCGGCGGTGCTGACGGTTTTCTGAAAAAGACTCCCCAAGCGGTCATCCCGGCTCGGCCTGCGGCCGTCCGGGAGGACGACGCCTTCTAGAAAGCAATCCCCCGGAGTTCCCATGCCCGATATCGAAACGCCGCAGCTCGCTCTGCCGCTGCTGGCAGCGGCGCAGGCGCAGAAGCATGTGACGCACAACGAGGCGCTGCTGCGGCTCGACGCGCTGACCCAGCTCGCGGTGCTCGACCGCGACCGCACCGCGCCGCCGGGCAGCCCGGCGGCAGGCGACCGGCATCTGGTCGCGAGCGGGGCGACGGGCGCGTGGCTCGGACAGGACGGGGCCATCGCCTTTCACGACGGCAGCGCCTGGCAGTTCCTCGCCGCCCGCGCCGGCTGGCGCGCCTATGTCGCGGCGGAGCGGTTGACGCTGGGCCATGACGGCGCCGGCTGGAGCGATGCGCTCGCCGCCGGTCCCGCGGGCGGAGCGGTCGCGGTGCGGGCGGTGGAGGCGGAGGCGGTGCTGGCGGGCAGTTCGGTGACGACCGGGCTGGTGATCCCGGACCGGGCGATCTGCCTCGGCGTCGCCAGCCGCACGCTGGACCCCGTGACCGGCGCCGGGGCCTATCAGGTCGGCATTGCCGGCGATGCGGCGAAGTTCGGCGGCGGGCTCGGCATCGCCGCCGGCTCCAGCAATATCGGCGTCATCGGACCGCAGGCCTTCTATGCCGATACGCCGGTGACGGTGGGCGCGGTGGGCGGCGCCTTCACCGGCGGGCGGGTGCGGCTGGTGCTGTATCTGCTCGCCTTCGCCGCGCCGGCAAGCTGACCGGCAACATCAAAGGAGTGTGAGATGCCCTACGATTCCGCCAAGGACCCCTGGCACGGCTTCGCCATTTCGCCGGTCGGCCTCGGCCGTTCCGGTGCGCCGGTGGTGCCGAGCGATACCACCGATCTGCCGCGCTATGCCCGGCTGCGCGTCTTTGCGCCGACCAGCCTCGCCAGTGCACAGGTGAGCGTGCTGCCGGTGCAGGCCGAGGACGGCGTGCCGCTGACGCTGCCGGTTGCGGTGGGCCAGGCCAGCGTGCTGGAATTCATGGTGCGCCGCGTTCTGGCGACCGGCACCACCGCCGGCCTGGTGCTGCATTCGGTGGAATGAGACGCACCCGGCCGGCATGGCGGCGCTGCACCGGGCATGCTAACCAACCCCGATAGCCCGCCATTACGAGGTCGGACGATGAGTTCAGCCGAAACCGACCCGGAGCGCCCGGCGCTGCGGGATATCGTGCCGGCCGCGACCTTGGCGGCCGGGCTCGCGCCCGCGCCGGCCGCAGCGGCCACCGCCGAGGCCGCGACGGCCTTCTACCGCGGGGTGAACGTTTCCGGCGCCGAATTCGGCAAGCCGCCGGGCCGGGTGAACCACGACTATGTCTATCCCAACGACGCCAATATCGACTATTACCGCGAGCGCGGCTTCAATCTGCTGCGAATACCGTTTCTGTGGGAGCGGGTGCAGCACGACCCGATGGGCCCGCTCGACCTGCATGGCGACGGTTCCGGCGACATGGACCAGCTCGACGCCCTGGTGACCCGCATCACCAGCCGGCGCATGGTGTGCGTGCTCGATGTGCACAATTACGGCTACCGGCAGGTCAACGGCGTCAAGACCCGCATCGGCAGCGACGCGCTGCCGGCCGAAGCCTTCAACGACCTGTGGGTGAAGCTCGCCGACCGCTACAAGGGCAATGCCCTGGTGTGGTTCGGGCTGATGAACGAGCCCTATGATTTCCCCGCCGCGCAATGGGCCGCGCTGGCGCAGGGCTGCACCTATGCGATCCGGGCCCGCGGCGCGCGCAACCTGATCCTGGTGCCGGGCACCAAATGGAGCGGGGCGCATTCCTGGAACAGCAGCGGCAATGCCGAGGCGTTCGACGGCTTCAAGGACCTCGCCAACAACTTCGCCTTCGAGGCGCACCAGTATCTCGACGGCGACAGCTCCGGCACCAAGGGCACCTGCACGCCCGGCGCCGGCTCGACGCGGCTGCTGTCCTTCACCGCCTGGCTGAAGGCCAAGCCCGGCCGCCGCGGCTTTCTCGGCGAATTCGGCGTCGGCGATCCCAATCTGCTCGGCCAGGAACAATGCGCCATCGAACTGCCGGCGATGCTCGAGGTGATCTCGAAGAACAAGTCGGTGTGGCTCGGCTGGGCGGCCTGGGGCGGCGGCCGCTGGTGGTGGGGCGGCTACCCGCTGCGGCTGGAGCCGCGCGACAAGGGCGGACAGGACACCGCCTATATGAAGATGCTGATGTCGGCGAAGTGAGACATTCGTGTCTGCAACCTAAAAGTTTATTAATAAAATATTGCACTTAATACGATAGTCGAACATGCTCGCGCGGCCTGACGTTTCGTCACATCGCGAGAGCACTCCCATGAGCGACTTCGACCTTGCTTCGCCGATCCGAAGCCTTTCCGATCCGGCTTCCGACGCCTTTCCCGTGACTCCGTCCGACAGTGCCATCATCGCCTCCCGCGCGCTTTATGTGGGCGGCTCCGGCGACGTCGCCGTGGTGACCGCGGCCGGCAACGACGTGGTGTTCAAGGCCGTGCCGGACGGCGCGATCCTGCCCATACGGGTTCGCAAGGTGAAAAGCACCGGCACCACCGCGACCTTCATCGTCTCCTTCATCTGAACTCGGGACACACCCATGGCTCTCTCCCTCGGCGTCGGCCTTGGGCTGACGCATATCCGTGGTGCGCCGGCTTCCGCGCCGCCGCCCGGCTACCTCAACCTGCGCGGCATGCGCGAAGACGGCAGTACCGAGCGGCTGCGCGGTCTCACGGACGCCGGCATTTATGTGAACCTCACAGGAAAGATCGACGGATGAGCGGGGAAATCGACCAGGGGCCGCTCCGGGTCCTCAGCCATGCCATCGGCCACGCCGCGGACGGCACGTGGGGCCGCCAGCCGGTCGGCGAGATGCTCACTTCGCCGCGGCTTGCAACGTGGCACCGCAAGGTCGAAGAGCAGGTCGTCGACACCATCGTGCTCGTCGTCGGCGACAGCACCGGTGTCGAGAGCAGCCCGGCGCGCTGGGTGCAGCGGCTGTGCGACAAGATCGCCGCGCAATGGCCGACGCACTCGGTCTACCGTCACCCTTGGGACGACGCCACCAAGACCTACCCCGGCGGCAGCGTCGTCACGGTGCAGACCGGCAGCGGAAGCCGCAACATCCGTGTGTACAATTGCAGCGTATCCGGCCAAGTCATCGCCTACGTGCGTGACAACGCCCCGACAGTCATCAGCGGCATCACGCCGGACCTCATCATCTACAGCTACGGCCACAACTCGCCGCAGGACCTGACGAACTACCGCGCCATCACCCATCAGGGCGTGATGGCGTTGGCGGCGAGGATGCCCGACGCGGCGCTCGTCATGACGCTGCAGAACCCGCGCGCCACGATCACCACGGGCGTGACGCTGTCGAGCGACTACGCCCCCGACCAAGTGCGGCAACGGGCCAATTTCGAGTACGCCATGGCGGAAGGGCTGCCGGTCGCGAACGTCAACGACGCCTTCCGGGCCTATGGCGACTACAACGCCGATCTTCTCACCGACGGCCTGCACCCGAATGCCGCGGGCTCCCAGCTCTGGGCCGACGTCGCATGGGGCGCCATCGGCCCCAAGGGCGGCATCGTGGCGCCTCCGCAATCGGAGGGGCGCCTGTCGCGCGTATGGGTGCCGGCGACGCAGTTCCTGGCGCTGACCGGCTCGCCGGCTCTCGCGATCCAGCACGGCATGCCGTGTTGGGCTTTCGACGCCAGCGCGGCGGAGGAAATAAGCTGTATCGCCGACTGGCCCAGCGACTGGCGCTGCGTCAACGTCGATGTCTTCTGTTCGACGGCAACCGCGCCGACCGCAGATGACCGCACAGCGCTGCTGGCGCTGGCGTTTCAGTACGCTTCGAGCGCCCCGGCGACGGGGGGCTCACAGACTATCGGCACCTGGACCGGGAGCGGCAGCGGCAACGTCGCCGTCAACATGAGCACTACGGCAAACAGAACCACGCTCTCGACCGTCTGGGATCGCGGGACGCCGAGCCAAAGGCCTCTCGCTCTCCGGCTCACACGGGTGGCGACCGACGCCGCCGACGACCTGCCGCAGGATCTGCTGGTGTTCGGCCTGATGGTCCAGCGGATGTACTGATCGCAGACGCGATCCTCGCCCGGCTGCTACCCGACATTCTGGAGAGATACATGGCCGCGTCCAATTTCGACGCGTCGCTGAAGCGCGTCCTGGTGCATGAGGGCGGATTCAGCGACCACCCCAAGGACCCCGGCGGGGCGACGATGAAGGGAGTGACCCAGCGGGTCTATGACGGCTACCGCGATCGGCAGGGCCGCCCGCGCCGTCCGGTGCGCGAGATCGCTCCGGCCGAACTGAAAGCCATCTACCGCCGGCAATATTGGGACGCCGTGCGCGCCGACGAACTGCCCGGCGGCGTCGACTACGCCACCTTCGACGCGGCGGTGAATTCCGGTCCGGTCCAGGCGGCCAAGTGGCTGCAGCGCGCAGCCGGCGTCGTCGCCGACGGGCAGATCGGCGAGGCGACCCTCGCCGCGCTGGACGGACGGGCCGGGGAGGTGGTCGAAGCCATGTGCGATCTGCGGCTCGCCATGCTGCGGCGCCTGCGCACATGGCCGAGCTTCGGCGCCGGCTGGACCCGCCGGGTGGCGGAGGTGCGCGAGGCGGCCCGGCGCATGGCGCGCGCGCCGGCCGAGCGTTCAGGTCGAAGCCGCACCGCCGGCGGCCCGCCGCCGCCGACCGCCCCCGGCCCGGATGAGATCGGCAAGGCCTCGCCCGACGCGCTGCGGCTGACCCGCACGCCGGAAGGCGCCGGCGGCGTGCTGGCCGGCACCGGCGGCGTCGGTGCCGCCGTCGCCGAGCAGGCCGAGCGGCTGGCGCCGTTCGCGGATGTTTCGCTGATGCTGAAATGGCTGTTCGCTGCGCTGCTGCTGGCCGGCGTCGCGCTAACGCTGGTCGGGGTGTGGCGGCGCACCGCCGGCGGCGCCGGCGCCGAGGCGCGGGCCTGATGCTGGGGGTGTTCGCTTTGGCAGCCCACCCGCTGGGCCGGACCGTGCTGCTGATGCTAGCCGCGCTGGCGGGCCTCGGCGGCGCCTATGTGAAGGGCCGCCTGGACGGGCGCGCCTTGTACCTCGCCCGGGGAGACCGCGATGTGCTGGAACTGGTGGAACGCGCCGCGCAGGCGCGCCTGCGCGCTGATCGGCGCGACGCTGATGACCGCCGGCTGCGCGACGACGACGCCTTCCGCCGCAACTAGGGGGGCCTGCGGCGCATTCCGGCCGATCGGCTGGGCCCGCGCCGACACCGACGCCACCATCCGCGAGGTGAAGGCGCACAACGCGGTGGGCAAGGCGCTGTGCGGCTGGGGGCGGTGAGGGGCGGTGCCGCTTGCCGGTTAACGAACGTCATGGCAACGCTGGCGCGGCGGCCCGGCGAGCGGTAGCCGCGTGCCGGAGACACCACCATGACGCTTCCGCCCATCGACCCGCTGCTGGCCCTCGGCGTGTTTCTCTCCACCGCCGCCACCGACACCGTCTATGTGCTGTTCAACGCCTCCATCATGGCGCGGCGCCGGATGTCGGCGGCGAACTGGAGCAGCCTGTGGTACATGCTCTCGGCCTTCGCGGTGATCAGCTACACCAAGGACTGGATCTATGTGGCGTTCGCCGCCATAGGCTCCTGGCTCGGCGCCTACCTCACCGTGACCTGGCTGGCCTGGCGCGAGCGCGACACCGAGCGGGCCTGACATCGCGCGCGGCCAATGGCATGGTGGTACGCTGCCGCGCCCGGTGCCGGCACGGTTGCCAATGCGGAGGACCAGCGTGCGCCTGCTCGTCGTCGAGGACGATCCCGATCTCAACCGCCAGATCTTCGAGGCGCTGTCGGATGCCGGCTACGCGGTGGACCGCGCCTATGATGGCGAGGAAGGCCATTACCTCGGCGAGAACGAGCCCTATGATGCGGTGGTGCTGGATATCGGCCTGCCGAAGATGGACGGGCTCTCGGTGCTGGAATCCTGGCGCCGCGGCGGCAAGAAGATGCCGGTGCTGATCTTGACCGCGCGCGACCGCTGGAGCGACAAGGTGCAGGGCTTCGATGCCGGTGCCGACGATTACGTCGCCAAGCCGTTCCACATGGAAGAAGTGCTGGCGCGGCTGCGCGCGCTGCTGCGCCGCGCCGCCGGCCATGCGGCCAGCGAACTGGCCTGCGGCCCGGTGATGCTCGACACCCGTTCCGGCCGCGTCACCGTTTCCGGCCGCGCGGTGAAGCTGACCTCGCACGAATACCGGCTGCTGGCCTATCTGATGCACCACACCGGACGCGTGGTGTCGCGCACCGAACTGGTGGAGCATCTCTACGACCAGGATTTCGACCGCGATTCCAACACCATCGAGGTGTTCGTCGGCCGCCTGCGCAAGAAGCTCGATATCGACGTCATCCAGACCGTGCGCGGCCTCGGCTATCTGCTGGTGGCGCCGGAACCGCAGCGCTGAGCCTGGAAGCGGAAACGCGGAGGAACGATGCGCGCCGGCTCGCTCGCGCTCAGGCTTTTCCTGTCGGCGACGCTCGTCATGGTGGCGGTGCTGGCGGTGACCGGCCTGGCGCTGTCCTCGGTGTATCGCGAGGCGGTGGAGCGCGCCTTCGACCGGCGGCTCGATGTCTATCTCAAGACCATCGTCGCCGATGTCGCCAACTCCACTCCCGGCACCTTGCCGGAGCCGGAAACGCTGGGCGACCCGGTGTTCAATTTCCCGCTGTCCGGCTGGTACTGGCAGATCGTGCGGCTCGACGGCCCGGCGCGCGCCTATAAGACCGCCCGCTCGCTGCCCGAAGGCAACCTGCCGCTGCTGAGCGATGCCGATGTCGCCTCCGATGGCGCCGGCCTGCGCGAGGGCTATGTCGAAGGGCCGGCCGGGCAGCGGCTGCGCCTAGTCGAGCGCCTGGTCGATCTCGGCGAAGACGGCAGCTACATGGTCTCCGTCGCTGCCGATTCTGCCGAGATCGACAGCGAGGTGGCGGCGTTCAACTGGGCGCTGACCCTGACCTTTTTCGGGCTCGCCGCCGCCTTTCTCTGCGCGCTGCTGTTCCAGGTGCGCTTCGGGCTGCGGCCGCTGCACCGCATGCGCGCCGGCCTGCTCGACATCCGCGCCGGCACCACGGACAAGCTGGCCGGCGATTTCCCGACCGAGGTGGCGCCGCTGGTGGGGGAGATGAACGCGCTGATCGACGCCAATCGCGAGGTGGTGGAGCGCGCCCGCATGCATGTGGGCAACCTCGCCCACGCCCTGAAGACGCCGATCGCCGTGCTGCAGAACGAGGCGGCGCGAAGCGAGGATCCGCTCTCCGCCAAGGTGCGCGAGCAGGTCGGCATCATGCGCAGCCAGGTCACCCACCATCTGGACCGCGCGCGCATGGCGGCGCGGGTCTCCATGGTGGCGAGCCTGGTCGACGTCGCCCCGGTAGCCGAGGCGCTGGCCCGCACCATGGAGAAGGTCTACCGCATGAAGGGCCTTGCGGTGGAAACCGAGATCGCCGAGGGCGTGCGCTTCCGCGGCGAGAAGCAGGACCTTGAGGAGATCATCGGCAATCTGGTCGATAATGGCTGCAAATGGGCGCTTTCGCTGGTGGAGATCACGGTGACGGCGGCCGAACCGGTGCCGGCCGGCGAGCGTGCCTATTTCGAACTGACCATCGACGATGACGGGCCGGGCCTGACGCGGGAGCAGCGCAGCGAGGTGCTGGAGCGCGGCCGGCGGCTGGACGAGACCAAGCCGGGGTCCGGGCTCGGCCTCTCGATCGTTGTCGAACTTGTGGCGCTGTATGGCGGGCGGCTGACCTTCGCTACCTCGCCGTTCGACGGATTGCGCTGCATCGTCCGCCTGCCGGCAGCGTAACGGCGCGGTTCGAGCCTACCTTTCGCCCGAATCCTCCCGCTTTGTGCAAGCCGGTTTCAAATGCACAGAAGGGCGTCCTGCATGCGCGCGTGGAAGTTCGCGGCCATCGGCCTTTTAGGCCTCACCATTGCCGGCTGTTCCAGCGACGGTGGTCTCGGGCCCAAGACCACCACCGGCGCCGCGACCGGCGCCGTGGCAGGCGGCATCATCGGCGCGGTGGCGAGCCGCAATGTCGGGGGCGCCGCGGTCGGTGCGCTGATCGGCGGCCTGGTCGGCGGCACCATCGGCGCCACGCTGGACGACGACGACCGCCGCCGTGCCGCCGCGGCCGAGGCGCAGGCGCTGGAATATGGCGGGCCCGGCGCGCCGGTGAGCTGGCGCGGCGCCAACGGCAATTACGGCACCATCGTCGCTGGCCCGGTCTATCCGATGGGGCCTTCGCCGCAATGCCGCGAATACACCCACACCATCTATATTGGCGGCCAGCCGCAAACCGGCCGCGGCACCGCCTGCCGCAACCCGGACGGAAGCTGGACGCCGGTCGCCGGCTGACGCGCGTCCTTTGGACGCGCGGGTGTGCCGGATCGCGGCACTGTGAGGCGCCGGCAATTCATCCGCGCCATTCGGTGATTGGCGCGGGCGTCCGGGTCGGCTACCTCAAGGTTTAGAGGAAGCCGAATGTTGCTGTGGACCGCCTTTGCGCTGATGACCGGGGCCGCCGTTCTGGCGGTGCTGTGGCCGTTGCGCGCCGGTGCCGCCACCCAGCCGGTTTCCGGCGACGCGGCGAACCTCGCGGTCTATCGCGACCAGCTCGCCGAGATCGGCCGCGACCGCGACGCCGGCCGCATCGCCGGCGTGGAGGCGGAGGCCGCGCGGCTGGAAGTCGCCCGCCGGCTGCTCACCGTGGCCGACCGCGCACCGGCCGCCGCCGGCAGCGCGCGCACGGCGCGTCGGCGTGCGGTAGCGGTGCTGGCGCTGATCGGCGTGCCGCTGCTGGCCGGCGGGCTGTATCTGACGCTCGGCAGTCCCGGCCTTGAAGGCCAGCCGCTGGCTGCCCGGCTGGAGGCCGCGCCGCAGCAGGCCGAGCTTGCCGTGCTGCTGCGCCGGGTCGAGGCGCGGCTGGAATCCCACCCCGAAGACGGGCGCGGCCACGAGGTGGTGGCGCCGATCTATCTGCGGCTCGGCCGTGCCGAGGATGCCGCCGGCGCCTGGCGCGCGGCGATTGCCAGCCTGGGGCCGAGCGCCGAGCGCGAAAGCGGCCTCGGCGAGGCGCTGACCGCCGCCAGCGGCGGCGTGGTGACCGCCGACGCCAAGGCGGCCTTCGCGCGCGCGGTGGCGCTCGACGCCGGGGCGGTGAAGGCGCGCTATTATCTCGGCCTCGCCGCCGAGCAGGACGGCCGCCGGGACGAGGCGTCGACCATCTGGACCGCGCTTGCCGTGGGCGCGCCGGCGGACGCCGCCTGGCTGCCGACCGTGCGCGCCGCCATCGGCCGTGTCGCGCCGGGTCCGGATGCGGCAGCGGTTGCGGCGGCGCAGGACATGACGCCGGAGCAGCGCGCGGACATGGTTCGCGGCATGGTGGAGCGGCTCTCCGCGCGGCTCGGCGAGGGCGGCGGCACGGTCGACGACTGGCTGCGGCTGGTGCGGGCCTGGACCGTGCTGGGCGACGAGGCCAAGGCGCGTGTGGCCGCCAGCGAGGCCCGCCAACGCTTTGCCGGCGATGCCGGCGCGCTCGGCCGCATCGACGCGCTGGCCCGCGAACTCGGTCTGGAGGGCTGAGCATGACCGACCACAGCCTGCCGGTGCGTCGCACCCGCCTGACCCGAAAGGGCCGGCGCCTGGTGCTGATCGGCACCGCGCTCGGCGTGCTCGGGCTTGCGGCCGGGCTGATGCTGGTGGCGCTGAACGACACCATCGTGTTCTTCCGCTCGCCCTCGGAAATCGCCGAGACCGCGCCCGCCGCCGGCACAAGGCTGCGGCTGGGCGGGCTGGTGAAGGACGCCAGCGTCCAGCGGACCGACGGCACCCATGTGCGCTTCGTCGTCACCGACGGCAAGGCGGACCTCGCCGTGCATTTCGTCGGCCTGCTGCCCGATCTGTTCCGCGAGGGGCAGGGCGTGGTGGCGGAGGGCCGGATGGAGCCGGACGGCACCTTCCGCGCCGACAGCGTGCTCGCCAAGCACGACGAGACCTACATGCCGAAGGAAGTCGCCGACGCCCTGAAGAAAGCCGGCCGCTGGCAGGAAGGCGAGGGGCTGAAGTGAACGGGCGGGTGGGAGCTGCCGGTGCCTGCTTCCCCCTCTCCCGCGTGCGGGGGAGGGCTGGGGAGGGGGCGGCCGGGCGTGAAGCTCCGTCGCGGCCGGCTGGAGTTTCCCCCTCCGACCTGCCTGCGGCAGGCCACCTCCCCCGCAGGCGGGAGAGGATGAAGAAGGTGGAGGCGGTACGTGAATCCTGAGATCGGCCATTATGCACTGGTGCTGGCGCTGGCGCTGGCCGTGCTGCAGACGGCGGTGCCGATCTGGGGCGCGCGCACCGACGATGCGGCGCTGATGCGGGTGGGGACGACGCTTGCCGTGGCGCTGGCTGGCTTCGTCTCGCTGTCCTTCGCGGCGCTGGTCGCGGTCTATGTCCAGTCCGACTTCTCGGTGGTCAACGTCGTCGAGAACTCGCACTCGCAAATGCCGCTGATCTATCGGATCACCAGCAGCTGGGGCAATCACGAAGGCTCCATGCTTTTGTGGGTGCTGGTGCTGGCGCTGTTCGGCGCCATGGTGGCGCTGTTCGGCAGCAATCTGCCGCCGCGGCTGAAGGCGAACGTGCTGGGCGTGCAGGGCTCGATCGCCAGCGCCTTCCTGCTGTTCATCCTCATGACCTCCAACCCGTTTCTGCGGGCCGACCCTGCGCCGCTGGAAGGGCGTGATCTCAACCCGGTGCTGCAGGATATCGGCCTCGCCATCCATCCGCCGCTGCTCTATCTCGGCTATGTCGGCTTCTCGATTTCCTTCGCCTTCGCCGTCGCGGCGCTGATCGAGGGCCGGCTCGACGCCGCCTGGGCGCGCTGGGTGCGGCCGTGGACGCTGGCGGCCTGGAGCTTCCTCACCGTCGGCATCGCCATGGGGTCGTACTGGGCCTATTACGAACTCGGCTGGGGCGGCTGGTGGTTCTGGGACCCGGTGGAGAACGCCTCGCTGATGCCGTGGTTCGCCGGCACCGCGCTGCTGCATTCCGCCGTTGTGATGGAAAAGCGCGAGGCGCTGAAGGTGTGGACGGTGCTGCTCGCCATCCTCGCCTTCTCGCTCTCGCTGCTCGGCACCTTCCTGGTGCGCTCCGGCGTGCTGACCTCGGTGCACGCCTTCGCCACCGACCCGACGCGCGGCGTGTTCATTTTCGCCATTCTGGTCGCCTTCATCGGCGGTTCGCTGGCCTTGTTCGCGCTGCGCGCGCCGGTGCTGCGCCAGGGCGGAATCTTCGCGCCGGTGTCGCGCGAAGGCGCGCTGGTGCTGAACAATCTGCTGCTCACCTCGGCCGCCGCCGCGGTGTTCGTCGGCACGCTCTATCCGCTGGCGCTGGAGGCGTTCAACGGCGAGAAGATCACCGTGGGACCGCCCTATTTCAACCTGACGGTCGGCGCGCTGATGCTGCCGGTGGTGTTCGCCATGCCGTTCGGTCCGCTGCTGGCCTGGAAGCGCGGCGACCTTTACGGCGTGGCGCAGCGGCTGATGCTGGCCGGCGCCGCGGCGCTGGCGACGGCGGCCGTGGTGGCCTATGCCGAGGGCGGCGGCCCGATGCTGGCGCCGTTCGGCATCGGGCTCGGCGTGTTCGTGGTGCTGGGGGCCGTAGTCGATCTCACCGAGCGCGCCGGCATCGGCCGCGTGAAGCTGCCGGTGGCCTGGGCGCGCTTCAAGGGCCTGCCGCGGGCCAATTTCGGCGCCGCGCTGGCCCATGCCGGCATCGGCATCACGCTCATCGGCATCATCGCGGAGACGAGCTGGAGCCAGGAGCGCGTGGCCGGGGTGAAGCTCGGCGGCGGCTTTTCGATCGGCGGCTACGAGCTGACGCTGGCCAAGCTGGAGCCGCGCACCGGACCGAACTATCGCGACCTTGCCGCGGTGTTCGAGGTGCGACGCGGCGGCGTCGAACGCGGCAGCGTCGTTTCCGCCAAGCGGCTGTTCACCGCCCGCAACATGCCGACCACCGAGGCCGGCATCCGCACCTTCGCGTTCAGTCAGCTCTATGTCAGCGTCGGCGACGAACTGCCCGATGGCGGTATCGCCGTGCGGGCCTACTGGAAGCCGTTGGTGACGCTGATCTGGCTCGGCGCCGTGGTGATGGCGGCCGGCGGCGCGCTCTCGCTGTCCGACCGCCGCCTGCGGGTCGGCGCGCCGAAGCCTGCGCGACGGGCGGCGCCGGTGCCGGCGGAATGAGGATGACGCCATGAAGCTTACCTATGATGCCGAGGCCGACGCAGCCTATTTGAGGCTTTCTGGCGGTGCTGTTCTGCATAGCGAGGAGGTGTCTTCGGGTATAATTCTCGACTATGATCGTGAGGGTCGTATTTTGGGGATCGAGCTGCTCGACGCGCGTGCAAAGCTGACGGTCGAAACTCTGGCCATGGCGGTCGAATGACACTGGTCCGCCGTCCCGCCGCTCTGTTGATCTGGCTCGCCTTGGCGATCGCCCCGGCCTTCGCCGTGCAGCCCGACGAGGTGCTTACCGATCCCGCGCTGGAGGCGCGGGCGCGGGTGCTGTCGCGCGAATTGCGCTGCATGGTCTGCCAGAACCAGTCCATCGACGATTCGGACGCCCCGCTCGCCCGCGATCTGCGCCTGCTGGTGCGCGAGCGGCTGGCGGCCGGCGACAGCGATGCGGCGGTGCAGGACTTTCTGGTGGCGCGCTATGGCGAGTTCGTTCTCATGCGGCCGAGCTGGCACGGGGCCAATGTGCTGCTGTGGCTGGCGCCGTTCGGCGTGCTGGTTCTCGGTACCGCCGGTGTCGTTTTCTACAACCGCCGCAGGTCGGTAGCCCCGCCCGCGCCGCTGTCCGGCGAGGAAGAGGCCCGGCTCGGCCGGCTGCTCGGCGAGGATGGCGACGTTACGAAACTTTAACGCCGCCGCCAGCCTGCGTTAAGGCGCGGACATCTAGCTTGGCTCTCGAAGCTGCCCCGATCGGCAGCGAGTAGCCAGCTAGACGGATGGACCACATGCCGCGCACCGCGCCTTCCAATTCCCGCCCCGACGATACCCGCCCGGCCGCGCCGATCCTCGCCCGCAGCCGCGCCCGGCTGCTCGCCGGCGTGTTCGGCCTCGCTCTGGCCGGCGGCGCCGTCGGCGCCATGATCGTGCCCGAGACCATTACGCCGGCCTTCGCCCAGATCACCACCGCCCAGCCGGCCGGGACGTTCTCCTTCGCCGACATCGTCGAGAAGGTGTCGCCCGCGGTCGTCAGCGTGAAGGTCAAGAAGGACGTCGCCGAGAACGACGACGAAGACGGCCCCGGCATGGGCAATGTGCCCCCGCAGATCGAGCGCTTCCTGCGCCGCTTCGGCCAGGGCGAGCCCGGCGCCGGCCCGCAGGGCCCGCAGCGCGGCCCGCGCGGCGGCGAGCATGGCCGGGTCAGCGGCCAGGGTTCCGGCTTCTTCATCTCCGCCGACGGCTATGTGGTGACCAACAACCATGTGGTGGACAATGCCAGCGAGGTGGACATCACCACCACGGACGGCAAGAGCTACACCGCCAAGGTGGTGGGCACCGATCCGCGCACCGATGTGGCGCTGCTGAAGGTCGAGGGCACCGGTAACTTCCCCTGGGTTAAGCTGGCGAGCGCTGCGCCGCGGGTCGGCGACTGGGTGGTTGCGGTCGGCAATCCGTTCGGCCTCGGCGGCACGGTGACCGCCGGCATCGTCTCGGCCCGCGGCCGCGACATCGGCTCCGGCCCCTATGACGACTTCCTGCAGATCGACGCCCCGATCAACCGCGGCAATTCCGGCGGTCCGACCTTCGGCCTCAACGGCGAAGTCATCGGCGTCAACACCGCCATCGTCTCCCCCTCGGGCGGCAATGTCGGCATCGCTTTCGCCATTCCTTCGGAGACCGTCTCGCAGGTGGTCGAGGCGCTGAAGTCCGGCGGTTCGGTGTCGCGCGGCTATATCGGCGTGCAGATCCAGCCGGTGAGCGACGATGTCGCCGAAGCCATGGGCCTGAAGGATGTGCAGGGCGCGCTGGTCGCCCAGGTGCAGGCCGGAACCCCCGGCGAGAAGGCTGGCCTGAAGAGCGGCGACATCGTCACCTCGGTGGACGGCGCCGCGATCAAGGACGCCCGCGAACTGTCGCGCCGCATCGCCCAGTTCAAGCCGGGCACCACGGTGAAGCTCGACGTGCTGCGCGACGGCAAGAAGCAGGTCGTCAACGTTACCCTCGAGCAGCTGCCGACCGACGTCGCGAGCGCCGACCAGGGCCGTGACGGCAAGGACACCGACGGCGCGCGCGGCATGCCCCGCCTCGGCCTGTCGCTTGCCCCCGCCAAGGGTGTTGCCGGCGCCGGCTCCGACGGCGTGGTGGTGACCGAGGTCGACCCGAACGGGCCGGCCGCCGACCGCGGCATCCGCGCCGGCGACGTCATCCTCGATGTCGGCGGCAAGCCGGTCGCGACCCCGGCCGACGTCCGCGCCGGCCTTGCCGATGCCCGCAAGGACAATCGCAAGGCGGTGCTGATGCGCATCAAGTCCGAGCAGGGCACCCGTTTCGTGGCGATCACGCTCGGCGCCCCGCGCGGCTGAGCTTCGCTTCGACCCGCTCTCGGGAATTGGACCGCGTCTGCCCGTCGCCCCCCGCAGCCGCATCCGTTCCCGACGCCACGGGGAGCCTCCGGGCTCCCCGTGGCACTTTTTCCCACGGTGTTTCACCCCGGCGGGGCAATGACGTAGCATCGCCATGAACCAGTTCGTCCCGCCGAATCACCTCGCCTCAGACTCTGTTGCCCTCACCATGCGCCTGCTCGTCGTCGAAGATGACCGCGATGCCGCCGACTATCTCCGCAAGGCGTTCCGCGAAGCCGGCAATGTCGTGGACCTTGCCGCCGACGGCGAGGAAGGCCTCGCCCTCGCGCTCGACGGCGGCTACGATGTGCTGGTGGTCGACCGCATGCTGCCGCGCCGCGACGGGCTGTCGCTGATCGCCGAGTTGCGCGGGCGCGGCGATACCACGCCGGCGCTGGTGCTGTCCGCGCTCGGCCAGGTCGAGGACCGGGTGACCGGCCTGCGGGCCGGCGGCGACGATTATCTGCCCAAGCCGTACGCCTTTTCCGAGCTGCTGGCGCGGGTGGAGGCGCTGGCCCGCCGTGGCGGGCCGCAGGCCACCGACACCGTGTACCGTGTCGCCGACCTGGAGCTCGACCGTCTGGCGCACCGCGTCAGCCGGGCCGGGCAGGAGATCGTGGTGCAGCCGCGCGAATTCCGCCTGCTGGAATATTTGATGCGCCATGCCGGCCAGGTGGTGACCCGCACCATGCTCCTGGAGAATGTGTGGGACTATCATTTCGATCCGCAGACCAATGTGATCGACGTGCATGTCTCGCGGCTGCGCGCCAAGATCGACAAGGGCTTCGAGCCCGCTCTGCTGCACACGGTGCGCGGTGCCGGATACATCATCCGTGACAGCGCTCGGTAGGCTCGCGCGCACCACCGCGTTCAAGCTCATCGCGGCCTATCTCATCGTCTTCGCGGTGTTCGCCGGCTCGATCATCGCCTATCTCGGCTGGCACACCCAGCGGCTGGTGATGAGCCAGGCGACCGAGGCGATCGAAGCCGAGAGCCAGTCGCTGGAAGAACAATACCGCATCGGCGGGATCCGCCGGCTGACGCAGTCGGTCAATCGCCGCTCCGCCGGGCCGGGCGCCGGGCTCTATCTCGTCACCAGCTTCACCGGCGAGACGCTGGCCGGCAACGTGACCAACCTGCCGCTCGACTTCCTCGACACCCCCGGCTGGAAGGAGATCGACTATGTGCGCTCCGAAGATGCACGCGGGGCGTCCAGCCGCGCTTTGGTGAAGGTGCTGTTCCTGCCCGGCGAGTTCCGCGCGCTGGTCGGCCGCGACGTCGTGGAGCGCGAGGAGTTGCGCAAGATCATCATCCGGCCGGTGGTGTGGGGGCTGGCCGTGCTGGTGCTGATGGGCGTCGCCGGCGGCCTGTTCGTCACCCGGCGCGTGCTTAAGCGCATCGACCAGATGACGGCCACCGCCGACACCATCATGACCGGGAATCTCGCAGGCCGGCTGGCGTTTGCCGGCACGGACGACGAGTTCGACCGCCTCGCCCACAGCCTGAACGCCATGCTGGAGCGAATCGAGGCGCTGATGACGGGCCTGAAGCAGGTGTCCGACAACATTGCGCACGACCTCAAGACCCCGCTCACCCGGCTGCGCAACCGTGCGGAAGATGCGCTGCGCACGGCGCAGGATGAGCCGGAATGGCGGGCGGCGACCGAGCAGACCATCGAGGAATCCGACGGGCTGATCCGCATCTTCGACGCGCTGCTGTTGATCGCCCGCGCCGAGGCCGGGCCGGTGCGCGACAAGCTTGCGACCTTCGACCTTGCCGAAAGCGCCGTCGGCATTGCCGAGCTCTACGAGCCGGCGGCCGACGAGCAGGGGCTGGACCTGCTGGTCGACGCTGGCCCGCCTTTGATGGTACGCGGCGTGCGCGAACTGGTGGGCCAGGCCATCGCCAACCTCATCGACAACGCCATCAAATACAGTGCGCCGGGCGCGGGCGCGCCGCGCCGCACGGTTCGCGTTTCGGTGGAGCGCGACGGCGAGCGCGCCCGCCTTATCGTCGCCGATCAAGGCCCCGGCATTACCGAGGCGGACCGCGCGCGGGTGATGGAGCGCTTCGTGCGGCTGGAGGCCAGCCGATCGCAGCCCGGCTTCGGGCTCGGCCTCTCGCTGGTGGCGGCGGTGGCGCAGCTGCACGGCACCAGCCTGATGCTCGAGGACAATGGGCCGGGGCTGAAGGCGGTGCTGGAACTGCCGCAGGCGCCGGCCGCGCCTGCCTGATGACGAATTGGGCAGCCTTTTGACAAGAAATGTCGCATACGCTCCTTTGCTGGACAGCCTTAGGGGAAGCCGGCTGGGCGAGGTGATCGGATGGTGGCAAGGCGAGCGGCGAAACCGGGTGTGGCGGGCCTGAAATCAGGCTCCACGTCGCTGGCCGCCCGGCTGACCGAGGCGCCGCCGCGTTCCGACCCGCCGCAGGCCGCCGCCCGCGTGCAGGACGCGCTGGCGAATGCGCCGGCCCGGGTGCGAACCGCGATCGCGCGCACGCTCGCCGCCTATCCGCTGGCCGCTGCCGTCCTCGAATCCGTTGCCGAGAACGCGCCGTTCCTGCTCGATCTCATCCGCGCCGATCCAGCCCGGCTGGCGCGGGTGCTGGATACCGAGCCGGAGGCGGATCTCGCGACGTTGCGGGCACAGACCGGGGCCGCGGTGGTATCGGCCACCGATGAGGCCGTGGTGATGCGCGCGCTGCGGCGCCTGCGGGCCGAGACCGCGCTGACCGTCGCGCTCGCCGACATCGGCGGCGCTATCGATCTCGAACGGGTGACGGCCGAACTCACCGATTGCGCCGATGCGGCCATCAGCAGCGCGGTCGATTTTCTGCTGCGTCATGCGGTGGCCGCCGGGCAATTGCGCCCGGAGGCGCCGCCCGGCTACGTGGTGCTGGCCATGGGCAAGCACGGCGCGCGGGAGCTGAATTATTCCAGCGATGTCGACCTCATCGTGCTCTATGACCCCGCGGCGGCGCCGCTCGCCGACGAGGTCGAGGCGGCGCCGTTCTTCGTGCGGATGACGCGCGCTTTGGTGCGCCTGCTGCAGGAGCGCACCGGCGACGGCTATGTCGCCCGCGTCGACCTGCGCCTGCGGCCGGATCCTGCCTCCACCCAGGCGGCGCTCTCGATGGAGGCGGCGCTCGGCTATTATGAGCGGGAAGGCGCAACCTGGGAGCGGGCGGCCTATATCAAGGCGCGCCCGATCGCCGGGGACCTGGCGCTGGGCGAGGCGTTTCTGAAGCAGATGGCGCCGTTCGTCTGGCGCCGCTCACTGGACTATGCAGCGATCGCCGACGTCCATGCCATGAAGCAGGAGATCAACGCCTTTCGCGGCCACGAGGCGGTGGCGCTGGAAGGGCACAATGTGAAGCTCGGGCGCGGCGGCATTCGCGAGATCGAGTTTTTCGCGCAGACCCAGCAGCTCATCGCCGGCGGCCGCGATCCCGATCTGCGCACGCCGCGCACGCGGGAGGCGCTGGAGCGGCTCGCCACCGTCGGCTGGATCGTGCCGGAGGCGCGCGACGAGCTGAGCGAGGCCTATGTGTTTCTGCGCCGGGTCGAGCACCGGCTGCAAATGGTGGCGGACGCGCAGACCCATACGCTGCCCGAGGAGCCGACGGCTTTCGCCGATTTCGCGCGCTTCATGGGTTATGCCGGCCGCGAGCCTTTCGCCGCGGAGCTGACCCGCCGCCTCGCGCGCGTGCAGCACCATTATTCGCGCCTGTTCGAAGACGCCCCGCCGCGCGCCGCCATCGAGGGGCGGCTGGAGTTTCCGGCAGACGCCGACGATCGCGAAACGCTCGCGACCCTGCACAAGCTTGGTTACGCGGAACCGGCGGCGGCCAGCGCCGCCGTGCGCGGCTGGCTGGCCGGTCGCTATCGGTCGCTGCGCAGCCCTTCGGTGCGCGGCCACCTCGCCGCCATCGCGCCGCTGCTGCTCGACGCGCTGGCCCGCGGCGGCGCGGCCGACCAGGCCCTCAAGGCGGCCGACCGCTTCTTCCAGGACCTGCCGGGCGGCCAGCGCCTGTTGCCCGCGCTGGCCCGCCATCCCGATCTGGTTCGCCTGCTCGCCACGATACTCGGCGCCGCGCCGCGGCTGAGCGAGACGCTGGCGCACCGGCCGAGCCTGATCGACGCGCTGCTGGACCCCGCCTTCTTCGGCACCCTGCCGGACGAAGCCGAGCTGGAGGAACGGCTCGCGCGTCTCCTGTCCGACGCCGATTCGGACGAGGACCTGCTCGACCGTGCCCGGCGCTTCGGCCAGGAGCACCAAGTGCTGATCGGCGTGCGCATCCTTGCCGGCACGCTGCCGGCGGCGCGGGCCGGTGAGGCCTATGCGAGGCTGGCCGATGTCGTCATCCGGGCACTGGGCGCGGCGGTGCGCAGCCGCTTCATCGCGGTCCACGGCACGCTGCGGGGCGCCGAGGTGGCGGTGCTGGCCATGGGCAAGCTAGGCGGCCGGGAGATGACCGCCGGCTCCGACCTCGATCTGATCGTGCTTTATGATTTCGACGAGCAGCACCCGGATTCTACCGGCCCCCGGCCGCTGCACGGCGCGCAATATTTTGCCCGGCTGACCCAGCGCCTCGTCAGTGCGCTGACCACGCCGACCAACGCCGGCCAGCTCTATTCGGTCGATCTGCGGCTGAGGCCTTCCGGCCGGTCCGGCCCGGTTGCCACCCGGCTGCCGGCGTTCGTCGCCTATCAGCGCACCGAGGCCTGGACCTGGGAGCACATGGCGCTGACCCGCGCCCGCGTCGTCGATGCCTCCGAGCCGTTCCGCGCCCGCGTCGCGTCGGCGATCGGCGCGGTGCTGCGGGCGCCGCGCGAGCGGGCACGGCTCGCCGCCGATATCCTCGACATGCGCGGGGCGATTGCCGACGAGAAGGGCGACGCCGACCCGTGGGACCTCAAATATGCCCGCGGCGGCTTGGTCGATATCGAGTTTCTGGCGCAATTCCTGGTGCTGTCGCATTCGGCCGAGCATCCGCCGATCGCGGACACCTCGACCGCGCGCATTCTGGCCGCGGCGGGGCGAGCCGGTGTGCTGGCGGACGACGACGCGCAGCTTCTACGGAACGCGTGCCGCCTGCTGCATGATCTGACGCAGGTGCTGCGCCTCTCCGTCGCCGCGCCTTTCGTGCCGGCGCAGGCCAGCCCGGCGTTGCGCCAGCTTCTGGCACGCGCCGGCGCGATGCCGGATTTCGCGACGCTTGAGGCGCATGTGTTCGAGACGCAGACGATGGTGCGCACGGTGTTCGAGCGGGTGCTCGAGAGTGCCATCAGCCTGCGCCGGCGGCGTCGGGCTTAGAGGCTCTTAAGCTCAGACGGCCCGGCTGGCCAGCGCCTGGCGGTAGTGCAGCGCCGGGCGGCCGTGCACTGGCAGGCGCACCACCACCGTGGTGCCGGTGCCCTCGGCGGAGCGGATGCGCATGGTGCCGCCGTGCAACTCCACCAGCGACTTGGCAATGGCGAGGCCGAGGCCCGAGCCCTTGTGGGTCTTGGTGAACTGGCTCTGCACCTGTTCGAACGGCTTGCCGATGTTCGGCAGGGCGGCCCTTGGAATGCCGATGCCGTTGTCTTCCACCACCAGCAGCGCGGCCTGCGCCGACAGGCGGGTGCGCACCGTGATGCGCCCGTTCTCCGGAGTGAACTTGATGGCGTTGGACAGCAGGTTGAGCGCCACCTGCCGGAGCGCGCGGCGGTCGCCTTCGACGGTGGCTTCCCCACCGATATCCGACGCGACGGTGAGATGCTTCTCGTCCGCGCGCACCTTCATCACCCGGAGCGCGTCGCTGACCACCTCGTCGAACCGCATCGGCTCGATGCTGAGCCGCACCCGGCCGGCCTCGATGCGCGACATATCCAGAATGTCGTTGATGACGTCGAGCAGGTAGCGCCCGCTGTCGCGGATGTCCCGGCAATACTCATGGTACTTGTCCGAGCCCAGCGGCCCGAACATGCCGTCTTCCATGATCTCGGAGAAGCCGATGATGGCGTTGAGCGGCGTGCGCAGCTCGTGGCTCATATTGGCGAGGAATTCGGATTTGGCGCGGTTGGCCTGCTCGGCCCGGGTTTTTTCGTCGGCATAGTTCTGCGCCAGCTCGGCCAGTTGCTGGGCCTGGAATTCCAGCGTCTGCTGCGATTTTCGCAGATCCGCGACCAGCGCCATCAACCGCTTCTCGCTCTCCATCAGCCGCTCTTCGTGCCGCTTCATCGCGGTGATGTCGGTGCCGACCGAGACGAAGCCGCCATCCTTGGTGCGGCGCTCGGCGATCTTGAGCCAGCGGCCACCTTCGATCTGCGCTTCGAAAGCCCGCTCGCCCGCCTCCGGCCGGTCCTCCGGCTTCAGCGGCGTGCGCACCACCGGCTGGCGGGCGAGGGCGGCGATGATCTCGAAGGCGGTACCGGGCACCACGCTGTCGTCGCCCAGCCCGTGCAGCGCCTGGAACTTCGAGTTGCACATCACCAGGCGGTTGGCGCGGTCCCACAGCACGAAGGATTCCGAAATGCTCTCAATGGCGTCGCGCAGCCGCATGTCGGCGGTGGCGGTGCGCTCGGCGAGCCGGCGTTCCTCGGTAACGTCGACCGCGATGCCGATCAGATGCGGCGCCTCGCCGTTCTCCTGCGCCACCACCTCGGCACGGGCCCGCAGCCACAGCCATTCGCCGTTCGCGTTCTGCATGCGGAACACACGGTCGATGGTGCGGCCCGGCTTGTCGGCGATCTCCTGGGCGATGTCGTAGAGATTGGGGTCGTCCGGATGGACCAGGGCGGCCACCTCGCCAAATGAGATGAGATCGTCGCGCGGCTCATGGCCCAGCATTTCGAACATCGAGTCGGACCAGAACATGCGGCCGCGGCCCATGTCCCAGTCCCACAGCCCGCAGCGGCCGCGGCTCAGCGCGGTGTCGACGCGCACCCGCACCGTCTCGTAGATGCTGTCGGCCTGCCGGGCCCGCGTGGCCTGCCAGTGGAAGGCAAAGCCGAGGATCAGCAGCACGCCGCCGGTGGTGGTGAGCAGCGTGAAGGTGAGGATGGTATCCGAGCGCCATGTGGCAAGCGCGGCGTCCACCGGCTGCAATGCCACCAGCTGGCCGGGCATGGTCTTGAGGTTGCGCACGGTGGCGAGCGCGGGTGCCCCGTCGCTGAGCGGCACGTCGAGCGTGCCGGCGCGTTCGGCGAACACGCTGAGCGCCGATACGTTGGTGAGCAGCGCGGTGATTTCCGCGGCGAGTTCGGCCGAGCCGTCCGCCGTCGCCAGCACCCGGCCGCCGCCGTCCACCAGAGCAAAGCGCCGGCCGGCTTCAAGTGCGCGGGGCGGCAGGCTGGCCTTCAGCAGCTGCTCCGGCGAGACGCCGGCACCGTTCTGGTGGGCGAGTTCGCTCGCCACCGCCATCGCATAGAGCGCGAGCTCATCCTTGGCGTCGGTCAGCATGTCCGCCCGATAGCCGCGCGTCTGCACGAAGGCGGCGATGGCGACGATGCCGATGAAGGTGACAATGAGGGCGGGCACGGCGCGACGCAGGAACGGTTCGGCGTCGACCAAACGCTGATAGGCTGGCCGTGCTACGGAGCGTGCGAGCCCCCGCATGGCCTGCACGCGCACAGCCGCGCCCGAAGCGTTGGCGCGCGCCATCGCCGGTACCTCCGAAGTCCAAAAAGCCCTGTTCTCAACGAACGGAGGGACGTGCCGCATCTCCCCGAATCAGTGCGATTTGAATCGAATCGGACCCATCCTGTCCAGAGTCCACGGGGGCCGGGTTAATCATTTCGTAATCTTGGATCGACCCGCGCCAGCGCCGCGACGCCGCGCCTTCCGGCATGGACGCTGGCGCCGCGGCGGTGCTATGGGCTGGCGCGGACGGCATTTCGGGCCAAGGAGTTTATTTTATGAGCGACATCTGGTTTCGCACCGGCGAGGCGACCGTGCTGGCCTCCGAAGGTCAATACACCGACGCCATGCCGGAGGTTCTGATCGGCTCGGTGCGCGGCCCGGTGGGGCAGGCCTTCGCCGCCATGATGGGGCAGGTGCAGGGCCATACCCGCATGTTCGTGGTGCGCGATCTCAACCAGCTGGTGCGCCCGGCCACCATGATGACGACCAAGGCGACCATTCAGTCGCTGGAATATGTCAACCTGCTCGGCGGCGTGGTGCAGGCGGCGCTCGGCGATGCCATCGTCGACTGCCTGATCGACGGCGTGCTGCCGAAGGACGAGGCCGACGAACTGTGCATGATTGTGATGGTGTGGCTCGATCCGCGCTGCGCCGACCACGCCGAGCTCGACCGTGCCGAACTCTACCGGACCAATTACGAGGCGATGAAGCTCGCGATCCGCCGCGCCCTTGCCGGCGAGCCGACGGTCGATCAGCTCATCGCCAACCGCACCAGCGTGAAGCATTACGCGCTGGACGGCGTGATCGACTATTGAGCGACTTACGCCGGTAGCTCCAACGCCGGCCGGTCGGCATCGGGCTCACTGTTCGCCGCAGTGGGTTCGCTCGACAGGGTGGTGAGGATCGCGCCCTCCGGGCCGATCCGCGCCAAGGCGATGCGGTCCCGCCCGGCGTTCTTGGCCGCGTAGAGCGCCCGGTCGGCGGCCCGCAGCCGTTCCGAGGCACGCGGGCGGTCGTCACCGGCGTCTAAGCCGAAGGCGGTGAGGCCGATGCTGACCGTGACGATGTTGAAGGAACTGCCGGCATGCGGAATCTGCATCGCCCGGATATTGTCGCGTATGCGCGCGGCCAGCGCCAGCGCGGCCGCCTCGTCGGCATCGGTGAGAATCGCGGCGAACTCTTCGCCGCCGTAGCGGGTGACGGTGTCGCCGCTGCGCTGCACGGTGAGGCGTAGGCATTCGGCGACGCGGCGCAGGCACTCGTCGCCGTCCGGGTGGCCGTACAGATCGTTGAAGTTCTTGAAGCGGTCGACATCGATCATCAGCAGGGCCAAGGACGGGCTCTGGTGCTCGGCGCGGCGGAATTCATGCTCCAGCAGCGCATCGAACTTGCGACGGTTCGGCAGTTCGGTCAGCGGGTCCATTTCCGACAGTGTGGTGAGCCGTCGGTTGGCGGAAATCAGTTCCTGCTCCAGCAACCGCCGCTGGCGGACGGTTGCCGCCAGTTCTTCCTCGGTGCGCTTCTGCCTGCTGATGTCGACGCTGGTCGCGAGCAGCCGCAGCGGCGCGCCGTCGGCGGCGTGCTCCACGACTTTGCCGCGGCTGAGAATCCAGAGCCATCGGCCGCTTTTGTGGCGCAGCCGGTAGGTCGCCTCGAAGCTGCGCCGGCGCCCGGAGGTGACGTTGCGAAGGGCCCGGTCCACCGCCGGCATGTCGTCGGGATGGACGATGCGCCAGGCGGCATATTCGTCTTCGACGGTGAGTTCGTCTTCCTTGAAGCCGAGGATCGCCTTCCAGCCGGGCGAACGCCACACCCGGTTCTCCGCGATGTCCAGCTCCCAGATCCACTGGCCGGCGCTGTCGAGCGCGAACCGCGTGCGCTGCTCGACAGGCGTCGTGGTCTGCGCAAGGTGCCGCCCGGTGATGTCGACGAAGGCGAGCGAAATGCCGCTTACCAAGCCGGTGGGCTCGCGCAGTGGTTGCGCCGACATCAGAAATGTGGCGGCCACTTCCGGGCGCTCGATCACCGCAGGGACCGGCGCGGCTCCGGCATATGCGGCGGCGAGTTGCTCGGCCATTGCGGCGGCGGCCCAGGGGACCAACCGGGCGAGATCGAGCCCGGCAAGGTCTTCGTCCGGTCGGCCGCAAAGACCGGCGAACATCCGGTTGGCTGTAAGGCAGCGCAGATCGCGATCGGCGATACACAGGCAGGCCGGAGCGCTGTAATAGGCACGGTCCGTCGCGTGCGCAGCGTTGGGAGACGGCCTGCCCGTCGCTGCCGCGAGTCCGCCGGCCTCTTTCAGCTTAGAGCTTGATAGCTCAGGCTCTTCCCGTGTTCCCATGAACGAATGTTCTTTTGAGGCAGGAAATCCCATCGTCGAATGGCGACAGTCCACAACTACCATGGGCTACCGCACGTTGCTAAAGCCATTTTGGCGCACACCAATGTTTGAAGCGCAAACGGCGGCGGCGTCCGTTCATTCCAGCGAGCGCGTCGCGATGTCCGCGACGTCCGGGGAAAGGCCCGCGGTTGCCGCCACCCGGCGCAGCGCGGCCTTGGCGGAGGCGCGCCGGACCGGTTCCAGCGCGCGCCAGCTCTTGAAGGCGGCCAGCAGCCGCGCCGCAACCTGCGGGTTGCGCCCGTCGAGCGCCAGCACCGTGTCGGCGACGAAGGCGTGGCCGGCGCCGTCCGGACGGTGGAACTGCGTCGGATTGGACGAGGCGAACGTGCCGATCAGCGCCCGCACCCGGTTCGGATTGGTGAAGGCGAAGGCGGGGTGCTCGGTGAGGGCGCGCACCGCCGCCAGAGTTCCCGGCTCGGCGATCTGGGCCTGAAGCGCCAGCCATTTGTCGATCACGAGCGCATCGTCGGCATAGCGCGCGTGGAAATCCGCCAATGCTTCGCCGCGGGCCTCGGGCGCGTTGTGGGCCAGGATGGCGAGCGCAGCGAGGCGGTCGGTCATGTTGTCGGCACCGCGATAAAGACTCGCCGCACCGGAGAGGCCCGCATCGGTGCCGGCGGCGGCGAGCAGGTCGAGACAGGCGATACGCAGCGCCCGTCGCCCTGCGGACGCGGCATCGGGCGAATAGGGGCCGGGCGTCGCAAAGCGTTCGAAGGTCTCGCACAGCGCCGGCGCCAGGGCGGCGCCGAGCGCCCGGCGCAGGCCGAGCCGCGCCGCCAGCACGGCGTCGGGATCGACCTCCGTGCCGATGTCGCGGGCGATATCGGTTTCGGACGGCACCGCGAGCGCCTGCGCCGCGAAGGCGGGATCGGCGTCGGCCTCGCCGAGCGCAGAACCGAGCGCAGCGACCAGTTCCAATGGGGGCGCGCTCCCGCCGCCGGTGCGCGCGGCGGCGCTGGCCGCCACCAGATGGCGCAGCGCCAGAGTCTGCGCGGCGTCGAACCGGTTGAACGGGTCGCTGTCGTGACGGGCGAGGAACAGCAGGTCTTCGGCCGACAGGTCGGCGGTGAGCTTGACCGGTGCCGAGAAGCCGCGATTGAGCGAGGGCACCGGCCGGGCGGTGAGGTTGCGGAACACGAAGCTCTGCGTCGCCTCGCGCACCACCAGCACGCCGCGCTCGGCCGCGCCGCCGTCGAGGTGCAGCGGCATGTCGGTTCCGTCCGGACCGACCAGGCCGATCGCCAGCGGCACCACCAGCGGCACTTTGGACGTCTGGCCGGGGGTCGGCGGCGTGCGCTGGGCGATGTCGAGCCGATAGGTCCCCTCATCGGCATCGTAGCTGCCGGCGGCCTTTATCTCGGGCGTGCCGGCCTGCTGGTACCACAGCGCGAACTGGCCGAGATCGGCGCCGGTGGCATCCGCGAAGCAGGCGAGAAAGTCCTCGATGGTGGCGGCGTCGCCGTCGTGGCGGCGCAAGTACAGCGCCATGCCGGCGCGGAAGCCGTCCGCGCCGAGCAGGGTTTTGAGCATGCGCACCACCTCGGCGCCCTTCTCATAGACCGTGGCAGTGTAGAAGTTGTTGATTTCGCGATAAATCTGCGGACGCACCGGGTGCGCCAGAGGGCCGGCATCCTCGGGAAACTGGTGGTTCTTCAAGAGCCGCACATCGGCAATGCGGATGACCGCGCGCGACCGCTCGTCCGAGGAGAATTCCTGGTCGCGGAAGACCGTGAGGCCCTCCTTCAGGCAGAGCTGGAACCAGTCGCGGCAGGTGATGCGGTTGCCGGTCCAGTTGTGGAAATATTCGTGGGCGATGATCGCCTCGATGTTGGCGTAATCGGCATCGGTGGCGGTGTCCGGGCTCGCCAGCACATATTTGTCGTTGAAGACGTTGAGCCCCTTATTCTCCATCGCTCCCATGTTGAAATCGCCGACGGCGACGATGTTGAACACATCGAGGTCGTACTCGCAGCCGAACACCTCTTCGTCCCAGCGCATGGAGCGCTTCAAGGCGTCCATGGCGTAGCCGGCACGCCCCGCCTTGCCGGGCTCGACATAGATGCCGAGTTCCACATTGCGGCCGGAGGCGGTGACGAAGCGGTCCGCGATGCGGTCGAGCCGGCCGCCGACCAGCGCGAACAGGTAGCTCGGCTTCGGCCAGGGATCGTGCCAGACGGCGTAGTGGCGCGAGGTGCCGTCCACCGTGCCGCTCTCCACCCGGTTGCCGTTGGCGAGCAGAATGGGGGCCTCCTCGCGATCGGCCTCGATGCGGGTGGTGTAGACGGCGAGCACGTCCGGCCGGTCCGGGAAATAGGTGATGCGGCGAAAGCCTTCCGCCTCGCATTGGGTGCAGTAGGTGCCGCTGGAGCGGAACAGGCCCATGAGCTTGGTGTTGGACGAGGGATCGAGCACGGTCTCGATCTCCAGCGTCAGCGCCCGGCGCGGCGGTGCCTGCACCGTCAGCGCCTGCGGTGTCGCGATGAAGGCGCCGGCGGCCAGCGGCGTGCCGTCGAGCGCGAGCCGCACCAGCTGCACTTCGTCGCCGTCGAGCAGCAAAGGGGCATCGGCGCGGCCGGCGGGATTGGGCCGCACATTCAGCTTGGCGATGACCCGCGTGGCGGTGGTGTGCAGGCGAACGTCCAGATGCACGGTGTCGACCAGCCAGTCCGGTGGCCGGTAGTCGCTGAGGCGTATCGCACCGGTCTCGGCATCGCGCAGCATAGGCATCACTCCAGCAAAGCGTCGTTCAGGCGTCGAGCCCCGCAAGCTGTAAGGCTTGCCGGTCGGCTCCGAAAGACCTGTTGCGGCGCACCCAAGGCGCGGAACCCTCCGCCGCGTGAGTCGTTGACCGTCGGCGGCGACGGGTCTGCGGCAAATGAGTACCGCTGCGCCTGAGGTTTTTTGCGGAGTTGTTATGAGCGTTTCCAAGCAAGGGTGTGAGCGTATCGCCCAGAATTCCACGGCCAAGCATGCAGAACGATTTGAAGTATTGGATTCCTGGCGCGGCATTGCGGCACTGGTCGTTGCGGTCTACCACTTTTCCTTCGTCATGCAGGAAACCGCATTGCAATCGGCCATCTTGGTCAATGCCTATCTGTTCGTCGATTTCTTTTTTGTGCTGTCGGGCTTCGTCATTTGTCATGCCTATCGGCATCGGCTGAACGCGGGCCGCGACGTCGCCGGCTTCGTGATACGGCGGCTCGGGCGGCTCTGGCCGTTGCACGCCGCGGTGCTAGCGGTGTTCGCGCTGGCGATCGCCGGCATCAACCTCGCGGGCTTCCACCCGCCCGGCCTCGCCATTCGCGCGGCGGAGGGCGACTATTCCCTGCTGGCGTTTGCGCTGAACGCGCTGCTGCTGAATTCGATGAGCCTTTACGGTTCGGCCTGGAACGGTCCGGCCTGGAGCATCGGCGCCGAGCTCTACACCTATCTGCTGTTCGCGGCGGTGGCTCTGCTCGCCGCCCGGCGTCTTGCCACCGTGGCTTTGGTGCTGGCGGCCGGGGCGGCCGCGGGTCTGCTGATGCTGGCGCCGTCCTATATGAACTCGACGGCGGATTACGGCCTGCTGCGCTGCATCGCCGGCTTCTTCGTTGGCATCGGCGTGCATCATCTGCATGAACGGACCAAGGCCGCGGCACTGCCATTGCCGACCGTTGCCGAACTCGCGGTGGTCGGCGCCGCCGGCCTGTTCATGGTTATGGCCGGCAATGGGCCGGACGATGTGTACGCCCTCAGCGTCGCCGCGCCTTTGGTGTTCGGCGCGGCCCTGCTGGTGTTCGCCCGCGAGGCCGGAGGGGTGTCGCGGCTGTTGCGGGCGCGCCCGCTGTCGGCGCTCGGCCGCTGGTCCTATTCCATCTACATGGTCCACATGCCGCTGCTGGTTCTCACCGGCTACGGCGTATGGCTCTACGGCACGCTTACCGGCACGGCCGTGGAGCAGTTCGCCGTGGTCAACGACCATGTCAAGCAATTGTACGATCTCGACGATCCGCTGACCATGCGGCTGCTGCTCGCGGCCTTCCTGGTCGCCACCGTGTCGCTGGCGGCGCTGAGCTACCGCACCGTCGAGGCGCCGTGGCGCGACCGCTTCAACCGGCTGGCCAAGCGCGTGGAGCAGGGCGCGCGCATCGGCGGGCGGCCTACTACCAGTTCGGGTCGGCGGCTCGCCAGCGGGCGATCAGCGCCAGTGTGACGGGCGGGGTGTCGAGGTTCGGCACCACGGCCAGCGCGCCGGGGAAGGTCTGGTGGCTGGTGTAGAGGCTCGGCGTCACCACGGTGGGCAGGCCGGCGGCGCGTGCCGAATCGAGACCGTTGCGCGAATCCTCCACCGCGATGCAGGCGAAGGTGGGCAGGCGCAGGCGATCGAGCACGTAGCGATAGATATCCGGCGCCGGCTTCTTGGCCGCGACAATGTCGCCGGCGCCGATCACTTCGAAAATCGGGCCGGCCTCCGCACCGAAGGCGGCGTGGAGCAAGGCTTCGACATTGCGCGGGCTGGTGGTGGTGGCGATCGCCAGCCGTACCTTGGCCTGGCGGGCTTCCGCGACCAGCCGGTGGATGCCCGGCCGCAGCAACAGCGAGCCTGAGGCGACCAGTTCGGCATAGCGCGCCGTCTTGGCCTCGTGCATCCGCGCCACCTCGCCGAGCGCGGCCGTACCGCCCGGCGGTTCGTAGGTGGCGACGAAATGGCGGATGCGCTCCTTGCCGCCTGTCACGTCCAGCAGCGTGCGGTAGAGCCCCTGGTCCCAGACCCAGTCCAGCCCGAAGGCGGCGAAGGTGTCGTTGAAGCTGCGCCGATGCAGTTCCTCGGTCTCGGCCAGCGTGCCGTCGACGTCGAAGATGATGGCGTCGACGCGCATGGTTCAGGCCGCCTTCGCCTGCACTTTTTCGCAGGCGGCGCGAATGGCGGCGATGTTGGCGCGGTAGCCCTCGACGCCTCCCTTGAACACCGCCGAGCCGGCCACCAGCACGTCCGCCCCGGCGGCGACGCACAGCGCGCCGGTTTCCGGGTTCACGCCGCCGTCGATTTCCAGATGAATCGGCCGGTTGCCGATCATGGCGCGCAGCCGCTCGACCTTGGGCAGCACGTCGCCGATGAAGGCCTGGCCGCCGAAGCCGGGATTCACCGTCATGGCCAGGATGAGGTCGACCTTGTCGAGCACATAGGCGACCACGCTTTCCGGCGTAGCGGGGTTCAGCGCCACGCCGGCCTTCTTGCCGAGCGAGCGGATGACCTGGAGGCAGCGGTCGAGATGGTCGGTGGCTTCTGCCTGCACGGTGATGACATCGGCGCCGGCCTTGGCGAAAGCTTCGAGATAGGGCTCCACCGGCGAGATCATCAGATGCACGTCGAACACCTTGTCGGTGTAGGGGCGGATCGCCTTGATGATGTCCGGCCCGAAGGTGATGTTCGGCACGAAATGGCCGTCCATGACGTCGAGATGGATCCAGTCGGCTCCGGCGCTCACCACGTCGCGCACCTCTTCGCCCAGCCGGGCGAAATTGGATGCGAGCATGGAGGGGGCGATCAGGGGCGCAGTCATGTGGGGGTTCCTCGTCATCCCGGCCGAGCAAGGGCCGGGAGCGTGTGAAGGAGAAACGCACGATGCCGACGGCTTGAGCCGGCACCAAGCCTTATGATTTCAGCGGCGGATAGCTGTCAATGCCGCCGGAAAACACCCGGCTCGACAGAATGTCGGCGGCATCGATGGTTTCAAGGTCGTCCGCCGTCACCGGGCGCTCGCTGTTGAACAGCCGGTTGGCCTGCCGCAGGCGAGCGCGGTCCAGCGCATTGCGCACCGAGCGGCCATTTGCGAAGTGCGGCTGCGTCATGCGCAGGCCGATATAGCGGTGGAACACCTCCTGCGCCTCGTCGCTCATGCGGTAGTGCATGCCACTGAGGATCCGCTCGCCGATCGCTTCCAATTCTTCGCCCGAGTAATCCGGAAAATCGATGTGGTGCGCCACCCGCGAGCGGAAGCCGGGGTTGGCCATGAAGAAGCGCTCCATGCGGTCGGCATAGCCGGCGAGAATGACCACGAGGTCGTCGCGCTGGTTTTCCATGACCTGAAGCAGAATCTCGATGGCTTCCTGACCGTAGTCCCGCTCGTTCTCCGGCCGGTAGAGGTAATACGCCTCATCGATGAACAGCACGCCGCCCATCGCTTTCTTGAGGATTTCCTTGGTCTTGGGTGCCGTGTGGCCGATATATTGGCCAACCAGATCGTCGCGGGTCACGGTGACGAGATGGCCTTTGCGCACATAGCCCAGCCGGTGGAGGATCTCCGCCATGCGCAGCGCCACCGTGGTCTTGCCGGTGCCGGGATTGCCGGTGAAGCTCATGTGCAGAGTGGGGCTGACCGAGGACAGCCCGAAGCGGGCGCGGGCGCGGTCCACCAGCAGCAAAGCGGCGATCTCGCGCAGGCGGCTCTTGACCGGGGCGAGGCCGATCAGGTCGCGGTCGAGTTCGTCGAACACGTCGGCAAGGCCGGAATGGGCGAACTCGGCCTTGAGGTCGATGGCGTCCGGCGGCGATGCGGTCTTGGCGTCCATGGCGTGTCCTCAGCCGTTTTGGCTTCAAAGAAGAAAAATAGGCCGGTCCGGGGCGCGGGATCCCGGACCGGCCGTTCCGCGACCGGGGAGGAACGGGTCGGCCGCGAAAAAGGTCAGTCAGGCAAGGGCCAATAGTGGCGCGGGCTCAGTAACGAGCGCCCTCCGGCTGGTTGGTGGCATAGGGCCGGGTCGTGTAGCGCATGGCACGTCCGTCCACTTCCTGACGCTCCAGCGTGAAGCCGGGCTCGTTTTCCGGCCGGTTGACCAGGAAGGAAAGCCGCACCGACTCCCAGGTATGGGTGGCGTCGAACGCCGTGACGCGGATGTAGTGGCGCCCGGCATAGGCCTTGCGGCACTCATTGAGTTCGAACATCACGCCGGCGGCGTCCTTGACGTCGAACATCGGCAGGCCCCACATCTCCCAATAAGTATTGCGGGGGTGCGGATCGTCGGTGAACTCGACATTCACGGCCCAGCCCTTGTCGATGCAATACTGCACCTGGGTGGCGATCTGATGGTCGGTGAGATCTGGCAGGAAAGAGAAGGTGCCCTGGGTCAAGCGCATGGTGGTGTCTCTCTTTTCGTCATCCCGGACGGCCGCAGGCCGGGCTGGGATCGGGTTCCAGAAGGAGGCGCCCCTTTCGGCTTGCGATCCCGGACCACGCCGCGCGGGTCCGGGATGACGCCTTGGGATGGGTTCACTCGGCCGCGGTCACTTGCGCAACGAAGTCCGGCGTGTCGGTGGAGGTGTAGTTGAAGGTGACGTCCTTCCAGGTCTCCAGCGCCTGCTTGAGCGGCAGGCAGTGCCGGGCCGCCGCCTTCAGGATTTCGGGGCCCTCATTGAGGATGTCGCGGCCTTCATTGCGGGCGAAGATCATCGCTTCCAGCGCCACGCGGTTGGCCTGCGCGCCGGCCTGGATGCCCATGGGATGGCCGATGGTGCCGCCGCCGAACTGAAGCACCACGTCCTCGCCCAGCAGGTCGATGAGCTGGTGCATCTGGCCGGCATGGATGCCGCCGGACGCCACCGGCATCAGCTTGCGGGTCGAGGCCCAGGGCTGATCGAAGAAGATGCCGTGCGCGAGGTTCTGCGGCACGAAGTCTTCGCGGCAGAGGTCGTAGTAGCCCTTGGTGGTGTAGGGGTCGCCCTCCAGCTTGCCGACCACGGTGCCGGCATGGATGTGATCGACGCCGGCCAGCCGCATCCACTTGGTGATGACGCGGAACGACACGCCGTGGCTCTTCTGCCGCGTGTAGGTGGAGTGCCCGGCGCGGTGCAGATGCAGGATCATGTCGTTGCGGCGGCACCACTTCGACATCGACTGGATAGCGGTGTAGCCGATGATCAGGTCGATCATGACGATGGAGGAGCCGAGCTGCTTGGCGAACTCGGCGCGCTCGTACATCTCTTCCATGGTGCCGGCAGTGATGTTGAGATAGGTGCCCTTGATCTCGCCAGAGCTCGCCTGCGCCTTGTTCACCGCCTCCATGCAGTAGAGGAAGCGGTCGCGCCAGTGCATGAACTGCTGCGAATTGATGTTCTCGTCGTCCTTGGTGAAGTCGAGCCCGCCCTTCAGCGCTTCATAGACCACGCGGCCATAATTGCGGCCCGAGAGGCCGAGCTTCGGCTTCACGGTGGCCCCGAGCAGCGGCCGGCCGAACTTGTCGAGCCGCTCGCGCTCCACCACGATGCCGGTGGCGGGGCCGTCGAAGGTCTTGATGTACGCGACGGGCATCCGCATGTCTTCGAGGCGGAGTGCCTTCAAGGGCTTGAAACCGAACACATTGCCGATGATCGACGCCGAGAGGTTGGCGATCGAGCCGTTCTCGAACAGATCGAGATCATAGGCGATATAGGCGAACCAGGAGCCGGGTGTGTTCGGCACCGGATCCACCCGGTAGCACTTGGCGCGGTACTTGTCGCAGGCGGTGAGCCGGTCGGTCCACACCACGGTCCATGTGGCGGTCGAGCTTTCGCCGGCGACCGCGGCGGACGCCTCGATCGGGTCGACGCCATCCTGCGGCGTGACGCGGAACAGGGCGATGACGTCCGTTTCCTTGGGCTCGTAGTCGGGCTGCCAGTAGCCCATCTTGCGGTATTCCATCACGCCGGCACTGTAGCGGTCGCGCTTCTTATCCGTGGAGATCGTCTTGTCGATCGCGTTCATCGCTCTGCTCCCATAGCTTTGCCGTCGACGCGCACGGTGTCGGCGCGCCTTGGTCGACTTTGAATGTGTCTGTCGTCTCGCGCCGCCCGGCGTGCCGGGCGGGAAGGGGTCGCGGCCTCGTTTACTCCGCTGCCACGCGCGTGCCGCCGATCACCGGATCGAGGGCGCCGCTCGCATATCGCTTGGCCATCGCCGCCAGAGGCAGCACCTTGATCTTTGCCGCCTGGCCGGCGGTTCCGAACTGCTCGAAGCGCTCCCGGCACAGATCGCGCATGGCATCCATGGCCGGCTTCAAGAATTTACGCGGGTCGAATTCCGACGTGTTGCCGTGCGCCACCTTGCGGAACTGCGCGGTCATGGCGAGGCGGCAGTCGGTATCTATGTTCACCTTGCGCACGCCGTGGCGGATGCCGCGGACGATCTCCTCCACCGGCACGCCCCAGGTCTGCGGCATCTGCCCGCCGGAGGCGTTGAACAGGTCCTGCAATGCCTGCGGAACCGAGGACGAGCCGTGCATCACCAGATGGATGTTCGGCAGCAGGCGGTGGATTTCCTCGATGACATGCATGGCGAGGATGTCGCCGTCCGGCTTGCGCGAGAATTTATAGGCGCCGTGCGAAGTGCCCATGGCGATGGCGAGCGCATCCACGCGGGTGGCGGCGACGAAATCGACCGCCTGGGCCGGATCGGTCAGCAACTGGTCGTGGGAGAGCTCGCCCTCCGCGCCGTGGCCGTCCTCCTGCTCGCCCGAGCCGTGCTCCAGCGAGCCCAGTACGCCCAGCTCGCCCTCCACCGACGCGCCGACCCAGTGGGCAGCGTCGACCACGCGGCGGGTGATGGCGACGTTGTAGTCGTAGTCCGCCGGCGTCTTGGCGTCTTCCTTCAGCGAGCCGTCCATCATCACCGAGGTGAAGCCGTGCTGGATCGCTGACAAGCAGGTCGCTTCGTTGTTGCCGTGGTCCTGATGCATGCACAGCGGAATGTGCGGATACATCTCCGACAGGGCCTCGATCATCTTGGCGAGCATGATGTCGTTGGCATAGGAGCGCGCGCCGCGGCTCGCCTGCATGATCACCGGAGCGTCGACCGCGTTGGCCGCCTCCATGATGGCGAGGCCCTGCTCCATATTGTTGATGTTGAAGGCGGGAACGCCGTAGCTCTGCTCGGCCGCATGGTCGAGGAGCTGGCGTAGTGTAATGCGGGCCATAGTCGTCTCTCCTCAGGCGCGGCGCGTCAGGTCGCGGGCGGCTTGCGCCACGGCGTCCGGGGTGATGCCGAAATGGGCGTAGAGTTCGGGGGCGGGCGCGGAGGCGCCGAAGCCGTTCATGCCGATGAAGCGGCCGCCTTCGCCGATCCAGCGGTCCCAGCCGAACCGGGCCGCGGCCTCGATGCCTATGCGCGGCACGGTGCCGAGCACGCCGGCCCGATAGGCCTCGTCCTGCTGCTCGAACAACTCCCAGCACGGCATGGAGACCACGGCGGCGGCGATGCCCTCAGTGGCGAGCCGGTCGGCCGCGGTGAAGGCGATCTCGACCTCCGATCCGGTGGCGATCAGCGTCACGTCGCGCCCGGCTTCGGGCTCGCGCGCCACATAGGCGCCCCGGGCGGAGAGGTTGGTGCCGCTGTCTCCGGTGCGGAAGGTCGGCAGATTTTGCCGCGACAGCGCCAGCACCGAGGGCGTGCGCTCCGACGTCAAGGCGATCTCCCAGGCTTCCGCCGTCTCCACCGCGTCCGCCGGTCGGAACACATGAAGGTTCGGCGTCGCCCGCAGCATGGCGAGGTGTTCGATCGGCTGGTGGGTCGGCCCGTCCTCGCCGAGGCCGATGGAGTCGTGGGTGAGCACATAGACCACCCGCAGGCCCATCAGCGCGGAAAGGCGGATGCCGCCGCGGGCATAGTCCGAGAACACCAGGAATGTGCCGCCATAAGGGATGAAACCTTTGTGCAAGGCGATGCCGTTCATCGCCGCGGCCATGACGTGCTCGCGGATGCCGTAATGGATGTAGCGGCCGGCATAGCGGCCGGGCGCGATCGAGCCCAAACCCTTGGTGATGGTGAGGTTGGAGTGGGTGAGGTCGGCCGAGCCGCCCACCGTGAGGCCGGTCAATTCGTTGATGACCGCGAGCGCCATCTCGGAGGCCTTGCGGGTCGCGACCTTGGGTGCGCTCTCCATCAGGCTCCGGCGATACTCGGCCATGGCGGCGGCGAAATTCGGCGGCAACTGCCCTTCGATGCCGTGGGTGAAACCGGCACGGTGCTCGGAAATCTCCAGCCGGTCTTCCCAGGCCAGGCGGGCCAGGCGGCCGCGCTCGGCAATCTTGCTCCAGGCGGTGCGCACGCCCTCCGGCACCTCGAACGGCTCATAGGGCCAGTTCAGCCGTTCGCGTGCGCCCTCGATTTCGGCAGGCCCGAGCGGGGCGCCGTGCACCGCTTCGCTGCCGGCCTTGGTCGGCGCGCCGTAGCCGATGGTGGTGCGGCAGGCGATCAACGAGGGGCGGCGGGTGTTGCGGGCCTTGGCGATGGCGTCGATCAGCGCGTGATGGGCATGGCCGTCGATGCGGAACACGTCCCAGCCCGCGGCCTCGAAACGGGCAAGCTGGTCGGTGGAGGTCGACAGCGCCGTCGAACCGTCGATCGAGATGCCGTTGTCGTCCCACAGCACGATCAGCTTACTGAGCTTCAGGTGGCCGGCGAGATCGATCGCCTCGTGGGAGATGCCCTCCATCAGGCAGCCGTCTCCGGCGATCACATAGGTGAAGTGATCGACCAGCTCGTCGCCGAACCGCGCATTCGCCATGCGCTCGGCCAGCGCCATGCCGACCGCGGTGGAGAGCCCCTGGCCGAGCGGGCCGGTGGTGGTCTCGACGCCGAGCGTGTGGCCATATTCCGGGTGGCCGGCGGTGGTAGAGCCGAATTGGCGGAAGCGCTTGAGCTGATCCGTTCCCATGTCGGCATAGCCGAGCAAATGGTGGACGGCGTAAAGCAGCATGGAGCCATGCCCGGCCGAGAGCACGAAGCGGTCGCGGTCGGCCCAGTCCGGACGCGCCGGGTCCACTTTCATGAAGCGGGTGAACAGCACGGTGGCGGCGTCCGCCATGCCCATCGGCATGCCGGGATGACCGGACTTCGCCTTCTCCACCGCATCCATGGTCAGCGCGCGAAGCGCGTTCGCCATGTCGCGATAGGGAATTTCCGCGGCATCGCCGGCGGGGGTGTAGATCGGGACGGTGGTCTTGGTCAGCATATCTTCCTCCCGGCTCATGCGGCGCGGCGCTTCTTTTCGACCAGGTTCAGGATCATCGGCGTCAGGATGAGCTGCATCGCGATGTCGAGCTTGCCGCCGGGGATGACGATGGAGTTGGCGCGCGACATCCAGCTGCCCTCGATCATCGAGAGCAGATAGGGAAAGTCGATGCCGCGCGGGCTCTTGAAGCGGATGACGACGATGGATTCGTCCGCCGTCGGTATCCAGCGGGCGATGAACGGGTTCGAGGTGTCGACCGTCGGCACGCGCTGGAAGTTGATGTCGGTTTCGCCGAACTGCGGGCAAATATAGTGCACATAATCCGGCATGCGCCGCAGTATCGTGTCGGTCACCGCTTCGGTGGAGTAGCCGCGGTGCGAGCGGTCGCGATGGATCTTCTGGATCCATTCGAGATTGATGACCGGCACTACCCCGATCTTGAGGTCGGCATAGCGCGCCACATTGATGTTGCCGCTCACCACCGCGCCGTGCAGACCCTCATAGAACAACAGATCGGTCGGGCGCGGCAGTTCTTCCCAGTCGGTGAAGGTGCCGGGCGCACTGCCGAACTCCTCGGCTTCGCGAGCATCGTGAATATAATGCCGTGTGCGGCCGCCGCCGGTGCGCGAATAGCTGCGGAACGTCTCTTCCAGCTCTTCGAACAGGTTCGAGTCCGGGCCGAAATGGCTGTAATGCTGGTTGCCGCGCGAAGATTCCTCGGACATGACGCGCTTCATCTCGGCGCGGTCATAACGATGAAAGGCGTCGCCCTCGATATAGGCGGCTTCCACCTGCTCGCGGCGGAAGATCTGCTCGAAGATGCGGCGCACCGAGGTGGTGCCGGCGCCCGACGAGCCGGTGACGGAGATGATGGGAAAATGGATCGACATCGTGCTGCTCCTTAAGCGCGCAGCAGGCCGCGCCGGCCGAACAGCGGCGAGCGGTCGGAAATGTTCTCGGGTTCCAGCTTGTAGCGAGCGATGCGTTCCACCTCGCTGCTGGATCCGAATACCAGTGGCACACGCTGGTGCAGGGCGCTGGGAACGATGTCGAGGATCGGCTGCACGCCGTCCGTCGCCTTGCCGAACGCCTGCTCGACCAGGAAGGCCAAGGGGTTCGCTTCATAGACCAGACGCAGGCGACCATGCGTGTAACCCTTGCGGGCGTCGCCGGGATAAAGATAAACGCCACCGCGCGCGAAGATGCGGAAAGCATCCGCCACCATCGAGGCGATCCAGCGCATGTTGAAGTCCTTGCCGCGCGGGCCCTCGGAGCCGGCGAGGCAATCGCTCACATAGTTGCGTATCGCCGGCGACCAGTGGCGGGCATTGGACGCATTGATGGCGTATTCGCTGCATTCCGCCGGAATGACGAGGCGCGGATTGGTCAGCAGGAATGTTCCGGTGGTGCGGTCGAGCACGTAGATCTGCGTGCCGGCACCGACGGTGAGCACCAGGGCGACTTGCGGCCCATACACCAGGAAGCCGGCGGCGAGCTGGCACGAGCCCGGCTGCAGCAGCGGATCCGGCCCGGTATTGGGCAGAATGGAGAAGATGGTGCCGACCGTTACATTGGTGTCGATGTTCGAGGAGCCGTCCAGCGGGTCAACCGCGACCGCGAGCGGCTTGGCGGGATCGAGGACCACTGCCTCGTCGGCCTCCTCCGAGCCCAGAACCGCCACCGGCGCCTTGCGCAGCGCGTCGGCGATCAGTCGATCGGCGATGGAGTCGAGTTCCTTCTGGCTGTCGCCATCCTCATGAAAGCCACGCACCTTCGCCATTTCTCCGGCGAGCGCGCCGGCGGCGATCAGGTCTGCGATGGCGATACCCGTGGTGGCGAGTGCGATGATTGTGCTGGCCACTCCCTGGCGCAAGGAGTCGCTTTCGGCCCACCCCTTGAGGGTGCCTTCCAAACTAGCGTGTGTCACGGCGCGTTCCCCTAAAAGGTCATTATACGACCAGTCGGCGTGTCGTTTCCGTGTGCCTTCGAGTGGGGAACCCGAAGCGGCGGACGCCTTTTATTGACGCAACACTGCCTGACTTGGCGGCATAAGGAAATTCGAATATTCTTTGGCTAGTCGTTAGTTCTGCTGAAGAGGCGAGCCGCCATGCGCAATGTCACGCTCAAGCAGTTGCGCGCCTTCGCCGCCGTCATCGAAGGTGGCACGGTGACGCGCGCGGCGAAGGCGTTGAACGTAACGCCGCCGGCGGTTACCATGCAAGTTCAAGCCCTTGAGGACCAATTGGGCCTGCCGCTGCTCGACCGCGCGGGCGACCGCTTCCTGCCGAGCGACGCCGGCCGCGAGGTGCTGGCCGCCACCGCGCGGGTGGAGCGCGCTCTGGCGGATTGCGGTGCCGCGCTCGACGCGATGAAGGGACTGGATGCCGGCCGGGTGTGCGTCGGCATCGTCTCCACCGCGAAGTACTTCGCGCCCAGTGCCCTGGGTGCTTTTTCCCGGGCACATCCCAGCATCGAGGTGGCGCTGGTGGTCGGCAATCGCGAGGACATCATCGCGGCGCTGCGCCATGATTCGGTGGATGTCGCGATCATGGGCCGGCCGCCCAGCGACCTCGACGTCGACCAGAGCCCGATCGGCGACCATCCGCATGTGGTGGTGGCGCCGCCCGGCCATATCCTGGTCGGCCGCCGTGTCGCAGCGGCCGAACTTTCGGCCTTCACCTTCCTGGTGCGCGAGGCCGGCTCGGGCACGCGCACGCTGATGCAGCGTTTCTTTCAGGATGCCGCGGTGGAGCCGAAGATCGGCATGGAGATCGGCTCCAACGAGACCATCAAGCAGGCGGTCATGGCCGGGATGGGGCTGTCCTTCATCTCGGCGCACACGGTGGCGGCGGAGATTGCCGATGGGCGGATCGTCGTGCTCGACGTCGAGGGGCTACCGGTGGTGCGGCAATGGTTCGTGGTCAAGCGCTCGGCCAAACGGCTGACGCCGCCGGCCACGGCGCTGAGCGAATTCCTCGCCAAGCGCGGCCCGGAGTTTTTGCCGAAGGTCATTCCCTACGCGACGGTGCCGGCGGCGCCGGTCAAGCCGAAGCGTCGTCCCGACGCCGCGTGATCTCGACGCCGACGTCGCGGAACACGCCGGCGATCGGCGCCCCCGGCTTGTGCACGGTGACCTGCACCTGTTCGATGCGATCGGACTGCGCCAGCACCGCCGCGGCGATCGCCTCGGCGAAGGCTTCCAATATGTGGAAGCGGTGGCCGGCCGAGACCGCTTTCACCGTCTCGAACACCGTCTGATAGCCCACCGTCGCGTCGTAATCGTCGTGCGTGCCGGCTGCGCGCAAATCAAGCCACCAGTCGACATCGATCACGAAGCGCTGGCCGAGCCGGGCCTCCTCCTCATAGAGGCCGTGGTGGGCGTGCAGTTCGATGCCCTTAAGGAAGATCCGGTCGGCCATGGCACATGCTCGATTGGGTTCAGGAAGACGACAAGGCAGCGGACAGCAAGCCGACCGCCACGGCCGGCGCACAGTCGGCTGCCGCCTCAGCCAGGGCCGGATCGTCGGTCAGCACGCTGGCGAGGTCGAGATAGTCCACGCCGCGCCGCTCCGCCAGCCGCCGTGCCAGGAACCGGCCGATGCCGGCGCCGACCACCAGCCCGATATCCTCGCCGAGCCCGGACGCGACGCAATCCAGCGCGGCGTGGAGCCCATGCGTCTGCACCTCGGCAAAATACCGCGCCAGCCGGTCGGCCTGCGGCCGCGTCTCTCCCGTCAGGTCATGGCCGACCATGCGCAGCAGGCGGCGGGCGCTTGCCTCCATGGTCTTCGGCCCGCCATCGGCGCTGGGGTGCAGGTCTGCGGCCTCGCTCAGTTCGCCGGTGAGCCGGTGCACATCGGCGGTGGTGGCGTAATGCTCGGCCATCAGCGGCAGCCAGCGGCCGCCGAAGGGTGCCATGCGGGCCAGCGCCATCACCGGGGTGCGGGCGGCGCCGGTGTAGATCAGCTCGTTGCTGGCCAGCCGCTCGGCATCCGTGAAGCCGCGTGCGGTCACCCGGCCGCCGGAAAACGGAATGAGGTCGGCCGTGGTCGAGCCGATATCGAGCAGAACCCCGCCGGGCAGCAGGTGCGCCAGCACGGCGGCAGTGGCGTACCAGTTTGCCGAACCGATGGTCTCGGTGTGACCGGCTGCCGCTTCCGGCGCAACGAACCCGTCGGGTCCGGCAAAGAGAGCCAGCGGCGCCCCGGCGAGTTCGCGCATCAGCACCGCCGTGGTGCCGATCACCCCGGCGCGCCGATCCGGCCAGAGGTCGGCGCCTTCCGCGGTCATGGTGACGGCGGAGGCAGCCTCCGCCGGAAACGCGGCGCGCAGGTCGCGCACCGTGGCGGCGAGTTGGTCCTCGCCCTTCCACACCGGGCAGGGCGCGATGCGCACCGCCTTCAGGCGGCCGTCCGCGCCGAAGGCGGCAAGCTTCACATGGGCGCCGCCGACATCCCAACCGAGCCGCACGACGTCGCTCACAAGCGTAGCTCCACCGGCTGCGTGACGGGGAGCGGGGGCGAGGCTTTGCAGAAATCCGTCATAAGGCCCAGAGGGTTGATGCCGAGCGCGCGGCGCAGTCCGGCATAGGAGGTGGTCAGGCGCGGATTGACCTCCAGCACGATGGGTCCCTGCTGCGTGGCGATGTAATCGAGGCCGACCCAGCCGGAAAGGCCGGGCAGGGCCGTCTGCACCCGCGCCGCCAGAGCGCGAAGCTCGTCCGTCACCGGCAGAGCCCCGACCACGACTCCCCGGAACGCAAAGCGCCCATCCCGCCGCTCCACCAATTGCCGGTTGGCAGACAGCACCAGCGGCGGCGCGTCCGCGCGGCACAGCAGAACGAGGCTCGCTGGCTCCCCCGCGATGAAGGGCTGCACCACACCAGCCGGCGCATCGGGCAGGGACTCGACTACGACAGTATCGAGGCAGCCGGCACCGTCGTCGGGCTTCAGCACGAATGGGCCGGCGAGCTCGGCCGGAACCTCGTCCGGCCGATAGGTCGGCACCGTGGCGATGCCGGCCGCGCGCAATGCCGCGGCGGTGGCGAGTTTGCTTATGCAGACCTCAAGCGTGGCAAGGTTCGGGCCGATGGTCCGGCAGCCCGCTGCTGCCATCAGCGTGGCGAGCGCGGCGAGTTCGCCGCCGGTCTCCGGCGCGATCGGCCAGGCGATGTCGGCGCAGGTGGCAAGCCGGGTCCAGGCGGCGCGGACATTGTCGCGCGGGCCGAGCGCGGCGCTGGCACCGCGCGGCGGCGGGGGCAGGCGCGCATCGTGCGTCGTGACGACGCGCACGCCGGGCAGATCCTCCAGATCGCCGATCAGCGCGTCGCGCATCAGCGCGCCTTCCGCCGCCAGCGAGGCCGGCAGCGCCTTGCCGGCGAGGCCGCCGCCTGTCACCGTCTCGCACACGAAGACACGCATGGAATTCCGTGGGTTGGGAGCCTCAAGGCGGTGGAACTTATACCCGTCCTCGATCTGATGGGAGGGTGCGTCGTGCACGCCCGGCGCGGCGAACGCGCGGCGTATCGGCCCATCGAAACGCCGCTGTGTCCGGGTGCGGCCCCGCTCGATGTCGCCGCGGCGCTGCTCGCGCTGGCGCCGTTCCGCACGCTCTATATTGCCGATCTCGACGCCATTGCCGGCCGTTCCGGCCACGCCGCGGAACTGGTGGCGCTGGCAGCGGCCAATCCCGGAATCGAACTCTGGGTCGATGCCGGGATCACGGCGCGACGCGGGCCGGGCCGGAGCGTGATCGGCACTGAATCGCTGACCGACGATGCGCAGGCCCGCCGGGCCCTGGGCGGGGAAGGCATCGTGCTCTCGCTCGATTCGGATGCCGCCGGCCCGCTGGACCCCGCCGGCCTCTCGGCGCAGCCGGCGCTGTGGCCGGACGACGTGGTGGTGATGACGCTCGCCCGCGTCGGCTCCAATGAGGGACCGGACCTCGCGCGGCTGGGGGCGGTGCGCGCCCGCGCCGGGCATCGCCGGGTCCACGCCGCGGGCGGGGTTCGTCATGTCCAGGACCTGGACGAACTGATGGAGGCCGGCGCCGCCGGCGTGCTGCTGGCGAGCGCGCTGCACGACGGGCGTCTCACGGCGGCCGATCTTGCGCGCTTCACCGGCTGAGTTCGGCGGCAAACAGGGTCGCCACCGTGAGGTCGGCGGTCGTGCCGGGGTTGAGACCGCGGGCCTTGAGCGAAGCGTCGAAGATGGCGAGCGGTACGCGGCGTTGCGTATCCGGGGCGGACCAATCGACCGCCCGGTTCACCGCCTGCGCCTCAAGCTGAACCGCTTCCGCCCGTTCCGGGCCGAACTTCCGGCCGATATGGCTGTCCGGAAAGGCGGCGAGAAACGCCATGTGCACCGCCTCCGCCCGGGCCGCCGAGGCCGCTTCGTCAAAGCGCGGCAGGCCGATCTCGAACAGGTCGGCGAAGTCCGTGATGTATTGCCGGGCGATGCGGTCGCGCCCGGCCGCCGCCGCCATGGCCGCGCGCAAGGTGATGGCGGGCGCCGCCGCGACATCGTGGGCATCGGCTCGGCCCAGTCCGCCCGGATTGGCGGCGGCGATGGCGCGGAACGCCGCCGCCGCATCCGCAATCGTTGTTCCCGCCAGCACCTGCGCCAGGGCCGTTCGCAGCGCGCCGCCGGCCTGCGCGGCCGCGGCCAGCGGCGCGCACAGCAGGACGATGCCGAGATTGGTGTTGCAGCCCGCCGCCGCAAGCGAGGCCAGCACGGCGCCTTCGATCCGCGCGCCGAGAGGGCGTGCCGGGTCGGCGAGGAAGGGCGCCGCGGCATCGGCCGCCGCCTCGAACTGGGCGACCACCATGCCGTGGCCGTCACTGAAGCGGTGCACATTGCCGGGCTTCAGCGCGTCCAGTTCGGCGCGGCAGGCGGCGCGGAAGGCACTCGCGAGCGCGTCCGGGCTCATCCGGCGCCGGCCGGGGCGAGTTCGGCCGCCAGGTGCCGGGCCAGCGCGCCGGCGACATCGAGCGAGACGGTCTTCTGCAAGCCCTTCCAGGCCGGCATGGAATTCACCTCGAGCACCAGGAACCGCCCCTCGGCATCCTGAATGAGGTCGACGCCGGCATAGTCCGCCCCCACGGCGCGGGTCGCGGCGACTGCGAGGCGGGCGGGCTCGCCCTCGGGCGCGGCGGCTTCTCCGGTGGCCCCCTGGTGGATGTTGGTGATCCAGCGCTGCGATCGGCGGATCATCGCCGCGACCGCCTGCCCGCCGATGACGAACACCCGCCAGTCCTGGAATCCGCCGCCCGGCGCACGGCCCTCGACGAACTCCTGGAGATAATAGACCCCGCCGACCTTCTCCGGCTCCGGCAGCGCCTCCCGCGGAGCGATGCGGCGCAGGCCCTTGCCCTGCGCGCCGAACAGCGGCTTCAGCACCGCATCGCCCGGCGCGGCATCGACCAGCGCCTGCATCTGTGTGCGGTCTTCGGCGACGAAGGTGCGCGGCGTCGGCAGGCCGGCATTGGCTATGAGAAAACTGGTCATGCTCTTGTCGACGCAGCGCTCTATGGCACGGGCATCGTTCATCACCTTCACGCCCAGCTCACGCAAGGCATGCAGCAGGCCGAGCCGGGCGGTGATCTGCTCGGTGGAGCCCTTGGCGATGACGCGCACGAAGGCGGCGGCCGGCAGCGCGCCGTCGAGGCCGGGGATCAGCAGGCCGTGCGGGGTTTCGCCGATGGCGAAGCCGCATTCCTTCAACGAGCGCACCAGCACGCGCAGCCCCTCCCGCTCGATCGCGCGGGCAAGGGTGCGGGTGTGCCAGTCGGCGTCCTCGGTGAACACCACCACCGTATCGGAGCGCGAACCGGTCATCCGAAGGAAGCGTCCAGAACCATCTCGTTGAACACCCCGGCTGTGAAGCTGCGGCCGGTTTCAAGCGCTGTCACGGTCACCCGCGCCGGGCTGAACAGCATCGGGTCCATGGCATAGAAATCGCCGTTGCAGGCGGCGAAAATCTCGCCGAACGGCCGGCCGTAATCGCGCGAGGAGGAACTCGGCAGCGCTTTGGCGAGAGCCTCGGCCTCCGCCTCAGGTCCTTCGACGAAAAGATGCGCGTCGCCGCCATAAAGCGTGGCGTCGTTGGTGCGACCCATGGCGGTGATGAAGTCCGGCGCGGGCGGCGGCAGCGGCGCGCTGCCCACCCCGTCGACGATGCGCTCCAGCGGAAAATGCAGCGCGTGCGCTTTATGCAGCGCCACTTCCAGCACTCGGGCCACCACCTGCACCGCGCCGGCCAGGCTGGTGGTGGGGGTGAGGATCAGCGTCAGGTTTTCCGGCGCCAGGCCGCATTCGCGGGCGATGTGCTCGACGAGGCTGTCCGGCGGCACGCGATCGACTTCCAGCACCAGACCGCCGCTCGACGCCTGGTCGCGATAGCCGATCTCGCCGAAGATCGCCTCCTTGGCCCACAGTGCCCGCGCCGGGCCGGAGCCGAGCGCGAAGAAGTCGCCCTCCTGCAGGCTCCAGCCGGCATATTGGCTGCCGATGCAGGCGACGACCGGGTCGGTGACGCTGATGGCGATCGCGGTGCCCCAGCGCTGGAAACGTGAACTGGCATCGATGTTCACATGGCCGAGACCGCCGAGGCAGATTTCGGCGATGCGCCGCCCGGCCTCGATGCCGCCCCGCACCGCGATGCCGCCATCGACGATGCGCGCCCCGCAGGGGCTGCGGCTGACGCCCAGCCGCAGCTTGACGGCGTCGGCCACCAGCGCGTCGATCAGCGGCTGCGCCATGGCGCAGACGCTGGGGCGCGGCGCGCCGGCGGAGGTCGGCGGGGCTTTGATTAATGCGGCTTCATCCATGGCACGTCACTCCCCCGGCAGTGCCGCCTCTGCGAGACGCGAGGTCGGCTCGTGTTTTTGGTTCAGGTCCTGCAGCCTAGCCGAGAGCGCGGCCATGCGCTGCCCCGCTGTCCGGCGCGCCGCTGGCAGGTCGCGACCCGAGGCCAGCACCGTGCACAGCGGCGCACCGGCGGCGATAAGGCTGCCGGCGGCGGGCCGGTCTGCGGTCCACTCCGGCAGCGGCGCCTGGTCGATGCTCAGCGCCGAGAGGGCATAGAAAACCGCAGCGGCGCATGCCGGCATCGTCGCGAGGGCCGGCAACTCGTCCGGCAGCACCCCCCGGCACGCTGCGATATGCAGGTGCAGCAGCGGCGGCAGCGGCGCGCGGTCGAAAATGTCGAGCGTTGCGCCTGGGCGCGGATTGATCTCGATCAGGCTCCATCCCGTCGCGGTCAGCATCAGGTCGGCGCTGGCGAGCCCGCGAAGGCCGGTGGCGGCCACCAGCCGGTTCAAGGCGCCCGCGACCTCGGCCGTCTGCACCGCCGGCAGCAGGAGCGGCGCCGCTGCCCCGCCATAGCGAAACGGCGCGTGCGGCGCCGGGGCGCACCATTGCTCGGAAAACCCGATGAGCCGCGCCGCCTGCCCATTGCCGAGAAACAGCGCGGAAACGCTGTTGCCCTCGACCTCGTCCTGCAAATAGCACCCCGGTGATGGGGACGCCTCGGGCTGCAACGCCCGGCGCACATGGCCGCCGCCCGAGGCCCCGCTCTGCTTTTCCAGGACGCGGCGACCGGCAGGGGCTGCACCGGCGTAAACGGCGGGATGCGCGATGCCGAGCTGTTCCAGCAGGCCGGCGAGGGCAAACGGGTCCTTAAATGCCGCCACGGTGCGCCCGTCATTGCCGAGCAGCGGGGCGCGGGCGGCTATGGCGTCGATCAGTTCCGGCACCGCCTCGAAGCCGGCGCCCAGCACCACCGGCACGCCGGGGAAAGCGGCGAGGTGGCGCAGCACCTCCTCCGGTTCGAAGGCGAGGGCCTGCGACGCGCCGTTCAGCCGGCGGGTCGGCGCCAGGGCCCGCGTGTCCTCGTCGCCGAACAGATCGATGGCGACCGCCCGCAGCCCGGCTCGGCCGGCCGAAGCCGCGAGAGTGCGGGCGGAGAGGCCGATCAGAACCAGATCGGCGTCCGCCTTAGGCCAGGGTTCGGGCGAGCGTGAAGGCATCCTCGAACCCGATGTTGAGCGCGATGTCGGTCGCGCGCATGCGTTTCAGAAGCTCGTGCTGCACCTTCCACTTGAGAAAGCCGATGGTGAGCGCGCCGATACCGACCGCGCCCCCATCGAGCGGCTTGCCGTCGTCATGGGCATCCACGCCGGCGATGCCGGGCGGGGGCACGGCGTTCACGTCGGCGGCCACCAGCAGCCGCTCGGCGGCGGTGAGGTTCTCGGCGCTGAGAATCTGCACGCCGGCCTTGCCGCAGCACAGCACCACTTCGGCAGCCGGCAGCAAAGCGCGCTTGTCGGCATCGGTGCGGGCGCCGGCGCTGGCGAGGTCGACGCCGAAGCGCACCTTGAAGTCGGCGGCCTTGAGCTGAACCGCCTCGACGTCGCGGTGGCTGACCAAAGTGACCTTGGCGCCGGCCTGCGCCGCGATCACCGCGGCGATGCCGCCGACCACGCCGGTGGCGCCGTAGACCTGCACCTCGGCGCCCTTCAGGCCGCCGTCACGGCGGCCCTCCAGCTTGCGCTCCACCTGCGCGACCATGGCCGCCGCCGTGGTGAACGAGCCGGCTGGATCGACGAACAGCGAAATCTGGAACGGCGGGAACAGCGCGCTGCGGGCCTCCTTCGCCATGTCGAGTGCAAGGCTGGCATCCTTGCCGCCGATGAACAGCCCGGTGCGCGGCGCGTGGTCCGGCGCGCGGGAGAACATCATGTCCTGCGTGAGGTCGACCATCTCCTCGAGCTTGACCCCCGCATAGGGCAGAATGGTCGAGTAGCCGGCATCGACCGCCATGTTGACGTCGAACGGGCTGACGTGCCGGAGCGGCGAGACGATGTGAAGAATCGGCGCTATTTCCGCCATGGCGTTTCCATTCTCCCTTGTTTTTCAGCACCGCGACGGGCTGCGGTCCCGATGTTCAGCCGCCGGCCAGCCATTCGATATGGGCGCCGCGGTTGGCGCCGCGCACGCAGTCGAAGGCGATGCCGGGACGGTCGGCATAGCGCGCGCGCATCGCCGCCATCAGCCCTTCCGCCTCGGCCGCATCGCCGAAAATGGCAAAGCCGGTGGGTCCCCACGAGCTCTGGCCGACGCCCGGCACGCCCGCAGCCTCGATCGATCCCATGATCTCGGCGACGGTCTCGCTCGTATAGCGGCCACCTTGCACGCTCGCATAGTGGTCTCCCAGCCGTCTCTGTATCTCGCCGACCGCTTCGCTGAAATGTCGCACGTCGCCCTCGGCCACGGCGGGGAGCGCCACCATCACCGTGAGCCGCGCCAGATGGCCGGCGAGCGTTTCGGGAAACGGCGGCAGCGCGGCCATGGCGGAGACCTCGTCGGTACCGCTGAGGCCGCGATGGGCGTGGTCGTAGACCAGCACGATGCGCCAGGTCTCCGGGAAGGGCAGGCGGCTGAGAATCGGCGGCGGCATTGGGTTTCCGCTCGCCTTACCGCCGTCGAGAATCACGCCGCCCTGGGTGAAGGCGCCGATGCCGATGGCCGAGCGCGCGCCGCGGCCCAGCGCGGCGCCGATGTCGCGCGGGCTGATGTGGCGGCCCTGCAGCATGGCGAGCCCGGCACCCACCGCGAGTCCGAGCTGGGTGCCCGAGCCGAGGCCCGAATGCGGCGGCAGCGCGGTCTCGACCACCAGCCGTACCGCGCTGTCCAGCCCGAGCTGACGTGCGACCCTTTCGACCGTCACGGCCGCCCGCTCCGCATCCGGCCCGCTTACCGCCAGACGGTCGCTGCGGGACAGCCGCACGCTGGTGGCCGGGCTGTCCAAGCTTATGCCCAGGCTGCCGAATTTCCGCCCGAGCGTGCCTGCGAGGTCGAGGAAGCCGAGATGCAGCCGGCCGGGCGCGACCACCCGCACCGCCGTCTCGCTGCCGCTGCTCCGCGCCGGTTCCGGCGTCGCGATTGTGGTGTTCACGGGCGTTTCCTCACGGACTATCGTAGGGCGCAGACGGTTTCGGCGACAAGCGGCGCTCCCGGTGTTTGCGGTGGCGCGTGGCGGCATGCTACCGAATCCAACGGACCGCGCCGCGCAAGAACGGCCGGCCGCCAGCGAGGAGGACCGCCGCCATGTCCATCGAGCGCAAGAAAACCATTTCCGACGAAGAGGTTGCCGCCCGGCTTGCCGCCGAACTGCCGCACTGGCGGCTGGAGGAGGGCTGGATACGGCGCACCTACCGCACCAATAGCTGGAAGGGCACGCTGATGGTGATCAATGCCGTGGGGCATCTTGCCGAGGCCGCCTGGCACCACCCGGACCTTACCGCTTCCTATGCCTGGGTCGAGGTCAGGCTGATGTCGCACGATGCCAAGGGCATTACCGAGCGCGACCTTCAGCTTGCCCGCAAGATCGAAGAGGTGGTGGGCTGGCAGCCGGCGCTGGAGCCCGGCAGCGCGCTGGAAGGCACGCCGCACGGCGACCTGCGTTTCGCTTACATCAAATACGATTGATCCCATGGCCGAATTCGAGAGCGGGGCCCGGACCTTCCGGGATGTGGTCTGCGGCTTCTGCGGGCTCGGCTGCGACGATCTCACCGTCGAGGTCGAGGGGCGTGCCGTGCGCGCCGCCGCCGGAACCTGCCCGGAAGCGGGCAGGCTGTTCGCTCGCCCCGACGCCGATGCGGCGCCGCCGCGCGTGTCCGGTGAGGTTACAAATCTGGCCAGTGCGTGCAGTTTGGGCGGCGCGCTGCTGGCCGCCAGCCGGGCGCCGCTGTTCGCCGGGCTCGGCACCGACATCGATGGCGGCCGTGCCGTGCTGGACCTCGCCGCCCGCACCGGCGGGGTGCTCGACCATGCGGGCTCCACCACGCTGTTCCGCAACTATGCCAGCGTCCAGCGCACCGGCTGGCTCTCCACCACGCTCGCCGAAGTGCGCAACCGCTGCGACCTGCTGCTGGTGGTGGGCGATGACCCGACCGCGGCGTTCGGCCGGCTGTTCGAGCGGCTCTATCCGCAGGCCCCGCTGTTCGCCGGGACCCGCCGGGTGGTGTTCCTCGGCGGCGCGCCGGGCGGGCGGGCCAAGGCGCAGCTTGCCGGCGTCGAGATCACCGTGCTGCCCGCCACCGACCCGGCCGAGGCGCTGGCGGCGCTGGTCGGCCTTACCGCCGGACGGACCCAAGCCGGCCGCTTCGGCGGCGTTGCCGCCGACGATCTGGCGGCGCTCGCGCTCGCGCTGAAGGCTGCCGCCTATGCGGTGGTGAGCTGGAATGCCGGCGAGCTGGCGGAGGGTGACCTCGTCGCCGAGCGGGCCACCGCGCTGGTGGACGCGCTGAACGCGACCACCCGCGCCGGAGTGTTTCCCCTGGGCGGGCGCGACAACATCATCGGCATCAACCAGCTTCTGCTGTGGCGGCTCGGCTATCCGCTGCGCACCGCGATCCGCGGCGGAATTTCCGAGCATGATCCGATCCTGTTCGAGGCCGGGGCGGCGGCGCGCGATGCCGACCTCCTGGTGTGGGTGTCGGCCTTCCGCCCCGAGCCGCCGCCGGCGTTCGACGGGCCGGTGATCGTGCTCGGCCACCCCGACACCGAATTCGAGACCACGCCCGACGTGTTCATCCCGGTGGGCACGCCGGGCATCGACCATGCCGGCACGGTGTTCCGCATGGATTCCATTGTAAGCCTGCCGCTCGGCGCCTTGCGCGTCGCGACGCTGCCCAGCGTCGCCGAGGCTGTGCGCCGGATGGCAGGAGAGGTTGCATGAGGGTGAGGCTGAAGGGTGGGCGCGTGCTCGACCCGGCCCATGACGCGCACGCGGTGGTCCGCGACATCGAAATTCTGGACGGGCGCATCGTCGCCGCCACCGATTTGAAGGCCGACGCCGAATACGACGTCGCCGGAGACTTGGTGCTGGCCGGCGGCATCGATCTGCACAGCCACATCGCCGGCGGCAAGATGAACCTTGCCCGCCTGCTGATGCAGGAGGACCGGCGCGCCTTTCCCGAATTGCCGGGCGCGTTCTGCGGCTGCGGCGGCGGACGGGCGGTGCCGACCGCGCATGCCACCGGCTGCCGCTATTCCGAGCTCGGCTACACCACGGTGTTCGAGCCGGCGATGGTGGGCGCCAATGCGCGCGGCGCGCATCTGGAGATGGCCGACATCCCCAATCTCGACACCGGCGCCTATCTGGTGCTGGGCAATGACGACTACATTCTGCGGCTGATGGCGCAGGGCGCGCCGCAGGAGACCATCAACGCCTATGTCGGCTGGATGGTCGAGGCGACGCAGGCCTTCGCCGTCAAGATCGTCAATCCCGGCGGCATCAACGCCTTCAAGTTCAACGCCCGCAAGCTCGATCTCGACGAGGCCAGCCCGCATTACGCGGTGACGCCGCGCCGGGTGCTGACCACGCTGATCCGTGCGGTGACCGAACTCGGCCTGCCGCACCCGATCCATCTGCACGGCTGCAATCTCGGCGTGCCCGGGAATGACGAGACCACGCTCGCCACCATCCGCGCCGCCGAGGGACGCCGGCTGCATCTCACGCACCTGCAGTTCCATGCCTATGGCACGGAGGGCGACCGGAAATTCTCCTCCGCCTCGGCCCGCATCGCCGAACTGGTGAATGCCAGCCCGAACATCTCGGTGGATGTCGGGCAGGTGATGTTCGGCCAGACGGTGACCGCCTCGGCCGACTATATGTCGCAATACCGCAACCGTGGCTTGGCCAGTCCGAAGAAGTCCATCGGCATGGATATCGAGCTGGATGCCGCCTGCGGCGTGGTGCCGTTCGAATACAAGGACAAGTCCTTCGTCAATGCGCTGCAATGGGCGATCGGGCTGGAGCTTTTCCTGCTGGTGGAAGACCCCTGGCGGATCTTCCTCACCACCGACCACCCCAACGGCGGGCCGTTCACCACCTATCCGCACCTCATCCGCCTGCTGATGGACCGCGACTTCCGCAACGCGCAGCTCGCCGGCCTGAACAAGGCGGCGCAGGCGCACACCATGCTGGCGCAGATCCGCCGCGAATATTCGCTGGCCGAGATCGCCATCCTGACGCGGGCGGCACCGGCACGCATTCTCGGCCTTGCCGACAAGGGCCACCTCGCGCCCGGCGCGGTGGCCGACATCGCGGTCTATCGCGAGGATGCCGACCGCGAGGCGATGTTCGGCACCGCGCGGTTCGTGTTCAAGGGCGGCGCGCTGGTGGTGAAGGACGGCGCGATCGTCGCGACCGTGGCCGGCACCACCCATGTCGCCCGCCCGGAGTTCGACCGCGGCATCGAGGCCGACATGGACCGCTGGTTCGACGAGGCGGTGGGCCTGAAGGCCAAGCACTTCCGGGTCGCCGATCATGAAGTGCGCGGCGGCGCGGGGCCGACCGTGCTGCGCTGCGAGGGGGTGGCGTGATGGAACTTTGCATGGGGCAACGCCTCGCGCTTCTTCTTCCCCCTCTCCCGCGTGCGGGGGAGGGTCGGGGTGGGGGCCGGCTGGGCGTGGGGCTCGGTGGGCTCGGGTCTGCGGTGCGCTCGTCATCGATGTTGGCGCCTTCCCCCACCCAACCCTCCCCCGCAAGCGGGAGAGGGCTACAAGGCGGCGGCTGTTCTTCTCCCTCTCCCGCGTGCGGGGGAGGGTCGGGGAGGGGGCAGGCTGGGCATAGGCATCCGGAGGCCACCCGATGATCATCAACGGCGTCGAAATCCGCGACAGCTTCGCCGAGGCCTTCCCGATGGTCGGCACGCGGCTGATCATCACCGCCGACACCGCCGAATGGGCGTTGATCGCCGGGCGCACCACCACGGGCTTCGCCACCTCGGTGATCGGCTGCGGCTGCGAGGCCGGGATCGAGCGCGAGATTCCCGCCGAGGAGACCCCGGACGGGCGGCCGGGCGTCGCCATTCTCATCTTCGCGATGGATTTCGGCAGCCTGAAAAAAGTGGTGCCGCTGCGGCTCGGCCAATGCGTGCTCACCTGCCCCACCACCGCCTGCTATGCGGGCGTGGAGGGCGGCAAGCGGGTGCCGCTGGCCAAGACCATCCGCTATTTCGCCGACGGCCACCAGATTTCCAAGAAAATCGGCGACCGCCGCTTCTGGCGCATGCCGGTGATGGAGGGTGAGTTCGTCTGCGACGACGATACCGGCAGCGTGGAAGGCGTCGGCGGCGGCAATATCCTCATCCTCGCCCGCTCGCGGGGGCAGGCGCTGGCGGCGGCCGAGGCGGCGGCGGCGGCGATGCGGCAGGTGCCCGGCGTCATCCTGCCGTTTCCCGGCGGGGTGGTGCGCTCCGGCTCCAAGGTCGGCTCGAAATACAAGGCGCTGTTCGCCTCCACCAACGATGCCTATTGCCCGACGCTGCGCGGGGCGGTGCCCAGCGCGCTGCCGGCCGAGGTCGGCTCGGTGCTGGAGATCGTCATCGACGGGGTGAGCTTCGCGGCGGTGGAACAGGCTACCCGCATCGGCATCGAGGCGGTGTGCGCCATCGGCGCGGCGGGCGGCGTGGTCGCCATCGATGCCGGCAATTATGGCGGCAATCTCGGCCCCTATCATTTCAAGCTGCGGCCGATCATGGCCGCGGGCACCGCGGAGGCGGCATTATGAGCGGCATCGTGCTGCGCCCACGCGCGGCGTTCTCCGCGCGCGTCGACCTTAGCGGGGTGACGCCGGCGGTGCTCTCGGCGCTCTCTTTGCCCGAGATCGAGCGGCTGCCGGTGCCGTGCGGCGGCCGGCGGCCGGCGTTGGCCGAGCTTTTCTTCGTCGAGAACGGGCCGGGCGAGGGCGTGCTGCTGATCGAGGGCGGCGACGCGCGGCTCGACCATGTCGGCGCCGGGCTGGCGGGCGGCGAGATCATCGTCGACGGCCCGGTCGGCGCCTTTGCCGGGCGGGGCATGAGCGGCGGCGTGCTGCGCATCGCCGGCGCGGCCGGTGATTTTCTCGGCGCCGAACTGTCCGGCGGGCGGATCGAAGTGGCGGGCAATGCCGGGGCGCATGCCGGGGCGGCGACCTCCGGCAGCCGGCGCGGCATGTCCGGCGGGGTGCTGCGCATTCACGGCTCGGCCGGGGTGCGGCTGGCCGAGCGCCAGCGTGGCGGGCTGATCGTGGTGGCGGGCGACGCCGACGAGGGGCTGGGCACCGACATGATCGCCGGCACGGTGGCGGTGGCGGGCAGCATCGGCGCCCGCGCCGGACGCGGCATGAAGCGCGGCACCGTGCTGGCGCGGTCGCTGCCGGCGCTGCCGGCCGGCTTTGTCGACACCGGCACGCACGATCTGGTGGCGCTGCGGCTGCTGGCCCGCCGGGTGGCCGACCTCGCCGGCATGCTCGACGGCAGCGGCACCGCGCGCCGCCTGGTGGGCGACACGCTGCTGGGCGGGCAGGGCGAAGTTCTGGTTCTGGGGTGAGGGGGGCGCTTCTTCCGGAGACCGGATTTCCCCTACCCCGACCCTCCCCCGCACGCGGGAGAGGGAGCAGACCAGCGCCGCTTTCAGAGACGGTTTGGAAATTCCGAAGCGATCTGCATCAGCCCTGTGCGTCCTTCGAGGCCCGAGCTGCGCTCGGTCACCTCAGGATGACGTAAGTTTTTGTTTTGCATAAACATCCGTCATGTGAGGCGCCGGCCACAGGCCGGCCTCGAAGCACGCACCCGGCTGCCGCACGGTTTGGAAGAGTCCCTCGGTCCTCCAAGTACCGACCAATTCACGGCCGCCCTTCGCGCTCCGGCCCCTTGCGCGGCGTGGGGTCGGTGCGGGGGCGGGCGGCGCGGTCCATTTCCAGGCGCACCGCCTTCAGGCGCCCGGTGTCCAGCCGGCCGGTGCGCCCGTCCGCGCACAGCGCGCCGCGGAAGCCGAGATAGTCGGCGCCGAGCCGGGTGAGCGGGGCGATGTCCTCGAAGGCGAGCGAGCCGGCGAGGCCAGACATCAGTCCGCGGGCGCGGGCCTGGCGGGTGAAGGCTTCCAGCGCGGTGACGTCGAGATAGTTGCGCAGTCCGCCGGACGCCTTGCCGGCGGTGTCGATCATGACGCCGCGAAAGCCGATGCGGGCGAGATCGGGCAGCAGGGTGAAATCCGGCGCGCGGTCGGCGAAGAACACGCCGATGAGCTGCGTGCGTTCCGCCAGCGCCCCCAGCGCCTGGACGCAGGCGCGTGCGCCGGGGGAGGGGGCGAGGCCGATCTTGACCATCGGCACGCCGGTGGCGGCCACCACCGCAACCGCCTGGCGCAAAATAGCCGGCACCATCGGCTGGTCGCCCACCGTGGCGCTGAGGCCGGGCTTGCGCTCCGGCCAGGAGTTCCACAGCGTGACGGCGGCGGTGAGCGCGCCGGGGTCCCAGGCGCCGAGGGCACCGCGGGAGGGGTCCTTGCAATCGACGATGTCGGCCCCGCCGCGGCGGGCGACCTCCATTTCGGCGAGGCTGGCGACGCTGCTGAGCAATCCGGTCATGATGCACGCTTCCGGCGATGGTCGGCCACCGCCGCCACCAGCCATTCCCAGGCCTCCCGTTCCGCGGGACCGGCGGTCTTGTCGACGGCAATGGCGAGATAGGCCATGTCGCGGTCTATTCGTTCGGGTTCCAGCATCGAGAGCCGGCTCACCAGCACCGCGCCTTCCAGCACCGCCGCCTTGGCCCGGTTGAGCCCGAGGAAGCGGCCATGGCCTTCCGAATGGCGGATACGGCAGAAGAAGCGCGGCCGCTGCGGGTCTTCTTCCACCCGCTCCACGGTGAATTCGTCATGCGCCAGCGTCTCGGTGAGGCGGGGGCAATCGATGGTGCTGGCGGGGCGGGTCGGCACGCTGTGCCGGCGCCCGGCGACGCAGCCGGCGAAGATGCGCACATCGTCGGTGAGATTGACGACGCCGACCCCGGTCGCCGCGAGATTCTCCAGCGTGCGCGACGGGCGGAAGGGTTGCAGCAGATAGCCGCCCTCGACCACGGTCGCGCCCATCGGCGCAATGTGCGGCTCGCCGTTCGGCGAACGGGTGGTGACGATGGTCTCGATGATCATGCCGAACCTTCGTCCTTCTCCCGCCCCTTCAATGTCGTGCCGGCTTCCTTGAAGGCGAGGCGGTGGACATCCTCCGCCGACTGGCCGGTGTCGCCGGCCGCGCCCCATCGAAGCGGCTCGTCCTGCGCATAGCGCTTGCCGAGCCGGTAGGCGATCTCGGCGCGGGCCGTTTCCACGCCGAGATAGAAGGCATGCGCACCGTCCGCCTCCACACCGAGATGCGGGAACAGCGCGAACGGATCCGCGCCGACATGGTGCCCGTCGCGATTATAGATGTGCACGCCGTCGGACGCTACGTCGATGCGATAATTGCGGTCGCGAACGGTGTCGGCGAGGGCTGCGATTTCCAATGGGGCGGCGGCGTAGGGCCGCCGCTCGCGCAGCGCCAACAGGGCGCCGCCGAAGCCCTGCGGCAAGGCGCCGGCCTCCCGCGCCGCGAAGAACTCGCGGCGGGCGCGATCGAACTCGCGCACCGCGGTGCGGGCGTGCGGGCTGACCTGCACCGCGAGCACCGCATTGAGCCGCAATTCGGAGATGATGCCCATCAGCACCGCATTGATGCCGGTGGTGTCGGCGTCGGTGAGTTCCGTGACATTGCCGATGCCCATCAGGATCGGCGCGTCCGGCAGCAGCCGGCGCAGCTCGGCATAGCGCAGCAGCGAGGCGGTGAAGCCGAAATGGATCGGATCGAGAATCGGGTCGGCATAGAAGGCCCGCCCGGCGGCGCGGCACGATTCCACCGCCCGGATCAGCGATTCGAGGTCGCCGGCGCGGGCGGGCACCAGCACCGGCACAGCGGGGCCTTCCGCGGCGATGGCCAGGTTGGTCTCGTTGAGGCTGAGCAGGAAATCGGCGCCGGCGCGGGTGGCGCGGGAAAGCTCGGTGGGGTCGGACGAATCGACGCTGACCTTCAGCCCGTCGGCCTTGAGCGCGGCGATGGCCGCTTCGAGATGCGGGAAGGTGCTGTCCGGCAGGCAGCCGAGGTCGATGACGTCGGCGCCGTCGGCGGCCAACCTACGGGCGCGCTCCAGCAGAGCGGGAAGGTCGAGCAGGCTGGCATCGACGATTTCGGCGAACAGCACCACGTCGTGGCGGGAGAGGTCGGTGGCCCGGCGGGCGCGGCCGAAATAGTCCGGCAGGTCGGCGATCTCGTCCGGGCCGCGGGCGAAGGGCAGGCCGAAATGCGCCGCCAGCCGGTCGAGGTCGCCGCGGAAGCGGCCGGGCATCAGCACGCGGTCGATGCCCGCGGGCAGCTTCAGCCGGCGCTCGACGATCTCGGCCGTCATCAGCGCCGCGACCTTGACGCCGATATTGATCACCACCGGCGCCAGTTCGTCGCCGGCCAGGTCCGCGGCGATCTTGCGCAGCCGCGGCTCGGCCAGCGAGCCGGTGACCAGCGCCACCGTTTCAGCCACGATCGAGGGCCTCCCGCCGCGCCGCGATGGCGGCTTCCAGCTCGGCCAGGCTCTCGGCCACCACCACGTCGTCGAAGGTCTTGAGCTTGGCGGTGTTCTCCAGGTCGATCCGCCGCGGATAGACCGCCACCGGTCCCTTGGGCGCCATGGTCATCATCTCCGGCGCGGTGTCGCAGGCGAACACGATGGTGTGCACCCGGCACTTGCCGGCCTGGGCGAAGCAATTGGTGACGAGGTTGTCGGAAATGCCGTAGACGCACTTCGCCACCGTGTTGGAGGAGGCCGGCGCCACGATCAGCGTGTGGTATTTGCCCTCGTAGAACTGCCCGACCGGGGCCGCGCTGGCGGTGGAATCGCGGAAGATGCGGGTGGTGGGGGGCGGCGGCTCCTTGTCCTTGCCGTACATGCGCAGCACTTCGGCGGCGGCGCGGGAGACGAACAGGTCGACCTCCGCCAGTTCGCGGATCAGCGCCACCGATTCGGTAAAGAAATGGCCGGAGCCGGTGAGTGCCCAGCTCCAGCGCGGGTAGCTGCCCTTGGCCTTCATGCCGTCTCCTCCTGCTCCGCCAGCACCGCGTCCAGCGACACGGCGCGCAGCGCGCCGGCAAAGCGCGGTGCCAGCAGCGGCACATAGCGATCCACCAGCCCCTGCGCCAGCCAGACCGCGGGCGGGCCGGAAGGGTGAGAGACCTGCGCCGACTTCACCAAGGTGAGCCGGGCGGCGCCGAGCTCGATGGCGAGCCACAGCGCCAGGCTGTCCGAGGTCACGTCCCAGCTCGCCGGCAGCGGCGCCCGCCGCGCCATGGCGGCCGGCAGCCACAGGCTAGCGCGACCCGTGGCGTGGGCGGCGCGCAGCCCGGCGAGGCTGTCGAACGCAGCGAGCCGGGGTTCGAGATCGGCCAGCGCGAGCGCGGTCTGCTCCATGGCGAGAATGGCCATGTGGTGGGCGGCGGCATCGCTGAGGCCGAGCTGCGGCTGCACGGCGCGCACCGCATCGGCCAGCGCGCCGCCGCCGGCCACCACCACCAGCGGAGCGCCGCGGCCGGCGATGCCGGCCAGCAGCGCGCGCAGGCGCCGCGGTTCACCGAAGGCGCTGCCGCCGATCTTCACCACATCCGGCATCGCCGCCATGCCCCGCCCAACCCTACGATTCCGCGTGACGCCGTGCCGCAGGTGCCGCGACCGGCGCACGCACGTCTATGGGACCAATTGCCGATGTTTCGCCGCACCTGAGACCCAATCGCCTGTCTAGGATCGTCCTAAGAAAGCGGCTAGTCTTTCTGTCAGCCGAAGCCAAGCGCCGCATCCGATGGCGCGTGCGTCACAAACATCTTCCGGGAAGAAAACTATGAACCGTCTTATCGCCTGCGCCATGCTTCTCGCCCTCGGCTCCACCGCGGCGCTCGCCGACGGCGACCCGACCAAGGGCGCGACCGTGTTCAAGAAATGCATGGCCTGCCACGCTGTCGGCGCCGATGCGAAGAACAAGGTCGGGCCGGAACTGAACGGCATCGTCGACCGCAAGATGGGCTCCATCGAGGGCTTCAACTATTCGGACACGCTCAAGGAGCATGGCGCGAAAGGCGACCTGTGGACCGCCGACACGCTGAGCCAGTATCTGGCGAACCCCAAGGGGTTCATGCCGGGCGTTAAGATGGTGTTCGCCGGCCTGCCGAAGGACACCGACCGCGCCGATCTGCTCGCCTTCCTGTCGCAGTACGACCTCGCCGGCAACAAGAAGTAGCCGGCGGCGTTTGCCGGCCGGGCAGGCTGCCCGGCCTGGAACCCGGCCGAAGCCATGCGCGATCTTGTCGGATCAGCCTCGATGGAAGGCGGCCTGAGCCGGCGCGGCATGCTGGCGCTTGCCGCTGCGGTGCTGGTTCCCTCCGCTCCGGTCGCCGCCGCGGTGCCGCCGCTTGCGCTGGAGAGCGTGGCGGACGGCGTCTTCGTCTTTCGCGCGCCGTTCGAGCTGGCCGGCCACGACAATGCCGGCGCCATCGCCAATATGAGCCTCGTGGTGGGCCGCGAGGCGGCGCTGGTGATCGATACCGGCAACAGCTTCCGCGCCGGTGCGCAGATGCTGGCCGCCGCGCGCGCCGTGACCGACCGGCCGGTCCGCTATGTCGTCAACACCCACATGCACCCCGACCATGTGCTGGGCAATGCGGCCTTCGCCGACGAGGCAACGCGGTTCATCGGCCACGCCAAGCTGCCGCGCGCGCTGGCCCAGCGCGCGGACACCTATATGCAGCAGGCCCAGCGCCTGCTTGACCCCGCGGCGTTCGAGGGCACGCGAATCATTTTGCCGCAGCAGACGGTGGAGAGTTCGCTGCGGCTCGATCTCGGCGGACGGGTGCTGATTCTGGAAGCGCAGCCGACTGCCCACACCGACAATGATCTCACCATTTTCGATGAAATGACAGGCACTTGGTTCCTGGGCGACCTGCTGTTCATGGGCCATGTGCCGACGCTCGACGGCAGCCTGGAAGGCTGGCTGCGCCTGCTAGGCGCGGCGGAAGCGCGCAAGGCGGCGCGTGTGGTGCCGGGCCACGGCCCGGCAAGCGCCGCATGGCCGGCGGCGATGGCGGCCGAGCGGGCGTATTTTGTTGCACTGCGCACGGATGTGCGACGCCTGCTGGCGCAGGGACGCAGCATGACGGAGGCCGCCGCCGAAGCCGGGCGGGAACAGGCCGGCGACTGGGCGCTGTTCGACGAGTTCAATGCGCGCAATGCCATCGCCGCCTATCACGAATACGAGTGGGAGTGACGCCGGGCGTGGGAGTGACCCGCGCCACAGACGACGCCGGCGCGGGGCGGGCGAATGTTGCAACGCCGCCCGGAAAGGTAAGTAACGCGTACGGATATTCGGCGGCTCATTTCGCAGTTGCAGCAAAAACATAATAAGAGCCAACTCTCTTAGATGTTCTTATTGCGTGCCTGCCCAAATGCGGCTAGGGTCTCTTCAGCATCTTCGGCTTCAACGGTTCTACCGGGGTTTCCCTTGTAGAATCCGGCTCGTAGACCAGCTTGGGGCAGAAGGCCCCCGTGCAAATCCGGCTAACTCCCCCTAGCCGGTCGTGACACGCTGCTGAGGATGAAAAGGTCAGAAACGTATAAAAATCAGATCGAAGCAAATCCGCGCCTGTTTGCGCAGTATTTGCTCGGAGGATCGCGTTCAGGAGGAGAATTCGCATGCGCAAGTTTGCCTATGCGGCTGCACTGATTTCTACAGCCGCCTGTGCTTGGCCAGCTGTCGCCAATGACGGTCTTATGAACATCATAAAGGACCCCAAGCAGTGGGGTATCCAGACCGGGGACTACGCCAACACCCGTTACTCGCAGCTTAACCAGATCAACGCCAGCAATGTGGGCAAGCTCCAGGTGTCCTGGACCTTCTCGACCGGCGTGCTGCGCGGCCACGAAGGCGGCCCGCTGGTTATCGGCGACGTGATGTATGTGCACACGCCGTTCCCGAACATCGTCTATGCCCTCGATCTGAACAACGATGGCAAGATCATCTGGAAATACGAGCCGAAGCAGGATCCCAACGTCATTCCGGTGATGTGCTGCGATACCGTCAACCGCGGCCTCGCATACTCCGACGGCTTGATCTATCTGCACCAGGCCGACACCACCGTGGTGGCGCTCGACGCCAAGACCGGGGCCAAGAAGTGGTCCGTGGTCAATGGCGACCCGAAGAAGGGCGAGACCAACACCGCCACCGTGATCCCGATCAAGGACAAGATCATCGTCGGCATCTCCGGCGGCGAGTTCGGCGTGCGCTGCCACGTTACCGCTTATGACAGCAAGACCGGCAAGCAGGCCTGGCGCGGCTACTCCATGGGCCCGGACAGCGACATTCTGGTCGACCCGGTGAAGACCACGGCACTCGGCAAGCCGGTCGGCGCCGATTCCTCGCTGAAGACCTGGGAAGGCGATCAGTGGAAGATCGGCGGCGGTTGCACCTGGGGCTGGTATTCCTATGACCCCGAGACCAACCTCGTCTATTACGGCTCCGGCAATCCGTCGACCTGGAACCCGAAGCAGCGCCCCGGCGACAACAAGTGGTCGATGACCATCTGGGCCCGCGATGCGGACACCGGCGTTGCCAAGTGGGTCTACCAGATGACCCCCCACGACGAGTGGGACTATGACGGCATCAACGAGATGATCCTCACGGATCAGCAGATGAACGGCCAGGCGCGCAAGCTGCTGACCCACTTCGACCGCAACGGCTTCGGCTACACGCTGGACCGGGTGTCGGGCGAGCTTCTCGTCGCCGAGAAGTACGACCCCACCGTGAACTGGGCCACCAAGGTCGATATGGACAAGAACAGCCCGACCTTCGGTCGTCCGCTGGTCGTGGCCAAGTATTCGACCGAGCAGAACGGCGAAGACGTCAACTCCAAGGGCATCTGCCCGGCCGCTCTCGGCACCAAGGACCAGCAGCCCGCAGCCTTCTCGCCGAAGACCCAGCTCTTCTACGTGCCGACCAACCATGTCTGCATGGATTACGAGCCCTTCCGCGTGAGCTACACCGCCGGTCAGCCTTATGTCGGTGCCACCCTGTCGATGTTCCCCGCGCCGAACAGCCATGGCGGCATGGGTAACTTCATTGCCTGGGACAACACCAAGGGCAAGATCGTCTGGTCGCTCAAGGAGCCCTTCTCGGTGTGGTCGGGTGCTCTCGCCACCGCCGGCGACGTGGTGTTCTACGGCACGCTGGAAGGCTATCTGAAGGCGGTCGACGCCAAGACGGGCAAGGAACTCTACAAGTTCAAGACCCCGTCCGGCATCATCGGCAACGTCACCACCTACGAGCATGGCGGAAAGCAGTTCATCGCCATCCTGTCGGGTGTCGGTGGCTGGGCTGGCATCGGCCTCGCGGCTGGCCTCACCGACCCCAATGCCGGTCTCGGCGCGGTGGGCGGCTATGCGGCGCTCTCCAGCTACACCAATCTCGGTGGCCAGCTGACGGTGTTCGCCCTCCCGAACTGAGGGATCGCGAACGGACGGAACGATCGACCCGCCTGACGGGTTGGCAAGGAGCTAAGGGGCTTGGTCATCGGTTCAACCGGTGCCAAGCCCCGACCTTATGGGGGCTCCGCTTCTTATGAGAATCTTAGAATTATTCCAGGCCGGCGGGCGCTGCCGCGGCTGTGGTCTTTTGGGAGCCTTTCAATGACGTATTCGACGAACGGACGGCGCCGTAGGTCCCTGCTGCGCAGCGCGGCGCTGCCCGCTCTGGCCCTGTGTGCCTTCGCCCTGTTCAGCGCCCCTGCCGCTTACGCCCAGGACGCTGCGGCCCCCGCTGCGGCGCCAGCGTCGAGCGAGCCCAAGGCGAAGGACGAGATGGGCAAATACACGCTTCCGGATGGCACGCCGACCTACAACATCGCCCCGGACGGGACGCTGGACTGGTACGCCTATAGCGGCTACCGCCGCTACCACGCCGAATGCCACGTCTGCCACGGGCCGGACGGCATGGGCTCCAGCTACGCCCCTGCGCTGGCCGAGTCCCTGAAGACCATGACCTATGAGAAGTTCATGGAGATCGTGGTCAACGGCAAGCAGGAGGTGAGTGCCTCACAGAACCAGGTGATGCCGGCCTTCGGCGAGAACCTCAACGTGATGTGCTACATCGACGACCTCTATATCTATCTCAAGGCGAGGGCAGATGGTGCGCTGAACCGGGTGCGCCCGAGCAAGCGCGAGGATAAGACCAAGGAGTACACCGCCAATGAGAACCAGTGCTTCGGGCGCCCCAATTAGGGTTTCGGGTCGGCGCGCCGGCGCGGGTCTCGCGCTGCTCGCGCTGCTCGGCGCCGCCGCATGGGCGGCACCGGCCTCGGCGCAGGTGTCCGACCTGGTCGATCGCTCGACCTTGCGGGTGTGCGCCGACCCGGCCAACATGCCCTTCACCGATGAGGCGGGCGAGGGCTTCGAGAACAAGATCGCCGAGCTGCTCTCCGCCAAGCTCAACCTGCCGCTCGACTATACCTGGTTTCCGCAGGCTACCGGCTTCTACCGCATGACGCTCGGCGCCAAGCGCTGCGATGTGGTGATGGGTTATGTCGCCGGCGGCGACCCGGTGCTCAACACCAACCCCTATTACAAATCCGCCTGGGTGCTGATCAGCCCCAAGGGCGGCGAGCTGGACGGGGTGGAGGCGCTGGCCGATCCGCGGCTGAAGACCGCGCGCATCGGCGTGGTGGCCGGCACGCCGCCGGGCGACCTGATGGCCCGCAACGGGCTGATGGCGCTTGCCAAGCCCTATGCGCTGACCATCGACCGGCGCTTCTTCAGCCCGGCCGAGCAGATGATCGCCGATATTGAATCCGGCGAGCTTTCCGGCGGGATCCTGTGGGGGCCGATCGGCGGCTATTACGCCCGCCGCGCCGGCACGCCGATGAACGTGGTGCCGCTGACCAAGGAACGCGGCGACCCCGCCATGGTCTATCGCATCACCTTCGGCATCCGCCCCGGCGAACTCAACTGGAAGCACAAGCTCAACGAATTCATCGCGGCCAACCAGCCGGAGATCAACCGCATCTTGCTCGAATTCGGCGTGCCGCTGCTCGACGAGGGCAACCGGCCGATAGTCGCCGCATCATCCGCGCCAGCAGGTCCGGCGGTCGGGCCATGACGGCCTGGCTCGACAGCGCCCGCCTCGCCGTCGCCGCCCGGCCGCGCGGATTGCCGCGCACCGACACCTCGCTGGTGCGCCTCGCCTGGCTCGGCATGCTGGGGCTGGTGGTGGCGCTGCTGACGCTGGCGCCCGCCACCGCGCAGCAGGCGGTGCCGGAGCCCGACGGCTACCGCATGGAGGAATATCGCGCGCCGACGCCGGCGACGCTGGCCGGCGCACGGGTGCTGGACACCGCGACACTGGAGCTTATGTGGCGCAACATGGCGGCGGTGCTGGTGGATGTGATGCCGCGCGACGTGAAGCCGGCGAACCTGCCGGCCGGCACGCTGTGGCGCGACAAGCGGCGCGACCATATTCCCGGCAGCGTCTGGCTGCCCAATGTTGGCTATGGCGCGCTGTCCGCTGAGATGGACCAGTATTTTCGCCGCAGCCTCGACGCCCTCACGCAGGGCCGGCGCGACAGGGCCGTGGTGTTCTACTGCCTCACCGATTGCTGGATGTCCTGGAATGCCGCCAAGCGCGCGCTGAGCTACGGCTACACCGGCGTCGCCTGGTACCCCGCCGGCAGCGACGGCTGGGCCAAGGCCGGCCTGCCGCTGGAGCCGGCCACGCCCCGGCCGATGGAATAGCCTCACTCCATCGCGTTCTGGATCGAGCGGGCGAGCGCGAAGGCGCGCTGTTCCAGCAGCACCGGGCTCTCGCACACCGCATTCACCGCCAGGGTGCGGGTGTCGTAGATGCGGGTGTCCCACAGCAGCTGCTTTTCAAGCTCCGCCGCCTTGGCGCGCTCCTCGTCGCTGGCCGCCGCCTTCTTGGCCTTGGCCAGCGCCAGGCTCTCCGCCTTGATTCGGTTGGAGAGTTCGAGCTGGTGGCGGGCGTAATTCTCGATGCCGACGATGATGCGGCTGCGCTGGGTGTTGATCTGGTCGAACACGCCGGCGAACAACAGCGCAAGTCGGCTCGCCTTGTCCGCCCCCGCCGACTTGGCGAAGCCGTCGATGCGCGCCTGCGCGTCCTCGATGGGGGTGCGGCGGGCGGCGAGCAGCGGCACCAGTTCGGCGACGCCGGTGTCGTCGCGCCAGGCCAGCCCGTCGATCGGCGGGCCGGCCCACATCTGCCCGGCGGCAAGGCTCGCCACCCGCGGCTGGACGCAGGGCCAGAAGCCGGCCTCGCTGCCGGCGGCAGCGGCGGGCGAGGCGGCGAGCATGAGCGCGAGAGCGGCGAACGGAGCGATGCGCGGCGCAGGCATGAGCGTTTCCTTCTCAATATTCTTGGTTACTTGGCCGTCTCCGGCCCGCCGCGGCGGGACATGATGCCGGCGGACGGATCATAGGCGACGATGGCGGCGATGAGGAACACCGCGGCCGCCCCCGCCACTACCAGCGCCGAGAACGCATCAAACCGGCCGTACAGGGCGAAACGGATGAGTTCCACGGCATAGGTGAACGGATTGAAGACGCAGATGGTGTAGAGCACCAGGCTGCTTTCGCGTATCCGCCATAAAGGATAGAGCGCGGAGGAGGCGAAGAACATGGGAAAGATGACGAAGTTCATCACGCTGGCGAAGTTTTCCAGCTGCCGGAACAGCGACGACATCAGCAGCCCCATGGCCCCGAGCATCAGCCCGGTGAGCACCAGCGCCGGCAGCAGCGTGAGATAGCCGATCGGCGGCGGCTCCACCTCCCAGAACCAGGCGATGAGCAGAAACGCATAGACCTGCAGGATCGAGACGCAGATGCCGGCGGCGAGCTTGGAAATGAGCAGGAACCAGCGCGGATACGGGCTCACCAGCAGAATGCGCATGGCGCCGACCTCGCGGTCATAGACCATGGACAGCGAGGATTGCAGCCCGTTGAACAGCTGGATCATCGCCACCAGGCCCGGCGCGACATAGACCTCGTAGAGCACATAGGTCTCGTAAGGCGGGATGATGGAGACGCCGAGCACGGCGCGGAAGCCGGCGGCGAATATGAACAGCCACACCAGCGGGCGCACCAGCGCGGAGAGAAAGCGCCCCCGCTGATTGAGAAAGCGCAGCCCTTCGCGCCACACCACGCCGGCAAGGCAGATGGCGTAGCCGCTGAGCGGCAGGCGGTGGCCGGGGGTGCTCATCGGTCAGCCGCCGCCATCTCGGGCGCCTCGTCGACCAGCCGCAGGAAGGCGCCCGACAAATCCGCCGCGCCGCTGTCCGACACCACTTTCTCGTAGCGGCCGGCGGCGCGGATGCGGCCGTGGTGCAGCACCACGATGTCGTCGCCCGGCACGATTTCCTCGATGATGTGGGTCGCCCACAGCACGCCTGTGCCGTGGTCGGCCACCAGCCGGCGGACCTCGGCCACCAGTGCGGCGCGCGAGCCGATGTCGAGACCGACGGTCGGCTCGTCGAGCAGCAGCAGGTCCGGCTGGTGCATCAAGGCGCGGGCGATCTCCACCCGGCGCATCTGTCCGCCGGAGAGCTGGCGGACCGTGTCCCGGGCGCGATCGGCCAGGCCGACCTGGGCCAGCACGGCAAGCGCCCGCCGCCGGCCGCGGCCCCAGCCGATGCCGTGCAGCGTGGCGTGATACAGGAGGTTCTGCATCACCGTGAGTTCGAGATCCAGCGTGCGGGCCTGGAACACCACGCCGAGCCGCGACAGCGCCGCGGCCGGCGCGCGACGCACATCGTGGCCCAGCACGCGGATGGTGCCGGAGCGGTTCTCGTACAGCCGGGTGATGAGCGAGAACAGCGTGGTCTTGCCCGCCCCGTTCGGCCCCAGAAGGGCGCAGAAGCGGCCGCGCGGCACAGTGAGGCTCACATCGTCCAGCGCCGTGCGGGCGCCGAAGCGATGGGTGACGCCGGCGACCGCAAGCGCCGGCACGTCGTCGATGTCGCTCACACCCGCTGCCCTGCCGCGTCCGCGCGGCGCCTCACGGCACCACCACGACGCCCCACGGCGCGCGGCCGACGCCGATGGATTTCACCACCTTTTCCGCCGCCACGTCGATGATGGAAACGTCGTTGGAATTGCCATTGGTCGACAGCAGCAGCTTTTCGTCCGGGGTGAAGGCGAGCTGCCACACCCGCTGGCCGACCAGCAGGTATTTCAAAACCGTCAGCGTCTTGGTGTCGATCACCGCGACGCGGTTGGCCGGGCCGAGCGCGACGAAGGCCTTGCTGCCGTCCTTGGTGATGCGGATGCCGACCGGCTGGATGGCTTCCTTGTTGACGCCCGGAATCTCGAAATTGATCTTCTTGACGATTTTCCAGGTGGCGGGGTCGATGACCGCCACCGTGCCGCCGACCTCCGACGACACCCAGAGCTGCTTGCCGTCCTGGGTGAACTGGGCGTAGCGCGGGCGGGAATCGACCAGAATGTTCTCGATGATCTCGTTCTTCGAGGTGTCGATGACATGGGCCATGTTGGTGGTCTCGGACGTGTTCACCAGGAACTTGCCGTCCGGGCTGATGCCCATGCCTTCCGGCTCCACCCCGACGGCGATCTCGGCCACCAGTTCGTTGGTCTCCACATTCACCGCGGTGACGAGGTTGTCGTCCTCATTGGCGATGTAGAGCGGGTTGCCGGAAGGCGCGAGCACGAACAGCTCCGGGTCCGGGCCGGAGCGCAGCGTCTTGAGGCGCTGGAAGGTCTTGGAATCATAGACCTCGACGCGGCTGTCGTCCGAGGCGGCGACATAGATCAGCTTGCCGTCCGGGCTGGCGGTGATGCCGCGCGGGCGCCGACCGGTCTTGATGGTCTCCATCAGCTTCTGGCTGTCCAGATCGAGCACGCTGACGGTGTGGTCGCGCTCGTTGGTGACGAAGGCGCGCACCTGCGCCTCGGCCAGGCGGGGGGCGGCCGCGGTGGCGGCGAGCGCGACGAGGCCGGTGGCCAGGCAGATAGGGCGCTTCATCATCTTCTCCTCGGGGGAAGCGGGTTCAGGGGGCGAACCGGCAGGCGCTCTCCGGCTTGTCGAAGCCGAGCGTGTCCAGCGGCGTGCGCTGGTGCAGGAAGCCCTGCTGCGGCGAGAGCGTCACCATGTTCGTGGCGTGGGCAAGGACGATGGGCTGGCGGAGCTGGTGGTCCCACTCGCGGAAGCTCGCGGCCACGCCCTTGAACACCGGCAGATCGTAGCCTGGGCTCAGCATGAATTCGCGCACCGCCTTCACATCGCTGCTGCGGGTCTTGTTGCCGGCCGAGCCGATGGCGACCACACCCTGCCAGGCCTGATAGTCCGTGGTGCGCATCAGCCTCTTGGTGGTCTTGAAGAAGCGACTTTGAAGCTGGGCGGCGCCCCAGTTCTCCACCGTTTCGTGCCAGGACAGCGGCATCAGCCCCTGCGTGCCCACCACCGGGCGCGGCGTCCAGGTGTTGTAGGCGATGAGATCGCCGAACTCGCCGAGCTCGTCCGCCACCACCACCACGTCGTGCTCGCTCACCTGGGTCACCAGCGGGATTTCGCTCTGGCCGGTCTGGCGGGCGTCCGGGCCGAAATCCCAGGTCTTTTCGGCCACGATCTTGGCGCCGAACTTGCGGGCGGAGGTGCGTAGCGCCTCGGCATAGAGCCGGTCAGCGTCGGTGCGGCCGGTGATGAGGAACCAGGAGCGCCAGCGCTTGAAAACCAGGAACTGCGCCAGGGCGTCGGTGAGCATGGAGCGGCTGGGCGCGACATGGAACACATTGGCGCGGCAGTCCTTCTGGCGCAGCCGATCGTCCGTGGCGCCGACATTGACCAGCAGCACGTCGCGGCCCTTCAGCGTGTCCGCGATGGCGAGCAGAGCGGGGGCGGGCACGTCCAGCAGCAGAAAGCCGTTGCCGGCATCCGCCAGCTTCACGGCGGCGGCCAGCGGGTCGCCATCGGTCGGCACGATTTCGGTCTGCAGCTTGTAGTCCAGCTTAAGGAAGCGGCCGGCGCCGAGATTGTCGCGAATGCCAAGTTCGGCGCCGGCGATGCCGATGTCTTCCGGCGGAATGGCCAGCGGCGCGATCCAGGGCGGCGGTTCCGGCATCTGCCGCACGAAGCCGATGCGGAAGGTCTGCGAAGCCGGCACTGTGGCGGCGGGGGCAGCGGTCTGCGCCTCGACCCGCATCGGTGCGGCCAGACCCAGCGCAAACGCCAGCGCACTGGCCGCGGCGGCCCGGACCATTTTCCTCATCGGCGTATCCATCCCGCGGCTAACGGTTCGGTTTTTCAGGTTCGTCATTGGTGCCGCAGGAAAAATACTAGCAAAGAGCCAAGCTCAATCAACAAAATAGAGTACATAAGAAATTAATAAGTTGAAGTCTTCGCCAGGACTTCGGGAAGTTTTGCCTATGTCTTGACGGAATTTTGAACGCCCGGCGTTGCGAGCCGCCCGGCAGGCGCTATTATAATTATAAGGCCGTTCCGACGACCGCCGCCGGGCCGGCGAGGCGGATCGTCGCCGACCTTCGGGAGGTCGCCACGCCATGTTTCCTGGAGTTCTGCGCACGACGCTTGCGCTCGCCATTCTGATGCCCGCCATCCCTTTGTTCGCCGCGCCGGTGCAGGCGGCGACGCGGGTCGCGGTGTTCGATTTCGAATTGCTCGACACCAGCACCGAGGCCGATATTCGCGGCCCCAAGCCGGCGGAGCAGCAGCGGCTGGCGCTCATCGGTGCCGAGCTCAGAAAGCGCCTCTCTGAAGCCGGCTACACGGTGGTGGACCTGTCGCCGCAACAGGCCGCGATTGCCGAAAACGCGCCGTTCCGCAATTGCAATGGCTGCGAACTGCCCATCGCCAAAGCCTTGGGCGCCGAGGTGGAGGTGATCGGCCTGGTGCAGAAGGTCTCGAACCTCATCCTCAACATCAATTTCCAGGTGCGCGACGTCGCCACCGGCGCGGTGCTGCGCGCCGGCAGCGCCGATATCCGCAACAACACCGATGAGAGCTGGCTGCGCGGCATTTCCTATCTGGTGCGCAACCGCCTGCTGGATCCGCCGATGACCGGGGTGGCGGCACCATGATGCTGTCGCGCCGCGCCTTTGTCGCCGCCGCCGCCGGCGCGGCGCTGCCCCGCGCCGCCGGTGCGGCGGCGGGTTTGCGCATCGGCGCGCTGAAGTTCGGCACGCTCACCTGGCTGGTGGAGACCATCGAGGCCGAGGGCCTCGCCGCCCGCGAGGGGCTCGCCATCGAGCGCGTCGACTACGCCTCCGGCCAGGCCACCACGGTGGCGCTGCAGGCCGGCGACGTCGACCTTATCGTCAGCGACTGGCTGTGGGCGATGCGGCTGCGCGGGGAGGGCGAGGATTTCCGCTTCGCCCCGTTCTCCAATGCGCTCGGTGCGCTGATGGTGGGCGCGGACGGGCCGGTGAAGACGCTCGCCGACCTGAAGGGCCGCAAGCTCGGCGTTGCCGGCGGGGCGCTGGACAAAAGCTGGCTGCTGCTGCGCGCCTATGGGCTGAGCGTGCTGGGCGGCGACCTGAAGGAGCTTGCCGAGCCGGTCTATGGCGCGCCGCCGCTGGTGGGCGAACAGCTCATGCTGGGGCGGATCGACGCCGCGCTGACCTTCTGGCCGTTCGCCGCCCGGCTGGAAGCCCGCGGCTGCCGGCGCCTCATCGATATGAACGAGGTGGTTGCGGGGCTCGGCATCGCGCCGCCGCCCCCGCTGGTCGGCCATGTCTGGCGCGAGCGCACCTATGCGGCGAAGCGGCCGCAGATCGAGGCGTTCTTCCGTGCCGCGCAGGGCGCGAACGCGGTGCTCAAGGGCACCGATGCGCGGGCGGATGCGGCCTGGGCGCGGCTGCGCCCGCTGATGCAGGCGGGCGATGAGGCCGAATTCGCCGCGCTGCGGCGCTATTTCATTGCCGGCATTCCGGCCGGCTTCGGCCCGGCGGAAATCGCCGCCTGCGACCAGCTCTACGGGCTGCTCGCCAAGCTGGGCGGGCCGGACCTGGTGGGGCCGAAGCCCGGCTTCGATCCAGCGCTGTTCTGGTCGCGACAAGCGTGAGCGGGTTGACGCGGCTGGGCTGGACCGCGCTGTCGTTGGCGCTGCTGGTGGCGGCCTGGCAGATCGCGGCCTGGCTCGCCGCCTCGCGCCTGCTGCCCGGACCGGCGGCGGTGGTGGAGGCGCTCCATCGCGCGGCAGAGGACGGCGCGCTGTTCCGCAATATCGGCGTGACGTTGGCGCGGGTGGCGGCGAGCTTCGCGCTTGCCATGGCGCTGGGCTCGGCGCTCGGCGTGCTGCTCGGCCGCCGGCCGGCGCTGGACCGGGTGGTCGGCCCCTGGGTGGTGGTGCTGTTGAACCTGCCGGCGTTGGTCATCATCATTCTTTGCTATGTCTGGTTCGGCCTCACCGAGGTGGCGGCGATCACCGCTGTGGCGGTGAACAAGATTCCCAATGTCGCGGTGACCCTGCGCGAGGGGGCTGGCGCCTTGTCGCGGGACCTCGACGAGATGGCCCAACTTTACCGGCTCGGCCGCTGGACGCGGCTGCGCCATGTGGTGCTGCCGCAACTGGCGCCGTTCTTCGCCGCCGCCGCCCGCTCCGGCCTCGCGCTCACCTGGAAGATCGTCTTGGTGGTGGAGTTGCTGGGGCGCTCGAACGGCGTCGGTTTCGAATTGCAGACCGCGTTTCAATTGTTCGACGTCGCCATGGTGCTGGCCTATGCGCTGGCCTTTACCGCGGTGGTGCAGGCGATCGAACTCGGCGTGCTCCAGCCCTGGGAGCGCCGCGCGGCGCGCTGGCGGCGGTGATTTCGCTCCAGCTCGCGATAAACCATAAGCGCTTTCCGGCCGCTACCGGATCGCCGGAGCGCACGCTCTATCGCGACTTCACGCTCGATGTGGCGGCCGGCACCACGGTGGCGCTGCTCGGGCCGTCCGGGCTCGGCAAGACCACGCTTTTGAACATCGTTGCCGGGCTGGATACCGATTTCGAGGGCGCGGTGCGCTTCTCGCCCAAGGCGCCGCGCTTCGGTTACGCGTTCCAGAACCCGCGCCTGCTGCCCTGGCGCACCGTGCTGGAGAACGTGCTGCTGGCAGCCGGGCGCGGCACCGAGGCGAGGGCGCGCGAACTGCTGACGCAGGCCGGGCTCGGCGCGGCGCTGGAGGCTTATCCGGAGCGGCTCTCGCTGGGCCAGCAGCGCCGCGTCGGGCTCATTCGGGCGCTGGCGGCGGAGCCGGACGTGCTGCTGCTCGACGAGCCGTTGGCCTCGCTGGACGCGCAGACCGCGGCGCGGCTGGAGGCGATGCTGGCGCGCCAGCTCGAAGCCCGGCCGGCGACGGTGCTGCTGGTGACGCACGACCGCACCGAGGCCGGCAGGCTCGCCCGTCGCATCGTGACGCTGGACGGCCCGCCGGTGCGGATCGCCGCCGACGACCCGGCATGAAAATGGCCCGGAGCGAAGCTCCGGGCCAGGATGCATGCGACGAGGAGGACGGCTCGTAAGCCGGCCTTATTTGTTGAGGAAGATCGCTGCCAGCCGCTGAAGCAGGCCCTTCGGCGGGGCCGTGGGCGCAGGCTTTTGCTGTTCAGGGCTGGTTCGGATCTAAGCGGCGAACGGGTGCTTGGCGGCGGCCGCCTGCGCCAGAACGTCCTTGACCTTCGGCTCGCCGTTCACGGCGCGCTTGAGGGCTTCCTTGGTGGCCTCGTAGTTGAACTTCTGGATCTTGGCGTCGTCCGCCGCTTCCCAGTGGATGAACACGCCGACCGAGATGAACAGGTCGTCGGCTTCGTCTTCCGGGATGGTGCCGTCGGCGACGCTGTCGACCACCGCCTTGGCGACCGCATACTGCGCCGGTCCGAACATCTGCACCGCCTGGCGGGCGTCCTTGATCGTGACCTTGTTGAACAGAATGGTGTTCGGCTTGGCGAGCAGGTTCGGCGTGACCACCGCGAGCAGCGAGGTGAAGCCGTCCTTGTTGTTCGTCAGCGCGTTGACAAAGGCGCTCTCGGCAGCGCTGCCGCGCGGTCCGATGATGAGGTCGATATGGGCAACTTCGTTGCCGTCGCCCACCAGCGATTCGCCGAGCAGTACCTTGTTGATCTTGGCCATTTAAACTCCTCCCAAACGGGTTGCTTAATCAATAGACAGGGAACGGTCCCTCTCTAATGTCCCGGCTATCATTGTTGCGGCGTTTGGCGCACCAAACCGGTTGGCCCGATAGCTCGACCAAGGACACTTCGCGGCGAGAGACTAGTGCCGCTACGCCTTCCCCTGCAAGGGATTCCTCGCATTCTCCGCGCCTTTCCGACACAGTA
>JBGGNI010000212.1:0-6782 GCA_041287585.1 Xanthobacteraceae bacterium
CTGATCTATCTCGGCGACCACATCAGGGTGCGCACCGCGGTGTGCGGGATCAGCGACTTCATCGTGAAGATCCACAATTCGGACGACCGCCCGGCACTCGATGTCGGCGCGCAGGTGCAACTCGGCTGGAGCACGGCCGACTGCCGCGCGCTGGACGCCGCCTGAAGGCCGGCCGCCTTTCGGCACTGACCTCATCCATGTTCGAGACGGACCCCGGAGCGGGTCCAAAGAGGGGAAGACGCAGATGACGACCATGATCAAGGCGCGGTACCTCGCCCTCACGGCGACCGCAATCTGGGCGCTGGCCGCCCCGGCCTCGGCCGAGGACCTCACCATCACGTCCTGGGGCGGCGCTTATCAGAAGAGCCAGGACGAGGCCTACTTCAAGCCTTACACCGCCAAGACCGGGACGAAGATCATCCAGGAAGAGTATAACGGCGAGATCGCCAAGATCCGCGCCATGGTGCAGTCCGGCACCACCAACTGGGACGTCGTCGACGTCGACGCGCAGACCGCCCAGCAGGCCTGCGACGAAGGCATCATCGAGCCGATCGACTATTCCAAGTTCGGCGGCAAGGCCACCTTCACCAAGGGTTCGGCGTTCGAATGCGCGGTGCCGACCATCATCTATTCCACCATTTTCGCCTATGACGCGGACAAGATAAAGGACGGCCCCAAGACCATCGCCGACCTGTACGACACCAAGAAATGGCCGGGCAAGCGCGCGCTGCAGAAGAGCCCGTTCGGCAACCTCGAGTTCGCCCTGGTCGCCGACGGCGTGCCGGTCGACAAGGTCTATGAGGTGCTGAAGACTCCGGCGGGCGTCGATCGCGCCTTCAAGAAGCTGGACACCATCAAGAAGGACACGGTGTGGTGGGAGGCCGGCGCCCAGCCGCCGCAGCTGCTCGCGTCCGGCGAAGTGGTGATGGCCACCGCCTGGAACGGCCGCATCACCGCCGCCAACACCGCCGACAAGAAGAACTTCAAGATCGTGTGGGATTCGCAGGTGCTCGACTGGGACTTCTGGGTGCTGCCGAAGGGCGGCAAGAAGACCGAGGCGGCCTACAAGTTCATCCAGTTCGCCTCCACCCCCGGCCCGCAGGCCGAGCAGACCAAGTACATCGCCTATGGCCCGGCCGTGGTCGCCGCCGCCGAGTTCGTCAACCCGAAGGTGCTGGCCGACCTGCCGACCGCGCCGGCCAACCTGACCAATGCCGTGGTCAACGACCCCGTGTTCTGGGGCGACAACGGCGAGGAGCTGCGCAAGCGCTTCAACACCTGGCTCGCCCAGTAAGCCGCATCAAGACCGCCCGGCGCACCCGCGCCGGGCGGTTCGGCTTCACGACGCGGGAGTAGACCATGGCCACCCTCGATGTGCCGGCACCGGCGCTCGCCCTTGCCCCGGAAGCGCGCGCAAGCCTGAAAGCCGACCTCGCCCGCGCCCAGCGCGCCAGCAAGCTGGGTTCGTTGTTTCTGGTGGCGCCGCTGCTGCTGTTCATTCTGGTGAGCTTCTGCGTGCCGATCGGCATCATGCTTTACCGCGCCGTCGACAATCCGGAAGTCGCTGCCGCGCTGCCGCGCACCACCGCCGCGCTGCAATCCTGGTCCGGCCAGGGCGTGCCGGACGAGCCGGTGTTCGCGGCGCTCGCCGAAGATATCCGCGTGGCGCAGAAGGAGCGCACCACCGGCCTGGTCGGAAAGCGCATCAATTACGAAATTCCCGGCGCGCGATCGAAATTCCTCAAGATCGGCCGCGAGATCGACCGCACCGAAACCGGACCGTGGAAGCCGGTGTTCCTGGCCAGCGACCCGCAATGGGGCGACCCCAAATTCTGGTCGGTGCTCAAGCGCACCGGACAGAAGCTCACCGTGTTCTACCTGCTCTCGGCCATCGATCTGCGGCTGGACGAGAACGGCAGTCTGTCGCGGCAGGTCCCGGACCAGGCCATCTTCATCGACGTGCTGATGCGCACCATGTGGATCAGCCTGATGGTGACGGTGGCGACGCTGGTCATCGGCTATCCCGTCGCCTATCTGCTCGCCACCCTGCCGGCAAAGACCGCAAACGTGCTGATGCTGCTGGTGCTGCTGCCTTTCACCACCTCCATACTGGTGCGCACCACCGCCTGGGTGGTGCTGCTGCAGACAAATGGCGTGATCAACGACATCGCCATGGCGCTCGGCCTGATCAGCGAGCGGGTGCAGCTTATCTTCAACCGCTTCGGTACCGTGCTGGCGATGACGCACATCCAGCTGCCCTTCACCGTGCTGCCGATCTACAGCGTGATGAAGGGCATCTCGCCGGCCTATGTGCGGGCGGCGCGCTCGCTCGGCGCCGGGCCGTTCTATGCCTATACGCGGGTCTACATGCCGCAGACGCTGCCCGGCGTCGGCGCCGGCTGCCTGCTCACCTTCATCCTGTCGCTGGGCTACTACATCACCCCCGCGCTGGTGGGCGGGCCGGCCGACCAGATGATCAGCTATTTCGTCGCCCTCTACACCAATCGCGAGCTGAACTGGGGCCAGGCCTCCGCGCTCGGCGCCGTGTTGCTGGCGGTGACCTTGGTGTTCTACGCGATCTTCAACCGCCTTGTCGGGATCGACAAGGTCAAGCTCGGATAGACCGATGGCCCTGCCTGCTTATGCCAGCCTGTCCGAGCGGATCGTGCACAAGGTGTTCATCACCTTTTGCGTGCTGGTGTTCGGCTTCCTGATCGCGCCCATCCTGGTGATCATGCCGCTGTCCTTCTCCAGCGAGCCCTGGTTCACCTATCCGCTGCCCGGCCTGTCGCTGCGCTGGTACCAGGACTTCTTCGGCGACGAGCGCTGGCTCACCGCTTTGAAAAACAGCAGCATCGTCGCGATCGGCGCCACCACGCTGGCGACCATCCTGGGCACGCTCGCGGCGCTCGGCCTGTCGCGCGGCAACCTGCCGTACCGCGGGCTCATCATGAGCGTGCTGATCTCGCCCATGGTGGTGCCGGTGGTGATCACCGCCGTCGCGATGTTCTTCGGCTATGCGATGGTGGGCCTCACCAATTCCTATCTGGGGCTGATCCTCGCGCACACCGCGCTCGCCACCCCCTTCGTGGTCATCACGGTGACGGCGACGCTGACCGGCTTCGACCGTTCGCTGACCCGTGCCGCGGCGAGCCTCGGTGCCTCGCCGTCGACCGCCTTCCGCCTGGTGACGCTGCCGCTCATCGCGCCGGGCGTCATTTCCGGCGCGCTGTTCGCGTTCGTCACCTCCTGGGACGAGGTGGTGGTCGCCATCTTCCTGTCGAGCCCGGAGCAGCGCACGCTGCCCAAGCAGATGTTCAGCGGCATTCGCGAGCAGATCAGCCCCACCATCACCGCGGCGGCGACCTTTCTGATCGTTTTCGCCGCCCTGCTGATGGGCACGCTGGAACTGCTGCGCCGCCGCTCCGAACGCCTGCGGGCGGGTTAGGCCGATCGCCGCTCCAGGATAGACCTCGCCGCCATCTCCGCGATCATCACGGTGGGCGAACAGGTGTTGCCGGAGGTGATGGCCGGCATGATCGAAGCATCGGCAATCCGCAGATTGCGAACGCCGCGAACCCCCAATTGCGGATCGACCACCGCCCCGGCATCGATGCCCATCCGGCAGGTTCCGACCGGATGGAAGATGGTGGTGCCGATGGCACCCGCCGCTTCGGCTCACTGGCGCGCCGAAAGGCGACGCCGATCGCTGCACCGTCCTCGATGACGATGCGCTGCACATGGGCTGTGCTGCCGGTTGTCCCGCTTTCCGGCGGAAAAAGGTAAATAAGGCGGGCCGTGGAGGTCTGTCATCTTCCATGCGCCGCAGCCCACAAGCTGCATGCCCGGTGGGCGCAGGAGAACGTGCCATGAAATGCCTGCTGGTTCAGCCGATCCACCCCGCCGGCGTCGCGCTGCTGGCCGGCCGGGGCGTCGATGCCGTGCAGGCGAGCACGCCCGACATGGCGACGGTGTGCCGCGAGGTGGCGGATTGCGATGCGGCGATCACCCGCAATGCCGGCTTCAATCGCGCGGCGATGCAGGCCGGCGTCCGGCTCCAGGTGCTCGGCAATCACGGCATCGGCACCGATCCGGTCGACCTCGCTTATGCCGGGCAGATCGGGCTTCCGGTGGTGTTCACGCCCCATTCCAACGTGCAGTCGGTGGCGGAACTCGCCATCGCCCACATGCTGGCCATCGCCAAGCGGGTGCGCGAGGCTGACAGGAGCGTGCGCGAAGGCCGTTTCGACTATCGCTTCAGCCGCGATTTCACCGAAATGCAGGGCAAGACGCTGGCCATTATCGGCTTCGGCCGCATCGGGCGGCGCACCGCGGAGATCGCCCGTCTGGCGTTCGGCATGCGGATCATAATCCACAGCCCCGGCGTATCCCAGCAGACGATACGCGACGCCGGCTTCGAGGTCGCGCACGGGCTCGACGAGGCTCTCGCGGTCGCCGATTACGTATCGCTGCACAAGGCGCTCGATCCCGGTGCCGGACCGCTGCTGGATCGCCGCCGGCTGTTCGCCATGAAGCGGGGCGCCGCGCTCATCAACACCGCGCGCGGTGCGCTGGTGGACGGCGTGGCGCTGGTCGAGGCGGTGCGGAGCGGGCATCTGCGCGGGGCTGCGGTCGACGTGTTCGAGGCCGAGCCGCTGCCGCGGGACCATCCCTTCGCCGCCGTCGAGGGCATCGTGCTGTCGCCCCACATCGGCGGCGCGAGCGAGGAGGCCATGGAGCGTACCGCCCTCCAGGTGGCCGCGCAGGTGCTCGACGTCCTCGACGGACGGCGGCCCGAGCATCTGGTCAATCCGCAGGTGTGGGACCGCCGCCGCGGCCTTTCATGGCCGCGCGCCGCGCCTTAGACTGGCGGCGGGCCGGCAACGGCCGACACGAGAGGGGACCCGCGACCATGAGCGAGCACGCCCACCCCCACCATAGCGAGCATGAGCGCTGGAAGCACGACGGCGTGCGCGTCATCAAGGGCGACCGGCTCGATTCCAACACCGCCCAGACCCCTGGCATGTTCCGCCAGGCGGCGATCAACCATGCACGGGTCGGTGCGCAGAAGATCTGGGCTGGCACGGTCACCATCCAGCCCGACGCCAAGACCGGGGTGCACCATCACGGCGCGCTGGAAAGCGTGATCTATGTGGTGCGCGGCCGGGCGCGGATGCGCTGGGGCGAGCGGCTGGAATATGTCGCGGAAGCCGAAGCGGGCGACTTCATCTTCGTGCCGCCCTATGTGCCGCACCAGGAAATCAATGCCGACCCGAACCAGACGCTGGAGTGCGTGCTGGTCCGCTCGGACAATGAGGCGGTGGTGGTGAACATTGCCGATGTCGAGCCGGCCGAGAAGCCGGAGGCGGTCTATTGGGTCGATCCGATCCACCGCGCGCCGGGCTCCTGAGGGGCCCGGCACACTCCGCAGCGGATCGCCGCCCGCCGGCGCCTATGCCGAATAGGCTTTGCGCTCACGATGCCAGCCAGCGCCTGACCGTCGTGCGGATGCCGACGGCGAGGCGCCATGCGGCGGTCTGCCTCACCCAGCCGAGCATGGCCTCCCGCACGATGACGATGAGCCGCATCAGCTCGGCGAACCAGCCGATCGTCATCAGCTTGGGCTCGCCGGCCCGGTATATGCGCTCCACCAGCACGAACCCCGCCAGATAGGCCAAGGCGAGCGTCACCGTGCCGGTCACCACCGCGTCGCGCGCGATCCATATCAGGCCGAGAATCTTCAGCGGCTCGGCGACGACGAACGGGACGCTGAGCAAAAACAATATGAAGAACCGGTGCTGCGCCGCCACCCAGGCCTCGAAGCCCGCCATGAAACGCCAGGTGCCGATCCAGCGCAGCAATGGGCGGTACAGCGGGCGCACCGTTTCGTCGAGAACGACGAGCAGCGCGAGCAGAACCTCGAACGGCAGGCGCAGAAGGCGGAGCACGGTACCCATTACGGTGCGATAGCACACCGGCGCGTGCCCTGCCGACCAGACTTTGCGCGCGGCGCCGATGCGCGCGCCGCCCTTCCCACGGCGCGGCAAATGCCCTAAGCGCGCCGCAGCTCTCTCGCCAAGGTTCCGCGCGCATATGATCCGGCTCGACTCAATCGGCAAACAGAACGGCAAGCAGATCGTCTTCATCGAGGCGTCCGCGACGCTGCTCAAGGGCGAAAAGATCGGCCTCGTCGGCCCCAACGGTTCCGGCAAGACCACGCTGTTTCGCCTGATCACCGGCGAGGAGGCGCCCGACGAGGGGCAGGTGGCGGTCGATCGGGGCATGACCATCGGCTATTTCAGCCAGGATGTCGGGGAGATGGCCGGCCGCAGCGCGGTTTCCGAGGTGATGGACGGCGCCGGGCCGGTGAGCACCGTCGCCGCCGAACTGAAGGCGCTGGAAGCCGCCATGGGCGATCCCGACCAGGCCAACGACATGGACGCCATCATCGAGCGCTATGGCGAGGTGCAGGGCCGGTTCGAGGAACTCGGCGGCTACGGCCTGGAGGGCCGCGCCAGCGAAGTGCTGGCCGGCCTCGGCTTCAGCCAGGAAATGATGGACGGCGATGTCGGCACGCTCTCCGGCGGCTGGAAGATGCGCGTGGCGCTGGCTCGCATCCTGCTGATGCGGCCGGACGTGATGCTGCTGGACGAGCCGAGCAACCATCTCGACCTGGAAAGCCTGATCTGGCTGGAGGATTTCCTTAAAGGTTATGACGGCGCGCTGATGATGACCTCGCATGACCGCGCCTTCATGAACCGCATCGTCACCAAGGTGGTGGA
>JBGGNI010000213.1:0-74073 GCA_041287585.1 Xanthobacteraceae bacterium
CATTCAAGTGACTTGCATGGAGTTTAAGAACTCGATGGATACCGTTGGTGTCGATACAGGCGGTACGTTCTGTGATCTCGTGATCATAGACGCGCACGGTCAACCGACCGTTCACAAGTCACCCTCCACGCCCCACGACAACGCCCAGGGTGTTTTCGACGTATTGCGTGTGGCGCAGGGCGTGTCGGCAAATGATCCCGCGGCGTTCTACTCGAACATCCATGCCTTTTCTCTCGGAACGACGATCGCCACCAACACGGTCGTCACCCACAGGGGTGCCAAGGTCGGGCTGCTGACGACGATCGGCCATGCCGACATGGTCTCCATCATGCGGGTGAACGGCCGCGTCGCGGGCCGCCCGCTTTCGGAGATCCAGAACTATTCGATCACCGACAAGCCTAAGCCGATCATCCCCAAGCGCCTGATCGTCGAGCTGAACGAGCGGGTCGACTATGCCGGCGATATCGTCGTTTCCCTGCGCGAGGACGAAGTCGTGGCGGCAATCGACCGGCTGGTCGCCGACGGGGTGGAGAGCATCGCGGTTTCGCTGCTGTGGAGTTTCGTCAACCCGAGCCACGAGCAGCGCATCGAAGCCCTCATCAAGCAGCGCCATCCCGAAATATTCGTCTCGCTGGGAAGCACGCTGTCGCGGCGACTGGGCGAATATGAGCGCACCGAAGCGGCCGTCATCAACGGCTACGTCGCCATCGAGGTCAAAAAATATCTCCGCAAGGTCTCCGCCGGCCTGAAGACCGCGGGCGTGTCGAAGCCGCTGCTGGTGATGCACTCGGCCGGCGGCGTCGGCACCGAACACAATTCGAGCAACCGGCCGATCACCACGCTGTTTTCCGGCCCCGCCGGCGGCGTGGTCGCGTCCAAGCGCGTCTGCGATGCCGCCGGCTACCGCAACGTGGTGTGCGCGGATGTCGGCGGCACCACATTCGATGTCGGGCTGATCGTCGACGGCCGCCCGCTGATCCGCAGCACCTCGATCGTCGACCAGCGCGTGCTTTACTGCCCGACCATAGATATCGTCTCCATCGGCGCCGGCGGCGGCAGCATCGCCTTCGTCGACCCCTTGACCAATCGTCTGTCGGTCGGGCCGCAAAGCGCCGGCGCTTTCCCAGGGCCGGCCTGCTACGGGCGGGGCGGCGACTATCCGACGGTGACCGACGCCAACCTCGTGCTCGGCTTCATGGACCCGGTCGGCTTTCTGGGCGGACGCTACCAGCTCGACCGCGCGGCGGCGGAGCGGGCGCTGCAAAAGCACGTCGCCGGCCCGCTCGGCATCAGCGTCAAGGATGCCGCGATCGGCATCTTCTCCATCGTCAACGCCAAGATGGCGGATCTGGTGCGCAAGGTCACGGTGGAGCGCGGCCACGACCCGCGCGACTTCGTGCTGTGCGCCTATGGCGGCCTCGGCCCCCTGCACGCCCCATTCTATGCCAGCGACCTCGACGCCATGGCGGTGCTGATACCGCTCGGCGAAATCTCCTCGGCCTTCAGCGCCTATGGCGTGGCGATGGCGGACGTGCTGCACGTTCATGAGCGCTCGACGCTGCTCCGCGAGCCGTTCTCGTCGATCGAGCTCACAGCGATCTTCGACGCGCTGATCGGCGAGGCGCATGCACAATTGGAAAGCGACGGCATCGCGCCTTCGGACCGGCAGATGCGGCACTTCGTGGAAGTGCGCTATGTCGGGCAGCTCAACGAGCTGGTCGTCGAGGTTGCCGATCTTGCGGTCGAGGGCGCGGAACTGCGCCGGACCTTCGAGCGGCTCTATGTCGAGGCCTTCGGCCCCGGCGCGGCGTGGAACAATGCGCCGGTCGAGATCGTCGGCTGCCGCCTGGAGGCGATCGGCCTGCGCAGTAAGCATCCGATCGGCGAGCAGCCGGCCGGCCCCGATCCGCAAGCGCGCACCGAGCGCGAAGTGTACTGGCCGGAGGCCGGGGCCTCGGTCGCCACGGCGCTCTATGACGGTGCAGACATAAAGTCGGGCGCGCAGATCGCGGGGCCTGCGATCATCGAATACCCCACCACGACCATCACCGTGCCGCCGGGCTGGAACTGCTCGGTCGACCGGGTCGGCAATCTCCTTCTCAAGAAATCGAGCGAAGGACGCGCATCATGAGCTGGGTCGCGGGTGCAGAACGTTATTACGCGGACTTTGCGCCGTCCGTCGAAACACTGGCCGCGCAGGGCCTGAAGCTTCACACGCGCTCGGCGTCGCACACGGTCGACTTCATCACCGACGAGGTGCTGAGCCATCGCCTGTGGCACGTCTGCGACGAGGCCGGCGTCACCATCCGCCACGTCTCCGGTTCGCCGGTCGCCACCGAGGCGAACGATTTCATGACCGTGATCGCCGACGAGACCGGCGACGTCGTCTTCATGACGCCGAACCTATTGTACCAAGCGGCCGCGTTCGAGCCGATGATCAAGTGGACGCTGATCAACCGCGCCCAGAGCCCCGGCATCGAAGACGGCGACATGTTCCTGTGCAACGACCCATGGGTCGGCGCCGTGCACCAGAACGACGTCGCGGTATTCGCGCCGGTGTTCCATGAGGGCAAGCTGTTCTGCTGGGTCGGCGCCTCGATCCACGAGGTCGATGTCGGCGGGCCGGCGCCGGGCAGCTTCTCCATCGTCGCGCAGGATGTGTTCGGCGAGGTTCCGCCGCTACCGCCGGTGAAGATCGTCAAGAGCTTCGAGATCCAGTCCGATATCGAGGACCTCTATACGCGCCGCTCGCGCCAGCCTCTGTTGCTGTCGCTCGATCTGCGCGCGCAGATCGCTGCCAACAATGTGGCGCGCACCCGCATTCTGGAGGCGATCGAGAAATACGGTGCGGACAGCGTCAAGACTGTGATGGGCCGCGTCATGGACCGGGCCGAGACGCAATTGCGCGCCCGGCTGCGCGAACTGCCGGACGGCATCTGGCGGCATGTCGATTTCCAGGAGACCGCCTTCGAGGGCGACCGCGGCATCTATGCCGGCCGGCTGACCCTGACCAAGACCGACGACCATCTGCACTTCGATTTCACCGGCTCCGCGGCGCAGGTCGGACTGATCAACTCTGCCACCTCCGGCACCCGCGCCGGCGTGTTCGCCGCCATTCTGCCCGTGCTGGTCGGCGACATGCCGTGGGCGTTGGGCGGTTTGCAGCGCTGCATCGCCATCACCAATCCGCGCGGCACCATGCTGAACGCCGAATATCCGGCCGCCGTCAGCATGGGCTCGATCACGGGCACCTGGCTCGCCCATAATTGCGCGCATGCCGCCATATCGAAAATGATGCTGTGCCATCCCGAGCACGGCAGGCGAGCACTGTCCGGCGGCGGCGGTTCGTGGCCGGCAATGCAGCTGTTCGGCTGGGACAAGACCGGCTACGCCTTCGTCACCCAGTTTCAGGAGGCCAACCTCGCCGGCTTTGGCGCGCGCTCCTTCGCCGACGGCGTGAACACGGCCGGCGCCTATTGCATCCCGTCCGCCCGCATTCCCAATGTCGAAGCCACGGAATTCACCTGGCCGCTGTTGGTGCTGTGCCGGGGCGAAGCCATCGACACCGGCGGCGCCGGCAAATGGCGGGGCGGCGTCGGCGGCAAATTCTCCTTCATTCAGCACAAGACCAACCGCAGCTTCACCCATGTCTCGGCGGCCTTCCATGTCGCCGTCCCCAATGGCGGCGCATTGAGCGGCGGACTGCCGGGAGCTTCCGTGGTGTATGCGATGAAGCGCGACAGCGACGTGCTGGCGCATATCGCGCAGGGCGACATTCCGCAGGATCTGCGAACGCTGCGCGGCCGCCTCGATATTTTGCCGCCGAAGTCCCAGACCGAGCAGGGCCGCGACGACATCTACAGTATCAGCTTCTTCGGCGGCGGCGGCTACGGCGATCCCGTCGAGCGCGATCTGCAGAACGTGCTGGCGGATGTCGTCGAGGGCTTCGTCTCGACATCCGAGGCGGAGCGGCTTTACGGCGTCGTAATCGACGGCTCCGCGCTCGATGCCGCAGCGACGGAGCGGCGGCGGGCGGCGATGCGTACCGAGCGCCTGGGCGGCATCGCGCCGACCCGGAGCCTGGTCGGTGGTGCCGGCCTGCCGGCGGGCGGCGTGCGCATCAACGACTACACAATGGTGGCCGGCCGCCGCATCCTGTGCGGCTGCGGCCACGACCATTGCGCAGCGGATGAGAACTACAAGCTCGCGCTCACCATGCGCACCATGCCGATCGAGCAGATGTCGCCGATGATGGCCGATCCTCGCGACTTCATCGACGAACCCGTCGAGTTCCGCGCCTTCATCTGCCCCGGCTGCGGGACGCAGGTCGAAACCGAGGTCGCCCTCGCCCGCGAGGCGCCGATCTGGGACGTGCAGTTGTCGCTCAATTAATACTTATAAGTATCAAACATACAGAGGGTATCATGAAGTTTAGGACGGCACTGGCGTCAGCCATTATACTCGCCGGCATCGGGCAGGCGGCTTTCGCCGCCGATGTCATCAAGGTCGGGGTGGTCGGTCCCTTCACCGGTCCGTCCGCCAGGATCGGTCAGGACATCCAGAACGGCACCAAGATGGCCATCGAGGATGCACGGGCCGCCGGAGAGCTTCCTCTCACCATCGACGGCAAGACCTCCGACATCCAGTTGGTCTGGATCGACGATGAATCCTCGCCGGAGAAGGCGGTGAAGGCCTATCGCAATGCGGTGTCGCGCGAGGGCATCCAGATGCTGCTCAATGGCTGGCACGGTTCGGTCGGCCTCGCTCTCATCGATCTCGCCGCGTCCGACGGCATCGTCAGCTACGGCAATCTGGCCGCGCCGGAGGATATCTCCGAGAAGATCAACGAGAACAAATACACCAACTGGTTCAAGGGTTGGCCCGCTCCCAAGAGCATGTCCGGCCTCTATGTCGAAGCGGCTGAGGATCTGATCGCCAAGGGCAAATGGGCACCGCCGACCCGCAAGGCCGCCGTGGTGGTGGAGGACAGCGACTGGGGCCGCACCTGGGGCGAGGCCATCGTCACCGGCCTGAAGGCCAAGGGCTGGGATGTCGTCGCGCAGGACGTGGCGCGCAACAACGAGCTCGAATTCAACGCGCTGCTGACGAAGTACAAGGCCGCGGGCGTCAGCCTCACCGCCTTCACCCTCAATGCGCCGGCCTCCGCCGCCGCCTTCGTCAAGCAGTTCAACAGTGCCGGCATCAAGGGCCTGCTGTTCGCCGACGGCCTCGGCTGGGCGTCCAACTGGCATGAACTGACCGGCGATGCCGCCAACTTCGCGCTGTCGATGGACAGCCCGCGCGTCATCACGACGGAAGAGAAGGACTGGAGCGCGCGCTTCGAGAAGACCTTCGGCAATCCGCCCTCCCCGGCCGCCGCCGGCCACGCCTATGACTACACCCGCGCCTTGATCAAGGGCATGGCCAAGGCCGGCACGCTCAAGGCCGACAAGCTCTCCGCCGCCCTGCTGGCGACCGAGCACAAGGGTGTCTGGCAGTATTACGCCTTCGCCAAGCAGCCCGGCGACGCCGCCATCTCCGCCTATGAGGTCAAGGTCGGACCGTTCATGAAGGGCTTCTCCTTCCCGATGGTCCAGTACTATGGCGACAAGGCTCCGGTGGTGTGGCCGTTCGAATTCGCGGAAGCCGAATTCAAGGCTCCCAAGTAATTGGCGACATCAGGGACCGCCCCAACAGGGGCGGCTCCCCCGGAGCGACCGCACATGACCGCGCTGCTGGCTGTCGAAGGCATCAATAAGAGCTTCCAGGGCGTGCGCACCCTCACGGATGTGACGTTCACACTGGAGCGGGGCCGCATTCTCGGCCTGATCGGCCCCAATGGGGCCGGAAAAACCACGATGTTCAACGTCATCAGCGGCATCTACAGCGCCGACCAGGGGCGGGTGATGCTGGAGGGCCGCGACATCACCAACCGTGCGCCGGCCCGCATCGCCCGCTTCGGGGTGGCGCGCACCTTCCAGGTTGCGCGCACCTTCAACGACATGACGGTGGCGGAAAATCTGCGCGTCGCTCTGGTCAATGCCGGGCTGTCGGCACGCCAGGAGCGCGCGAAGATCGACGCCATGCTCGACCTCATCGGCCTCTCCCCCGCCCGCGACCTCATCGTCTCGGCGCTGCCGGACGGCCAGAAGAAGCTGCTGGAAGCGGCGCGGGCGTTGATGCTGACGCCCAAGCTGCTGATCCTCGACGAGCCTTTCGCCGGGGTCAGTGCCGAGGTGATCGACCTGCTCATCGGCATCATCACGCGGCTGGCCGGCGAGGGCGTCGGCTGCCTGGTCATCAGCCACGACATCGTCTCGCTGCCGCGCCTCTGCGAGGAGGTGCTGGTGCTGGTCGAAGGGCAGGTGATGACGCGCGGCGCCATCGCCGACATCCGCAACAATCCCCGCGTCGTCGATGCCTATCTCGGAGCCTAGAGATGCTTTTGCGGGTACAGGATCTTAAGGCGGGCTACGCCACCGGGGCGGACGTGCTCAAGGGCGTTAGTCTCACGGTCCGGGCATCGTCCGTCACCGGGCTGATCGGCGCCAATGGTGCCGGCAAGTCGACGCTGCTCAAGGCCATATGCGGTTTCCTGAAGCGGCGCGGCGGTACCATCGAATTCGATGCCGCCGACATGGGCCGGTTCCAGCCCGCGCACCTCGCCCAGAACCGCATCGCCTATCTGATGGAAGGCCATTCGGTGTTCCCCGGCCTCACCGTGGAGGAGAACCTGGTTCTGGGCACCTGGTCGTTCCGCAAGGACCGGGCGCGGGTGCGAAGGGCGGTCGAGCGCGCCTTCGATCTGTCCAGCGTGCTGCAGACCAAGCGCAAGATCCGCGCCGGCCTGTTGTCGGGCGGGCAGCAGCGGATTCTGGAGATGGAGCGGCTCGCCTTGAACGATCCGCGCCTCGTCATACTCGACGAGCCCTCGCTCGGCCTCGCGCCCAAGCTGGTCCACGACGTGTTCGACCGCATCTCGCAAATGAAGGCCGATGGCGCCGGCGTGCTGGTAGTCGACCAGAGCGCCCGGCATGTGTGCGCGGCGTCCGAACACCTCTACGTGCTTCGCCTCGGAGAAATCGCCATCGAGGGCCCCGCCTCGCGATTTTCCGATCGTATCGACGAACTCGTCCGCAATTTCATCTGAGGCGATACTCATGCTGACCGCGAGCGTATTGATACAGCTGACGATCGACGGCATCACGCGCGGCGCGATGTACGGCCTGATGGGTGCGGGTCTGGCGCTCATCTTCGGCATTCTCGGCGTCATCAACATGGCGCACGGCGAATTGTTCATGCTCGGCGCTTACACGATGTATTTCGCCACCATCGTGCTCGGCATTCCCGCGCCGATCGGGCTGCTCATCTCCACCGGCGTCATGTTCGTGGTCGGGGTAGCGATGGAGCGCAGCCTGATCGCGCCGCTGCGGGCACGGCTCGGCAGCCGCTGGCTGATCGACGGCTATGTGCTGACCATCGGCATCATGGTGGTGCTGCAGAACCTCGCGCTCATCGTGTTCGGTCCGCGCGAATTCGGTGTCGCCGCCTTCTGGCCAGGCCGGCAGGAACTCGGCGACGTGGTCATCTCCAATGAGCGCCTGCTGATCCTCGCCGGTGCGGTGATCACGACCGGGACGCTCGCTGTGTTCCTGAAGAAGACCAATCTCGGCCGCGCCATTCGCGCCACCGCGGAACACCCGGCAGCGGCGCAGGTGCTCGGCATCAATATCGAGCGCATCTACGCCATCACCTTCGGCATCGGGGCGGCGCTTGCCGGCGCCATAGGCTCGCTGCTGCTCTCGACCTACCCGGCCTATCCGACCGTCGGCGGGGAGGTGCTGCTGAAAGCCTTCGTGGTGGTGATCATCGGCGGGCTGGGCAGCGTGTGGGGCGCCATGCTCGCCGGCCCGCTGCTCGGCCTGATCGAGGCCTATGCCACCGCATTCGCACCGGGGGGCTGGCAGAACACCATCACCTCGCTGCTCGTGCTCGCCGTCCTCGTCCTGCGCCCGCAGGGCCTCTTCAGCCGCCAGGTGACACGGCCATGATGCGTTCGCTCCTCGACAGCATCCGGCTCCCGAAGCCGTATGAGATCGCCATCTGCGCGCTGCTTGCCGTGCTGGCCGCCATACCGGGCATCGTCGGCGGACGCTATGTGCCGGCGGTGTTCACCTCGATCCTGCTGTTCTTCATTCTCGGCGCGCTGTTTGACTTCATGCTCGGCTATCTGCGCATCGTGAACTTCGGCATTGCCGGGTTCCTGTGCGCCGGTGCCTATGGCTCGGCGCTCAGCGTGCAGTATTTTCACATCACGCCGTGGACCGGCCTGCTGGTGGGGGGACTGGCCTCGGCCCTGATCGGCCTCATCACCGGCGTCCTCACGCTGCGGCTTCGCGGCATCTATATCGGCCTGACGACGCTGTTCGTCATGGAGACGCTGCGCTTCACCATCTCGAACGCCCGCGACATCACCCGCGGCGCCTCGGGGCTGACGGTGAAGGGCTTCACGCCGCTGTTCGACATCTCGTTCCCGCGCAGCGATCCGCTGGGCTATTACTACATCCTGCTGATCCTGGTGTGCGTGACCTACGCGATACTGTACGCCATCGTCCGCTCCCGCATCGGGCTGGTGTTCAAGGCGGTGCGCGACGACGAACTCGGCACCAGCGTGCTGGGCATCGATGTGGTGCGCTACAAGCTGTTCAACTTCGTCGTCGCCAGCTTTTTCGTCGGCGTGTTCGGGGCCTTCTATGCCCACTACATCGGAATATTGGTACCGACCACTGAAGAATTCGGCATACAGCGCACCGTCGAAATCCTGACCATCGCCTATGTCGGCGGCCGCGGAACGCTGTGGGGCTCGCTGCTCGGTGCGCTGTTCCTGGTCGGCATGCAGGAAGTGCTGCGCGATCTTCAGGAGTGGCGGCTCGTCATCTATGGCCTGTCGTTGATCCTGATCATCACGGTGTTTCCGAGCGGCTTCGCCGGCGCGCTGCGCGGGCTCTACGACCGCCTTTCATCCCTCCGGCCTGCTGTTGCGCCACAAAACTCCATCAAAGGGGACGCCTGATGTTCGACACGCCAAATTCCGCGGAAGCACGCGACGTTCGCCATCATCTGCACTCATACTCCAACCCCAGGCGCCTCGATGAGACCGGCCCGCTGGTGATCGAGCGCGGCGAGGGGATCTATGTCTTCGACAGTGCCGGCAAGCGCTATCTCGAAGGCGTCTCGGCGCTTTGGTATGCCTCGCTGGGCTTCAGCGAGAAGCGGCTGGTGGAGGCGGCATACCGGCAGATGCAGATGCTGCCCTGCTATCACTCGTTCGGCCACAAGGTCACCGAGAACGCCGTCGATCTCGCGGAGATGCTGATCGCGATCGCCCCGGTGCCGATGTCCAAGGTGTATTTCTGCGGCTCCGGCTCGGAGGGCAACGACACCGCGTTGAAGGTCGTGCGCTACGTCAACAACGCACTCGGGCGGCCGGCGAAGAAGAAGGTGATCTCCCGCATCCGCGGCTATCACGGCACCACGCTGGCCACGGCCAGCCTGACCGGCATTGCGCGCAACCACACCAGCTTCGATTTGCCGATCGACGGCATATTGCACACCGATTGCCCGCTTTATTACCGCTACGGTGAAGCCGGCGAGAGCGAAGCCGCCTTCGTCGACCGCATCGTCGGCAATCTGGAACAGATGATCCTGCGCGAAGGCCCGGAAACCATCGCGGCATTCTGGGCCGAGCCCATTCTCGGCTCCGGCGGCGTCATCGTTCCGCCGGAAGGCTATTATGAAAAAGTCCAGGCGCTGCTTCGCAAATACGACATCCTGTTCGTCGTCGACGAGGTGATCTGCGGCTTCGGCCGGCTCGGCCACATGTTCGGATCGCAGGCCTTCGGGCTTGAGCCGGACATGATCATCGTCGCCAAGGCGCTGTCGTCCGGCTATCAGCCGATCGCCGCGCTGCTGGTCAATGAGAAGGTGTTTTCCGGCCTGTCGCAGGAGGCCGACAAGATCGGCGTTTTCGGCCACGGCTTCACCTATTCGGCCCATCCGGTGCCGACGGCGGTGGCGATAGAGACGCTGAAAATCTATGAGGAACGCGACATCATCGCGCATGTGCGCGCCGTCTCGCCGCGCTTTCAGGACGGCTTGCGGGCGTTCGCCGGCAACCCGTTCGTCGGCGACGTGCGCGGCCTCGGGCTGATCGCCGGTCTTGAGATCGTCAAGGACAAGACCACCCGCGAGAATTTCCCCCCGGAACGGCGCGCCGCACTCGAACTGGAGATGCTGTGCCTCGATGAAGGCCTCGTGGTGCGCGCCATCGGCGACACCGTCGCCCTATCGCCGCCGCTGATCATCACCGAGCGGGAGATCGATGAACTGCTCGCCAGCTTCGGGCGCGGTCTTGCGCGCTTCACCGCCCAGATGAGTGTCCGCTGATGAATGCCCCCCAAGCCGGAATGGCCGTCTTCCGCAATCTCGTCGCCGGCGAATGGCTGCTGGGAGACGGCGCGCGCGTCAACGACAATCCCTCCGACACCGGCGACATTGTCGGCGAGTACGCCAACGCCACCGCGGCGCAGGTGAGGGATGCCGCAGCCGCCGCCAAGGCCGCCGGAACCGCATGGGCGGTGGCCCCGCCCGGCGTGCGCTCCGACCTGCTGCGCCGGATCGCCGACGAGATCGAGCGCCGCCGCGACGAACTCGCTCTGCTGCTGTCCCGCGAGGAAGGCAAGGCGCTGCGGGACGCGCGCGGCGAAGTCGCCCGCGCGGCGGACATTTTCCGCTTCTATTCGGGCGAGGTGTTCCGCATGGCGGGCGAGCGCACGCCCTCGCTGCGGACCGGCGTCACCATCGAGGTGCTGTATGAGCCGGTCGGCGTCGTCGGCCTGATCACGCCGTGGAACTTCCCCATCCTCATACCGGCGTGGAAGATCGCGCCGGCGCTGGCCTATGGCAACGCCGTGCTGTTCAAGCCGAGCGAACTGGTGCCGGGCTCCGCCTGGGCGCTGGCCGACATCATCGACCAGGCCGGCTGCCCGAAGGGCCTGTTCAGCCTGCTGATGGGCGACGGCTCGGTCGGCCGGCAGATCGTCGAGGCGGTCGATGCCGTCAGCTTCACCGGCTCGGTCGCCACCGGCACCGCGGTCGCCCAGCTCGCCGCGGCCCGCATGATCCCGGCGCAATGCGAGCTTGGCGGCAAGAACCCGCTGGTGATCGCCGCCGATGCCGACCTCGATGTCGCGGTCGATTGCGCGGTGCAGGGCTCGTTCATCCAGACCGGCCAGCGCTGCACGGCGTCCAGCCGGATCATCGTCGATGTCGAGCGCATCGAGCGCTTCACGCAGGCGCTGGCCAGCCGCATGGGCCAATTGGTGGTCGACGTCGGGACGAGCCTGGATACCGACATCGGGCCGGTGGTCGATGCGCGGCAACTGGCCAAGGACCTGTCCTATATCGAGCTGGCCGGCGCGGAAGGCGCCCGGCTGGTGACGGGCGGGGAACGGCTGCAACGGCGGACTCCCGGCCATTTTCTGTCGCCGGCGCTGTTCACCGACACCACCAACCAGATGCGGGTCAACCGGGAAGAGATTTTCGGACCCATTGCCTGCATCATCCCGGTGCGCGGCTATGAGGAGGCGCTGGCGGTGTCCAACGACACCGAATTCGGCCTCTCCGCCAGCATCGTCACCGGCTCGCTGAAGCTGGCCCAGCACTTCAAGGCGAACGCCAGGAGCGGCCTCACCATGGTGAACCTGCCCACCGCCGGCGTCGAATTCCACGTCCCGCTGAGCGGCCTCAAATCGTCCAGCTACGGACAGGCCGAGATGGGCCATCATGCGATGCGCTTCTACACCAAGGTGCGCACCGCCTACACCTTCGCCGCCTGACGGGACCACAGCAGATGGACACCTCATTCACCACACGGCCCGAGATCAAGGGCACGTTCGGCGTCGTCACCAGCACGCACTGGATCGCCTCGGCGGTCGGCATGTCGATCCTCGAGCGCGGCGGCAATGCGTTCGACGCGGCGGTGGCGACCGGCTTCGTGCTGCAGATCGTCGAGCCGCATCTGAACGGTCCCGGCGGCGAGGTGCCGATCATCTTCTGGAAAGCGGGCGAGGACGAGCCGCAGGTGCTGTGCGGCCAGGGCATCGCGCCGGCCGCGGCGAGCATAGCGGCCTATGAGGCGCTCGGCCTGCGCCTGGTGCCGGGTACCGGCCTGCTCGCCTCCGTGGTGCCCGGCTCGTTCGATGCCTGGATGCTGCTACTGCGCGACCACGGCACGATGGACCTTGCGACCGTGCTGGAACCGGCCATCGGCTACGCGCTGAACGGCTTTCCGCTGGTGCGGCGCGCCGTGCAGGCGATCCATGCGGTGGAGGAGTTCTTCCGCAAGGAGTGGCCCAGTTCCGCCGCCGTCTGGCTGCCGAACGACCGCCGGCCGGTGCCGGACGCGCTGTTCCGCACGCCCGCCATCGGCGAGACCTATCGGCGCATCTGCGATGAGGCCCGCGCGGCGGGCGGCGACCGCGTGGCGCAGATCGAAGCGGCCCGCGCCGCCTTCTATCGCGGCTTCGTCGCCGAGGCGATCGACGGCTTCTATCGGCACAACGAGCTGATGGACACCAGCGGCCGCAAGCATCGCGGCCTGCTCGATGCGGACGACATGGCGTCGTGGCAGGCCAGCTATGAGCGGCCGGTGTCGTATGATTATCACGGCACGCGGGTCTACAAGACCGGGCCCTGGGGGCAGGGGCCGGTGTTCCTGCAAATATTGGCGCTGCTGAAAGATTTCGACCTCGCCGGCATGGACCCGGTCGGCGACGACTATGTGCATCTCATCACCGAGTGCACCAAGCTCGCCATGGCCGATCGCGATGCCTTCTATGGCGACCCGAATTTCGTCGACGTCCCGCTCGAAACGCTGCTGTCCGACGACTACAATGCGCAGCGCCGCACGCTCATCGGCCCCGACGCCTCACTCGACATCCGGCCGGGCGCACTTGCGCATGCAGAAGCGGCGCTTGCGGCGCTGCTGGAGCGGGCGGGCTGCGAGGTTCCGGTGGGGCCGGGAATGGGCGAGCCGACCTTCATCGATCTGCCGGAGGTCGAGGGCGACACCGTCCATTTCGACATCATCGACCGTTGGGGCAATGTGGTCTCGGCAACCCCGAGCGGCGGCTGGCTGCAGAGCTCGCCGGTGATCCCGGAGCTCGGCTTCCCGATTTCGACCCGTTGCCAGATGTTCTGGCTCGACCCCGCGCTGCCGTCTTCGCTCGCACCGCGCAAGCGTCCGCGCACCACGCTGTCGCCGACCATGGTGGGGCGCGGGGGCAAGCCGAGGCTCGCGCTCGGCACGCCGGGCGGCGACCAGCAGGACCAGTGGGCCTCCACTGTGCTGCTGCGCCATCTGCACCACCGCTTCAATCTTCAGGCCGCCATCGACGCGCCGCTGTTCAACACCCGCCACGGACCGGCTTCGTTCTATCCGCGCAGCCGCGCGCCGGGCGAGCTGCTGATCGAGAGCCGGTTCCCCGCCCCGACGCTGGAGCGGCTGGCCGAGCGTGGCCATCGGCTCAAGATCGAAGGACCCTGGTCGCTCGGCCGGGTGTGCGCCGCCGGCATTGCGGACGGGATGCTCCACGCCGGCGCGACGCCGCGCTTCATGCAGGGCTACGCCATTGGTCGATGACAACATGCTACGTGCCGAAGACTATTGTGAGCTCGGCGCCCGTTACTTGAAGGCGCGGGGCAGCATCGAACTGTTCGGCGCCGTCGAGCAGATGGCGCGCGAGCGGATCGGCTTCAAGCTTCTCACCATGCTCCATCTGTCGTCCGATGGCGAGGAAGTGCGCCGCCTCTACACCACCGATCCGGTCCATTATCCGGTGTCCGGCCGCGAGAAGCTCGGCAGGACCGCCTGGGGCCAGCGCGTGCTGGTGGAGCAGCAGCCTTATCTCGGCGTGGACTCCGCTGGGGTGCGCTGGGCGTTTCCGGCAGATTTCGACCTGATCTCCAGCCTTGGGCTGGGGTCGACGATGAATGTACCGATTGTCGCCTTGGGTAAAACACTAGGATCGCTGAATATCCTGAATGTCGCGCATGCCTATGATCAGCGTCACATGGCGGCCGCGATCAGCCTCGCGCCCTACCTCACCGCGGCATTTCTGCGTGAGATGGATTGAGCGCGGTGAAATCGCTGGCTAGGTCGACAGCTTCTTCGCATTCATCGTCAAGGTGACAATGATACCCTCGCTGGACCAGTCGGTTTTAATGCTCCCGCCGAGCGAGCCGGTCACGCTGCGGTGGAGCAGCTTGCTGCCGTAGCCTTCGTCCGCCGGCGGCTCGACCGACGGACCGCCCCGCTCCGTCCAGGCGATGCAGACGTCGCTCTCCGTGCTGGTTCCCGAAATATCGAGCATTCCCGATCCGACCGAGAGCGCGCCGTATTTCACGGAATTGGTCGCAAGCTCGTGGATGACCAGCGCCAAAGTGGTTGCCGCCTGTTCGCCGACGCCCATCCGGGGCACCGCAACGCGGATCCGCCCGCTGAAGGCGCCGGAGTCGTCGTAGGGCGCCAGCAGTACCGCGATGATATCGCCCAGCAAGGCCGCCCGGCCCTGATGCCCCGGCAGCGGACGCACCGCGTCGTGCGCTCGGCCGAGCGCAGCCAGGCGGGCGGTCAGTTCCTTCGCCATGTCCTTGACCGAAGTGGCCGAGCGCGACGTCATCGATGTGAGGCCGGCCGCGATCGCCAGGAGGTTCTTCACCCTGTGGCTCATCTCGCCGGCGAGCAGTTCGTGGCCCTCTTCCGCCTGCTTGCGTCCGGTGACGTCGAGGAACACGCCGGACATCTGGCCCTTGTGCAGACCTTCGTCATTGCCGAGGCCGCGCGCCGACACCCATCGGATTTCGTCGCCGATCAGAATGCGGAAGTCGATTTCATACGCACCGACGATCGCACGCGTCGCGGTGAACGCGGCCCGCACCCGGTCGCGGTCCGCCGGGTGAATGCGGGACGACAGATCCTCGAACGTCACCTTTCTTGTCTGCGGCAGCCCCCAAAGCGCGAAGCCTTGCTCGTCCATCGCAAAAGCGTCGCTCTCGACCGTCCATGACCAAAGCGCCACGCCCGCCGCATGGAGGGCACGCTTCAGGTTCTGCGTTTCCCACAGGGGATGGCTCTCGTCGCTGAAGGGCATGCCTGTCTCCGTCTCTGACGGTTTGAGCAGATCATGCCCCGCTGCGCCAGCGGCGATAAAACACGGCCTCAGATGAACTGGACGGCGACGCTGCCCAGCGGTCCGAAGTCGGCATGGAGCGTATCGCCCTTGGCTGCCCATACCGGGCGGGTGAAGGAGCCGGAAAGCATGAGATGGCCGGGCTCCAGCACGGTGCCGAACCGACCGACCTTGTTGGCGAGCCAGGCGATGGCCATTGCCGGGTTGCCGAGCACGCCGGCAGCCAGACCCGTCTCCTCGATTTCGGAATTGCGGTAGAACACCGCCCCGACCCAGCGCAGATCAACGTCGGTCGGCCGGACCGGCCGCCCACCAAGGACGATGCCGGCGGCAGCGCCATTGTCGGCGACGGTGTCGGTGATCTTGCGCGGATTCTGTACGCGGGCGTCGATGATCTCGATGGATGGCACCACCCATTCCGTCGCCCGCAGCACGTCCACCATGCCGACACCCGGGCCCTTGAGCGGCTCCTTCAAGATGAAGGTAAGCTCCGGTTCGACCCGTGGCACGCAGAAATCATCGAAATTCACCTTGGCACCGTCATTGAGCAGCATGGTGTCGAGCAGATGGCCGTAGTCCGGCTCGTCGATCTGGGACGAGGCCTGCATGGCCTTGGAGGTGAGGCCGATCTTATGGCCGATCAGCTTCGCGCCGTTCCTAATCTTGTGTTCGGTCACCATGCTGGAGATGGCGTAGGAATCTTCGATCTCGATGCCGGGATATTGCTTCGAGAGCTGCACCGCGGGCGTGCGCGTGCGCTCGGCTTCGAGAAGAATGGCAACGGCGTTCTGGCGTTCGGTGTCGGTCAGCATGTCGGTCCATCGTCTGAAGTGGGAGCGGAGAAGAACGGTCAGACGCCAGGCAGTTCGTGGCGGCTCATGGAAAGGCGGATCTGTTCGGCGGTCCGCAGAATGTGCTGCTCGGCCAGGCGGCAGGCTTTCAAAGCCTGGCGGTCGATCGCGGCGCGATAGATGGCGACATGCTCCTCGTGAACGTCCCGCCGACCACCCGACACTAGGCGCGAAACGCGGCGGTAGCGCTCGGACTGCTGGTACAGTTGCTCACACAGGCGGGTGAGATTGGGCGAGCCGGAGCCGGAAACCAGCGCGGCATGGAAAGCGTGGTTGCGCTCCTCCCATTCGTCGAGCAACGCGGATGAGCGCTCCCTGCCCGGCGGGGGAAGGCTTTCCTCAAGCTGAGACAGCCGCTCGAATGCCTCCACCACCCGGCGCTCCCACACCGCGGCGCCTTTGACGATCGAGGCGCTCAGGGCCTCGGTTTCCACCATGGCCCGGACCCGCGAAACATCGTCGATCTCGTCCATCGGCAGCGGCGCGACCCAGAAGCCGCGCTGGCCCTCGGAGACGACGAGCAGATCGCCTTGCAGGCGGGCCAAAGCCTCGCGCAGGGGCGACATGCCGACGGCGCAGTCCTTCACCAGCGCCTCAAGCTTGAGCTTCTGGCCGGCAGGCAGCTGGCCATCAAGAATATCCGACCGCAGCTTCCGATAGGCCTTGTCCGCAAGGGTCTTGTCTGCGCGCACCGCGGCCGCCTCCGTTTTGCCCTAGGCATACCGATAAATTCCGAAATTACAATCGAGATACGCCGCCGCATCGTCATAACGGCCGAGCGTCTTGCAAATAATTTCGAAATTTAATAAGCCTGCTGGTGTTTGGAAATGCCATATGAGGGTCGACCGGCGGAGCCGCCGGACGTCACCTCGACCGAACCGGCCAAAACACATCATCAAGGCCGGAAATCAAAGCCAAACGGAAGATCTGGGAGAGACGAATGAAGATGAGGGACGTCCTTGCGGGTGCCGGCCTTGCCTGCGCCCTGGCTTTTAGCACTGCGGCTCTTGCCGAAACCTACCCCGACCGAGTGATCAAGATCGTCGCGCCGTTTCCTGCGGGCGGCGTCGTCGACGTGCTGGCCCGGGCCCTCGGGCGGGAATTGGGGAATTCCCTGGGCCAGCCGGTCGTTATCGAGAACCGCCCCGGCGCCGGCGGCAACATCGGAGCCGAATCCGTCGCCAAGTCTGCGCCGGACGGCTACACGCTGATGATGGCCTCGCCGGGCATCCTCAGCATCAACCAGTTTCTCTATAAGAAGATGCCGTTCGATCCGGAGACCGCCTTCGAGCCGATCTCGCTGGTCGCCGACATGCCGATGCTGGTGGTGTTGGGCAGCAAGAGCGAATTTCAGACCTTGCAGGCCTTCATCGACGCCGCCAAGGCGAAGCCGGACACCATCAATTTCGGTTCCGCCGGCTATGGAACGACCGGCCATCTGGGCATGGAACTGCTGTCCTATACGGCGGGAATCCAGCTCCGCCATACGCCGTACAAGGGCGCAGCTCCGGCGGTGAACGACCTGCTCGGCGGCCACATCGACGGCGTGGTGGACAATCCTCCGACGGTGATGTCGCATATCCATTCCGGGGCGCTTCGCGCCTTGGCCGTGGCCGGCGACACACGGCTGCCGGCCTTGCCGAATGTTCCAACGTCGGCGGAAGCCGGCCTGCCCGCGTGGCGCGTATCGTCCTGGTTCGGTCTCGTCGCTCCGGCCAAGACGCCGCCGGCGATCGTCAAGCAGCTGTATGAGGAAGTCCGCAAGGCCATCGCGCAGCCGGCGATGATCAAGCTTAGCACCGATATGGGGCTTGTGCTGGTGGGCGGAACGCCGGCGCAGTTCGACGCCCTGGCCAAGGAAGAGCGCATGAAATGGCGCGATATCGTCGCCACGGCAAAGATCTCGCTCGACTGACGCGGGGCCGGCCGAGCGGGGGGCTCAATCCAGCCGGTAGCCCCCCTCGACGAACGGGAAGAAGGACTGAGCCTTTTTCACCCGCTCGCTCGGGCCCGACATCAGACCCCAGTGGTCCAGGCGGCCAGGCGGCCAGCGCCACGCGTCCGGGCGGCGGATCGGGTAGCTGTCGTCGATCTGCGCGACTTCGGTCGTGTATTCGAGCGGCAGTTCGCCCGGACCGCAGAAATAAGCGAACACGTTGTTACCCGGCCCGTGGCGGCCGGGCCCCCACTCCACCCGATGACCATGATCGCGCATGCGCCCGATGCCCAGCATCAAAGATTCGGTATCGGGAACTTCGAACGCGATGTGGTTGAGCAGGGCGTTGCCGGAAAACCCGAGGACGATGCTGTGATGGTCCGTACCGCACCGCAGAAAGCGGAACATCGGCGTCTGGTCGGAGAGCCGGAAGCCGAGCACCTCCGTCATGAAGCGGTAGGTGGCGTCGTTGTCCGCGCAGTTCAGGTTCACATGGGCAAGCTTGGTGGGGCGATCGTGAACCGTCCCGTGGTCGGCGTGCCGCTCCATGCCATGGACAAGGCTGAAATTGCGGCGTTCCGGATCGGCGAAGCCGAAGCCGTAGCCGCCGCCCGGGCCGGTGAGCGCGCGCGGCACACCGTCGACGCTGTGGCCGGAGGCGACCACGCGCTCATAGGCGCGATCGACCGCTGCGCGGGACATGGCCTCCAACCGAATGCGGACAAGTCCGCTCCGCCCGGCCTGGCGCAGGCTCAGAACACTGAACGGTGCGGCGCTGGCGCGGAAATGAACCCGTCCGTCCGCCTCGGAGACCACACCGAGACGCCACGCCTGCTCGAAAAACCGTCGCGCCTCCGCGAGGTCGGTCACGGCCAGATCAACCGCCTCTACGGATCGTACAATATCGCTCATTATTTTCGTACTCCGGGATTCTCCAGGTGCTCATAATACAATACACAAAAACAGTCAATATTAAATCGTATGATTATTTTCAACAAATGCTTCAACATCTCACCGGATGACCAGATATGATCAGTAACGCGATATCCGATGAATACGTATTGTCAGATTTTTCACTCGAAAGCGGCGATATATTTCAAGATTTGCGCCTGAACTACATGACGCTGGGCACACCGCAACGGGATGCCAGCGGGCGGATCCGGAATGCGGTCCTGCTGCTTCACAACACCACGGGCAGCAGCCGCGAGTGGTTCTCACAGGCCCTGGCCGGCGAATTATTCGGCGAGGGGCAGGCATTGGATGCCGGGCGCTATTTCCTGATCCTGCCGGACGCGATCGGCTTCGGCGGCTCCAGCAAGCCGAGCGATGGCTTGCGGGCGCGGTTTCCCCGCTATCGCTATCACGACATCGTGGTGGCACAGCACCGGCTGCTGACGGAGAAGCTGGGCGTCGACCATCTCCACATGATCGTGGGCCTTTCGATGGGCGGCATGCTGGGCTGGCTGTGGGCCGGGCTGTTTCCGGACTTCATGGATGCGCTTGTGGCGATCGCCTGTCAGCCGGGCCCGATGAGCGGGCGCAACTGGCTGCAACGCCGAATGCAGATCGAGCTGATCCGCAATGATCCGGGCTGGCACGGCGGCGATTATCACGCGCAGCCGAGCTACTACACGCGGGCGCCGTTCGGCGCTCTGATGATCGCGAGCGCGGTGGAGTTGCAGAAACTTGCGCCGACGCGGCAGGCAGCCGACGCGCTTTACGCCCGCTTGTGCGAGCGCGCCCGGACGGGCGATGCCAATGATCGCCTGTATCAGCTCGAAGCATCGATGGACTACGACCCGACGCCGTACCTCGAGCGGATCAAGGCCCGTGTCCTCGCGCTCAATTTTGCCGATGACGAGCTGAATCCGGCCGAACTCGGCACACTGGACGCCGGCATTGCGCGGGTGAATGACGCCCGTGCGGTGCTGCTGCCGGCCGGGCCGAACGCCAGGGGGCATCACTCGGCCCTCCATGCCGCGCTTTGGAGAGCCGAGCTGGAGGCCTTCGTCGATGAGGTGACCGCGCGAGGCTGATCGGTAGCGATCGCCGCATCGGCCGGCAGTGACGTCTCACGGCGTCGACGCAGGAACCAGGTACGTCGCCAAGTGTGCGTCCAGAGCGGCCATCGTGGCGCGGTCGGCCGGAGCCGCGCGGAACCCGATGAAGCCGTCGGGCCGAACCAGCACGGCGCCGCCATCCGGCACGCCGGCCTCGGCCGCGTCGACATCCTCGCTCGGCGCCTCCACGACCGAAACCAGCCCGCTCCAGCGCGCCCGGAAGGTATCGAGGCCGGGCGCGCCGCCGAAGACGATCAGATGGTGGGTCGGGCCACGAAGACGATGGCGCGCCGGGAAGCGGTCGCCCGGTGAAACGCCCGTGCCATCGTCGCCCGCCCTGTTCACACCCGCTTGGCCGACCAGCGCGCTGCCCGCATAGGATACGTCGAGCATTGAGCGACGGCGCATCGTCGCCAGGCTCTGCGCCGGATCCGCCGCCGGCAGCATCGGCATGCCGCCGTCCGCGCACTTCGCGATCAGATCCATCACGAAACCATGGATTTCGTCGGACACCTCAAGCACATGGCGGTCCGCCGCGCCGCGCTCGATCGCATAGCTGTCGAGCAGCGAAGGCCTGGCCGCGCCGCGCACCACCAGAGCGAGCTTCCAGGCGATATCGGCGGCGTCCATGAACGCCGCATTGATGCCCTCCCCGCCGAGCGGGCTGGACAGGTGCCCGGCATCGCCCAGCAGAAAGCGGCGTCCGTCGCCCAGGCGCACCGAGGCCCGCTTGTGCATCTTGAAATACGACACCCATCGCAGATCGTGCAAACCGGCATCGACGCCGGCGCGGGCGTCGAGCGCCGCGCTCAATTCGGCGGCCACCGGGAGTTCCGGCCGAGTATCGGCGGCGTCGCGATCCACGAAGATGAGCCACCGCTGGTCCGGCAGCGGCGAGAGCAGCGCAAGCCCGGCCGGGCCGACGATGACGCGGCCGCATTCGGGTGGACAGGGCAGGCGGAGCTTGACGTCGGCGACGATGTAACGGCCGTCATAGGTGCCGCCGGCCAAGTGCTCCTGCATGGAATGGCGGGTCACGCTGTGCGCACCGCCCGCGCCCAATATGTATGCCGCTGTCATCACCTGCGTTTCGCCGTCGGCATTGAGCGTCACGCGCAGGCCGTCCTGGTCGTCCTCGATCGCGGTCACATCGGTGCCGAACTCGATGCGCACGCCGAGGCTCTCCAGATGGTCACGCAGGATCGCCTCGGTGCGCCACTGCGGCAGGCTGCATTGGAACTCGTATTTGCAGCCGATCCCCGCGAATTTTGAGAGCGCGAGTTCCTGCAACCCCGGACCGAGCAACTGAACCTGCCTTATGTGCACGCCCGCACGCAGAAACGGCTCGATCAGGCCGCCGCGGTCGATCATTTCCAGCACGGCGGGCTGCAAAGCGGTGCCGCGCGTCTCGTGGTGCGGCGCGAGCCGGCGTTCCACGATGCGCGGCGTGACGCCATGGCGGACAAGTTCGCACGCCGCGAACAGCCCGGCCGGACCGCTCCCCACGATGAGGACGGCCGGCTGAGCTGCGGTCTCGTTTTTCATGGGATGAACTCCGTTCGATCCTGCGCTCACGGCCCTGCGATCGGCCGGCACCTTAGTGTCAGGTCGCTACCGCCTCAAGCGGGTGCTAGGTAACCGTCATAGTCCACACGAGGTCCGCCCTGCTGCTGTCGGCGTTGACGAGATCGACGTTGGGCAAGTCGTTGCCATCCACCCATGAACGGGCAGCCTCGTCCGAGCGGCCGAGATCGGTCCAGCGTTTCAACAGACGGCGCTCCAGTTCCGGCCGCGGCACCTCGATGAAGACGGTGGCATCGAAATGCCGACGCAGGGCCGACCAGGGCTCACGCCGAAGCGCCAGGTAATTCCCTTCGACGATCAGGTATTTGACATCGGTGCCGATCAGGACGGCCCCGTTTCGGGAAACATCGAGCTCGCGATCGAACACCGGCACGACGACATCGGCCTCCCGCTCTCCGAGGCGCCGCAAGACGACATCGAGCCCTGCGACATCAAACGTGTCGGGCGCCCCCTTGCGGTTCCGACGGCCGATCTTGTCGAGCAAGCGATTGTCGAAATGAAAACCGTCGGCCTGAACGATGGCGGCCTCGGCCGGCAGTCGCGTGGCGAGCGCCGCTGACAAAGACGATTTGCCGGCTCCCGGCGGCCCCGCGACGGCAACGATGAAGCGCTGCGCGTCCCGCGACCGGTCCGCTATCGCGGCTGCCAAATCTTCAACGGCAATCATGTCCCGCTCCGCCTCCGCCCCGTTCGGCGGCCCACCATTCTACAGCATCGTCGGTGGACGCTTAACCGGCGCAGAGGCTTGCCATGACTCGTCATCTGGTATAATCACCATCTCAATATATGAGTGGACGTGCAGTCCACCTTCAATGGAAACGCATCGAGGGTCCGATCTCCGCTTGCCGTGGCAGCTTGAGGCTGCCCCGCATGCTCGGCCCCGTGAACCGAGCATGGAACGCGCATGGCCGAGCCCGCCCGCATTGAAGCCGACTATCTCATCGAGACCGCGTTCGATCCGCGCGCGGCCGCCGAAGCCATGGCCGGCGAACAATCGAGCGGAACCTTCGTCGCGATTCCGGGCGAGACGCCGGAACTGAAGGAACGCTCCGCCGCGCGCATCGAGGCTCTGGAGCTTGTCGAGACCGTCGCCGCGCCGTCCTTGCCCGGCGCCGGCCGCCCCAAAGGCGGCGACACCGTCATTCGCCGCGCCCGCGTCACGCTGTCCTGGCCGATCGACAATGTCGGGCCGTCACTGCCCAACCTGGTCGCCACCGTGGCGGGAAACCTGTTCGAGCTGAAGCAGTTCTCCGGCCTGCGCCTGCTCGACATGCGCCTGCCGGCGGTGTTCGCGGACGCCTATGCCGGCCCCAAATTCGGCATTGCCGGCACCCGCGCGCTCGCCGGCGTGGAGCGCCAGCCGATCATCGGCACCATCGTCAAGCCGAGCGTCGGGTTTGGCCCGCAAGAGACCGCGGACCTGACGAAGCTGCTGTGCGAGGCCGGCATCGACTTCATCAAGGACGACGAATTGCAGTCGGACGGCCCGCACTGCCGGTTCGACGAGCGGGTGCGCGCGGTGATGCGCGTCGTCAACCGGCATGCCGACCGCACCGGCAAGAAGGTGATGTTCGCCTTCAACCTCACCGGCGAGATCGACCAGATGCGCCGCCGCCACGATCTGGTGCTGGAGCAGGGCGGCACCTGCGTCATGGCGAGCCTCAATTCGGTCGGGCTCGTCGGCATGATCGAGCTCGGCCGCTTCGCGCAGCTGCCGATCCACGCCCACCGCAACGGCTGGGGCTACCTGTCCCGCGCGCCGATGCTCGGCTGGTCCTATGTCGCCTGGCAGAAGATGTGGCGGCTGGCCGGGGCCGACCATCTGCACGTCAACGGCCTGTCCAACAAGTTTTCGGAAGCCGACGACAGCGTCATCGCCTCGGCGCGCGAATGCCTCACCCCGATGTTCGCGCACAAGCCCTGCATCGCCATGCCGGTGTTCTCCTCCGGCCAGTCCGCCAGGCAGGCGCCCGGCACCTATGCCGCGCTCGGCACCGCCGATCTCATCTTCGCGGCCGGCGGCGGCATCATGGCTCATCCGGACGGACCGGCGGCCGGCGTCGCCAGCCTGCGCGAGGCCTGGGAGGCGGCAATGGCCGATGTTCCGCTCGCCGACTATGCCAAGGACCACGCGGCGCTCGCCCGCGCGCTGGAGACCTACGCGGCATGAGCGCCGGCGGCACCGCAGGGCGGCCACTGCCGGAGGGCCGGGTGCTCGCCTTCTATGGCGACGACTACACCGGCTCGTCGGCGGTGATGGAGGTGCTGAGCTTCGCCGGCATCCCGACCGTGCTGTTCCTCGGTACCCCGACGCCGGCGCAGTTGGCGCGGTTTCCCCAGATGCGCGCGGTCGGCATCGCCGGGGTCGCGCGCTCCAAGCCACCGGAGTGGATGGACGCGAACCTGCCGCCCATCTATGCGGCACTGGCCGGGCTTCGGGCGCCGATCACCCATTACAAGGTGTGCTCAACCTTCGATTCGGCGCCGCATGTCGGCTCCATCGGCCGCGCCGTGGAACTGGCCGAGCCGATGCTCGGCGGCGCCTGGCACCCGCTGGTGGTCGGTGCACCGGCCATCGCTCGCTACCAGGCCTTCGGCAATATGTTCGCCGGCATCGCCGGCACCGGCTATCGGCTCGACCGCCATCCGGTGATGTCCCGCCACCCGGTGACGCCGATGGCGGAGGCCGATGTGCGGCTGCACCTCGCCCGGCAGACCGAGCTGCCGATCGGCCTGGTCGACTTCGTTGCCATGAAGGCGGGCGAGGCCGATGCACGGCTGGAGCGCGAGCGCGATGCCGGCGCCCGCATCCTGGCGCTCGACGTGCTGGACGACGAGACGCTGGCGGAAGCCGGCCGGCTGATCTGGGAGCATGGCGGGGAAAAGCTGTTCGCCATCGGCTCGCAGGGCGTCGAATATGCGCTGGTGGCGCACTGGCGCCGCGCCGGACTGCTGGCACAGAGCGGACAAGCCGCCAGGGCCGCGCCGCGCGATCAGATCGCGGTGGTCTCCGGCTCCTGCTCGCCGATCACCGCCGGGCAGATCGCCTTCGCGCTCGACCATGGCTTCAATGGCATCCGGCTCGATGCCGCCCGCGCCGTGGATGCCGCCGCCTGGAGCGCCGAGCTGGAGCGCGGCACGGCGCAGGCGCTGCGCACGTTGAGCGAGGGGCACGATCCGCTGGTGTTCACCGCCGCCGGCCCCGACGACGACGCCGTGCCGGCACTCAACGAGGCGGTTGCGGCCAGCGGCGCGGATGCCGGCGCGGTGAATGCCCGCATCGGCGACGGTCTCGGCCAGGTCCTGGACCGGGTGGTGCGCACCGCCGGGCTGAAGCGGGCGGTGATTTCCGGCGGCGACACCTCCGGCCATGCCGGCATGGTGCTCGGCATCTACGCGGTCACGGCGCTGGCGCCGCTGGCGCCCGGCTCGCCGCTCTGCCGCGGCTTTGCCGACGACGCCCATGACGGGTTGGAGATCGCATTCAAGGGCGGCCAGATGGGCGCGCCCGACTTCTTCTGCGCCGCCAAGATGGGCGGCACTAAGAACCACTAACGAAAGGCAAGGGAGTACCGGACATGAAAAAGATCGCTTTGCTGGGGGCCGGCGGCAAGATGGGCGTGCGCCTCGCCACCAATCTTCAGGGCTCGCCCTATGAGGTGATGCATGTGGAGCCCTCGCTCGAAGGGCGCGCACGGCTGAAGGAAAAGACCGGGCTCGACTGCGTCGACGGCGACAACGCGCTCGCCGATGCCGACGCCGTGCTGATGGCGGTGCCGGACCGGATGATCGGCAAGATCGCCCACACCTTCATCGAGAAGGTGCGGCCGGGCACGGCCATCATCATGCTGGACGCCGCCGCCCCGCATGCCGGCGAACTGCCGAAGCGGGCGGACGTTACCTATTTCGTCACCCATCCCTGCCACCCGCCGATCTTCAACGACGAGGTGACGGAAGCGGCCAAGAAGGACTTCTTCGGCGGCGTGCACGCCAAGCAGCACATCGTCTGCGCCCTGATGCAGGGGCCGGACGAGCACTATGCCGCCTGCGAGCAGATCGCCCGCACCATCTACAAGCCGGTGATGCGCGCGCACCGCTGCACGGTGGAGCAGATCGCCATCATGGAGCCGGCGCTGGCCGAGACCATCGGCGCCACGCTCTGCCTCGCCTTGCGCGAGGCGACCGACGAGGCGGTGCGCCGCGGCGTGCCGCGCCAGGCGGCGACCGACTTCCTGCTCGGGCACCTCACCATCGAGCTCGCCATCGCCTTCGAGATCTTCCCGGAAGGCAAGTTCTCCGACGGCGCGCTCTATGCCATCGACCAGGCCCGCCCGGAGATTTTCCGCGAGGGCTGGCTGGAGCGCATCTTCGATCCCAAGGCCGTGCAGCGTTCGGTCGAGGAAATCTGCAATCCGCCCAAGGCGGCCTGATGCCCGCGCGGAGGCGGCCCGCCCGCCTCCGTTCACCGCCGAAGAGCCGAACGGCCGCGGCCCAACATTCCCTTTGGAGGAAACCCCATGATCAAGACCAAGAGCGTGCGCCTGGGCGCCATGCTGGCCGCTTCGTTCCTCGTCTCCACCGCCGCCTTCGCTGCGGATGTGCAGGAGCGCACCCTCAAATTCGGCTACAGCACCTTCGAGGCGCACCCGCTCGGGCAGGGCGCCAACAAGTTCGTCCAGCTTGTCAGCGAGAAGAGCGACGGCAAGATCAAGATGAAGGTCTATCCGGCCACCCAACTCGGCTCGGAGACCCAGACCATCTCGGCGACGCAGGGCGGCGTGCAGGACCTTGTCGGCACCTCCACCGCGCCGCTGGTCGGCCTAGTGAAGGAGTACGCGATTTTCGACCTGCCCTTCCTGCTCGCCAATGAGAAGCAGGCGGATGCGCTGGTGGACGGGCCGGTCGGCCAGGCCCTGCTCGCCAAGCTGCAGGACAAGAACCTCATCGGACTGTGCTTCTTCGAGAACGGCTTTCGCAACGTCACCAACAGCAAGCACCCCATCGTCGCGGCCAACGACTTGTCGGGGCTGAAGATCCGGGTGATGCAGAACCCGGTCTATATCGACGCCTTCAAGACGCTCGGCGCCAATGCGGTGCCGATGCCCTGGCCGGAGGTCTATACCGCGCTGGAATCCGGCGCCATCGACGCGCAGGAGAACCCGTTCGGCATCATCTATGTCAACAAGCTGAACGAAGTGCAGAAATATGTCAGCGTCACCAAGCACGCCTATTCCCCCTGGGCGGTGATGATGAGCAAGAAGCTGTGGGACAAGCTCTCGGCTGACGAGCAGAAGATCTTCGTCGATTCCTGCAACGAGGCGAAAGTCTTCCAGCGTCAGGTCAGCCGCACCGAGGACGCCAAGATCATCGCCGAGCTGAAGCAGCGCGGCATGCAGATCAACGAGCTGACCCCGGCACAGCTCGCCGACCTCAAGACCCGCATGCAGCCGGTCATCGACCGCTACAGCGAGACCGTCGGCATCGAGCTGGTGAAGCAGGCGCAGCAGTCGATCGCCGCCAGCCAGTGACCTTGGCCGCCGGTCTGCGGGTCCGCAGGCCGGCATCCCACGGGTCGACGTGCCACGGGCCGGGGTCGCGCGCCTTCGGGCGGCGCGGCCCCATCGCCCATCCGGTCTTACGGGGAGAGCCGCCATGTTTTGGGGCGCCATATCTTGGGTCGTGGACGCTTACTTCAAGCTGCTGAAAATCCTTATCGCCCTGCTTCTGGCGATCATGGTGGTGCTCGTCTTCGGCAATGTCGTGCTGCGCTACGGCTTCAACTCCGGCATTACCCTGTCGGAGGAAGTCTCGCGCTGGATGTTCGTGTGGCTCACCTTCCTCGGCGCCATCGTCGCGCTGCGCGAGCATGCCCATCTCGGGGTGGATTCGCTGGTGCGGCGCCTGCCGCTGGCCGGCAAGAAGGCCTGCTTCCTGCTCAGCCACGGCCTGATGATCTATGCCACCGTGCTGCTGGTGATCGGCACCTGGCAGCAGGCGGTGATCAATTGGGACGTCGTCGCCCCGGCCTCCGGCCTGTCGGTCGCCGTGTTCTACGGCGTCGGCCTGGTGTTCGGCGCCTCGGCCATTCCCATTCTGCTCTATGAGGTCGCCCGCGTGCTCAGCGGTGCCGCCGGCGAAGACGACCTCGTCGCCGTGGCGGAATCCGAGGAGGAGAGCCTCGACGATATCCAACGCCGCCATCTCGAAGCCGCGCGAGATGCCGCAACGCCCGGCCTGCAACGGGCGGGAGGCGTGCTGTGACCATTCTCATCTTTACCGGCTCGCTGCTCGGCACCATGGCGATCGGCATGCCGATCGCCTTCGCGCTGCTGCTCGCGGGCGTGGCGCTGATGCACTATCTCGATATTTTCGATCCGCAGATCATCGCGCAGAACATCATCAACGGCGCCGATTCCTTCCCGCTGATGGCGGTGCCGTTCTTCATGCTCGCCGGCGAACTGATGAACACCGGCGGCCTGTCCAAGCGCATCGTCAATGTCGCGCTGGCCGCCGTAGGCCATGTCAAGGGCGGCCTCGGCTATGTCGCCATCCTGGCCGCTTGCGTCATCTCGGCGTTGTCGGGCTCGGCCGTGGCGGACGCCGCGGCGCTGTCGGCCCTGCTGGTGCCGATGATGGTGCAGGCCGGCCACAGCAAGCCGCGGGCGGCCGGGCTGATCGCGGCCTCCAGCGTCATCGGGCCGATCATCCCGCCCAGCATCGGCTTCGTCATCTTCGGCGTCATCGGCGGGGTGTCGATCACCAAGCTGTTCCTCGCCGGCCTGGTGCCCGGCCTGCTCATCGGCCTCGGCCTGGCGATCGCCTGGTGGTTCGAGGTGCGCAAGGAGGACATCGTGCCGCCGCCGCGCCGCAGCAAGGGCGAGCTGCTGCGCGCGCTGGTCGACGGCGTGTGGGCGCTAATGCTGCCGGTGATCATCATCGTGGGGCTGAAGTTCGGCGTCTTCACGCCGACCGAATCCGCCGTCGTGGCCGCGGTCTATTCGCTGTTCGTGGCGACCTGCATCTATCGCGAGCTGAAGCCGGCCGAGGTGTTCGGCGTGTTCGTCACCGCCGCCCGCACCACGGCGATCGTGATGTTTCTGGTGGCGGCCGCCCTGGTGTCGTCCTGGCTCATCACCGTATCGGACATCGCCAACGATCTCGTCGCCCTGCTGCAGCCGCTGATGGACAGCCCGACTTTGCTGCTGCTCGCCATCATGGCAGTGGTGATCATCGTCGGCACCGCCATGGACATGACACCTACCATATTGGTGCTGACGCCGGTGCTGATGCCCATCATCAAGACCGCGGGCATCGACCCGGTCTATTTCGGCGTGCTGTTCATCGTCAATAATTCCATCGGTCTCATCACCCCGCCGGTCGGTACCGTGCTGAACGTGGTTTCCGGCGTCGCCCGCGTCAGCATGGAAGACCTGATCAAGGCGGTGTGGCCCTTCATGCTGGCGCAGTTCGTAGTGCTGCTGCTGATGGTGCTGTTTCCGCAGCTGGTGCTGTGGCCGCTGCGTTTTATGGGGCATTGAGCCGCGTGCGGCGCACACAGCCTGTGGTATGATCAATGTACCAGAGCACTTAAGGCCCGGCAGGGGAGACAATGGTGAGCGTTTCGGAGACCATCATCCGCCGAAAACTCTCCCATGAGGTGTTCGATCGCCTGAAGGCGATGATCACCGGCGGCGAACTCTCGCCCGGCGACGCCATGCCGTCCGAGCGGGACCTGATGGACCGCTTCGGCGTCGGGCGGCCGGCGATTCGCGAGGCGATGCAGGCGCTTGCCAATATCGGGCTGATCGCCATCTCCCATGGTGAGCGCGCCCGCGTGCAGCAGCTCACCGCGCGTTCGCTGTTCCAGCAGGTCGACCTCACCGCCAGCATGCTGCTGTCCGCCTCGCCGGACAGCCTGGAGCAGCTCAAGCAGGCGCGGCGCTTCTTCGAGCGCGGCATGGTGCGCGAGGCCGCGGTGCGGGCGACGCGGGACGATGTGGCGCGGCTGCGCGCCACGCTGGATCAGCAGGCCAAGGTGGTCAGCGAGCCGGACCTCTTCATATCTGCCGATATGCGCTTCCACGCCCAGATCGCGGCGATTTCCGGCAACCCGATCTTCGAGGCGGTGAGCGAAGCCATGCTGGGCTGGCTGCGGCAATATCATACCGAAATGCTAACCTGGACCGGGCGCGAGAACCTGACGCTGGTGGAACACGACCTGATCCTCGGCTATATCGAGGCCCACGAGCCCGAGCACGCCGAGGCGGCGATGGTGAAGCATCTGGACCGTTCCAGCGCGCTCTACACCCATCCGGCCTGACCGTTCAGAAATCGATTTCCTTTATATCGTAAGGCATCAACCTTACCTGACCGCCGCCGGACAGCTCCAGCACCTGCTCGCCCGCGGTCAGGTTCGCGGCCAGCAATACGCGCCCGCCATCGGCCCGCATGGCGGCCAGCGCCAGCACGCGGTCTTCGGCACTGGAGAGGCAGGCCAGAGCCGCAGCGCCGCCGAGCGCCGCTAAGCTCCGCGCCGCGGCGAACACCGGCCGGCGTCCCGCAGGGCCGATAAGTCCGAACGGCCCGGTCATCGCCCCCACCGTGAAACAGGCGACGCCGGCCGGCACCAGCCGCGCGGCGTAGCCGACCATCCAGGCGGCGGCGAACGTGCCGTCCTGCCGCGGATCGTCTGCCGTCATGGTCATGCGCCGGCGCTGCGGGTTCGGCAGGGTGCGCGAGCCATAGGGGTTCTGCCGCATGCCGAGGGTCGAGGGGCCGATACGGTAGGGCTTGCCCTCGCCGATGATGGCGCGGGTGGAGCGCGCGATGAAGGGCAGCGCCTCCAGCGTCTGCATCACCGAGCGGTCGTCAGCGTCGTGCACCAGTGGGCAGGTGCAATGTGTAACAAAATCCAGCAGATGCGCCGGCGGGCGCTTGCGGTTCAGCTCGGTGAAATAGCTGAACATGCCGCCGCCCAGCACAACACCCGGAAAGGCGGCGCGGGCGGCGGCGTACACCTCCTCCAAAGGCGGGCAGGCCGGCCAGGCGCTGCCCGGCGGCGTGGAGCGCCGATCGGCGGCCGGGCTCACCGCGATGGCGTCGAGCCGCAGCCCGGCGGCAGCCGCCTGCCGCGCCACCTCCTGCAGTTCCTCCGCCGGAGCGGCCACGCCCGGCACCACGCATTCGAGCACGATCTCGCCGCGGTGCCGGGCTGCCACCTGCGCCAGGGCGCGCAGCGCCGGCAGGCCGTGGCCCGCGGTGGGGTCGAAATGCAGCAGCAGGCTCTGCGGGCCGACTTCGGTGAGAGCGTCCGTACAGGCCAGCGTCGCGGCAGCCTCCTCCGGCGTCACCACCAGCCCGATAGCCGGCATGCGGCCGGCTTGTGCGCCGATTTCGATCCGCACGGCGGCCTGCGCCCGGCCGATGACCGCGGGCGCCCCGCCGCGAATGCTGAGCGCCACCGACTGCCGCACCGGCTCGCCGGCCGGCAGCGTATAGGGCCAGGGCAGCGCGAGCGGGCGGACATAGGTCTTGTAGGAGGCGTCGGACCAGTTGCGCTGGTCCTCCATCTCGAAGGCATCGCCCTCCATGCGGCAGGTGGCGAACACGCCGGGGACCACCTCATGGATGATGGCGCGCATATCCTTGAAAGGCTGCCAGGGGTCGATCAGGTCCGGCAGCGGCGCCCGCTCCACCGAGCCGTCGACATGCTCCACCTCCACAGGCCGGCCGGCCAGCCCGACCACCGGGTGCAGCACGGTAAAGCCGCAGCGATTGGTGAGCAGGTCGCGCTCCGGCACCCCCTCCACCTCAAAGCGCAGGCCGGAGGCATCGCCGGTGATGAGCGCGTGGCACATGAGGCGCCCGCCATCGGCGCCCTCGCACACAGCGGCGTAGCGCAGGCTGAAGCCGTCGGGGCGCGGTTCCAGCACCACATCGTCGATGCGCGGGACATAGGTGCCCCAATCCTTGTCGCGCACCACATAGGAAATCGCGCGCAGCACCTCAATGTCACCGATGCGGATGTTGCGCAGATTGCCGTCGATAAACTCGGCGCTCAACGCCCCGGCGGTCAGCAGGCGCGGCGGCGGCACCGCCTCGTTGGTGCCGAATACGTGCAGCGTATCCATGCCTCAGGCGCTCCCATTTGCGGGCGCCGCACGCCGCCGGCGCACCGCCCGGCCGCCGGCGAGCGCCAGCACGGCGATGACGGCGAAGCCCTGAACGATGTCCTGCGTGCCCGGCGGCAGGCCGGCGATCTGCATGGTGGTGACGATGAGCACCAGCAGCAGCGCGCCGAACAGCGTGCCGAGCGCGGTGGAGGCCCCGCCGAAGATCAGCGAGCCGCCCAGCACCACGGCGCCAAGCGATTGCAGCAGATAGGGCGCGCCCATTTCCAGAAAGGCGCCACCGACATAGGCGCCGAGCAGCATGCCGGTGAGGCCGGCCAGCATCGCGGAAGCGAGAAAGGCGGAGGTGACGATGCGCCCGGTGGCGATACCGGCCAGTGCCGCCGCCCGCTCATTCTGCCCCACGGCCGAGAGCGCACGCCCATAGACGGTACGCTGCAAAACCAGCCCGACCAGCACCACCGCCAGGAGCGCCACCAGCAGCATCAGCGGAACGCCCTCGATCCGCCCCGCCGCCAGCGTCTTCAGCAACGGGCTGACGGTGAAGCCGCTGGCCCAGCGATTGGCGATCAGCGTGCCGGTGGCGAGGATGTAGCCGGTGGCCAGCGTGGCGATGATGGCGGGAACGCGGAAGGCGACCACCAGCAGCGCGTTCGCCGCGCCAGTGGCGAGGCCGATGAGCAGCACCGCACCCAGCGCCAGCGGCAGGCGCGCGTCCGCGCCCTGCGTCACCACGATGCTGGCATAGGCGCTGAGCGTCAGCACGCTGGCGATGGACAGGTCGATATTGCCGCGCCCGGTGGTCACCACCAGCATCTGCCCCAGCGCCACCAGCACCAGAAAGCTGGCCGAGACCGCGACCCCGGACAGCGAATGCAGGCTGAAACGGCCGGTGGTGACCGAGAGGATCGCCCACAGCAGCAGCACGCCGAGCCCGGCCCAGACCCAGCGGTTGCGTTCCAGCCAATCCGTCATCGAAGCATTCCCGTCATCGGTTCGCGCTCCTGCGGTCGGCAACCGTGCGCAGCACCAGCATGGCCAGCAGCAGCCCGCCCTGCACCGCGGCATTGTAGTCCGTGCTCACATTCAGCGCGCCGAGCAGCGCGCCGATGAGCGCCAGGGTCAGCGCGCCGGCCACCACGCCGAGCGGCGAGATCATGCCGCCGATCAGCGCGCAGCCGCCCATCACCACGGCCGCCACGGAAATCAGGGTGAACGGCCCGCCGGCATTGACGTCGCTGGCGGTGTTGATGCCGGTGAGCGCCAGCCCGGCGGCGATGGCGAACAGGCTGGCGATGGCATAGCGCACCATGGCGTAGCGCAGCGGCGACCAGCCGCTGAGCCGCATCGCCGCCGGATTATTGCCGAAGCCGCGCAGCACCACGCCGAGCGGGGCGCGGTCGATGGCCAGCGCCACCAGCCCGGCGACGCCGATCAGCACCAGATTGGCCGGCAGGCCGAACAGCGTCCAGGACAGCGCCGCCGTCAGCCAGTCCGGGCTCGATCCGCCGGGGGTCGGCTGCAGGCTGTAGCCGATGCCGATCCAGATGAAGGAGGCGCCCAGCGTGACCACGATGGCCGGAATGCGGCGCAGCTGGATGGTGGCGCCGATCGCCGCATACGCCAGGATGCCGGCCGCGAGCACGGCAAAGCCGAGCGCGGGCGTGTCCACCAGCAGCGTCGCGCTCACCACGCTGACGAGGCCGGCGAAGGCGCCGACGCCGAGGTCGATCTCGCTGCCGCCGACCACGAACATCTGCGCCAGCGCCACCAGCACCAGGGCAATGGCGGGGCCCAGCAGCAGATCGAGCCCGAACAGCGAAACCGTCATCGGGTTCACCCACGCCATCAGGGCGAACACGGCGATGAGGCTGGCGAACGGCGCGAGATCGACCAGCCAGTCGCCGAAGCCGCGCTGGCCGGCGGTACCGTCGCGCTCCAGCGCCGCCGCTTCGGCAAAGGAGGCATCGACGATGGCCTGCTCGCTGATCTGCGCCCCCACCAGCTCGCGCACGATGCGCCCGCCGGAGAACACCAGCACGCGGTCGCATTCCAGGAACTCGATGTCCTCGGTCGAGTGCCACACCACCAGCCGCCCGGCGCGGGCGACGCTGCCGACCAAAGCGTAGAAATCCTCCTTGGCGGCGACATCGACGCCGCGCGTCGGATCGTCGAACAAAATGGTGCGGGCCTCGCCCACCAGCGCACGGGCGACCAGCGCCTTCTGCTGGTTGCCGCCGGACAGATCGAGAATCGGCGCATCGAAACGCGCCGGGTCGAGTTTCAGTCCTTGCGCCGCCTGCTGCGCCGCCGCGCGCTCGGCCGTGTCGGAGACCAGACCGAGCGGGGCGCGGCCTTGCAGCCGGCCGACGGCGATGTTGGCGAGCACGCTCCAGAGCGGAAACACGCCCTCCTTCTGGCGGTCCCCGGAGACGAAGCTGGCGCCGCCCTCGCGGGAGATGCCGCCGCGCGGCGTGCCGAACAGGCGGTGCAGCAGGTCGCGCTGGCCAGAGCCCTCCAGGCCGGCAAGGCCGACCACTTCGCCGGCCCGCAGCACCACGTCGTGGCCGAGCGGGGCGACCACCGGGCCGGAAAGGCGCGCCACCGCCGCCGTATCCTCGGTGCCGGCGACGCGGGCGGCGCGGCGGCTGCGCAGGGTGCCTTCGGTCGGCCCGCCCATGGCACTGACCAGCGCGGCGACGGAGGCCTGCGCGCTCGGCCCGGTCCAGGCCGCTCGACCGTTGCGCAGCACCAGCACGCGATCGGCGATATCCACCACCTCTTGCAGCTTGTGGCTGATGAAGATGAAGGAGAGGCCGGCAGCGGCCCGCGCCTTGATGAGCGCGCGCAGCTGCAGGCTGCGCTCCAGCCCGAGCGAGGAAGTCGGCTCGTCGAGAATGATGAGGCGCACGCGCGGGGCGGCCACCGCCCGGGCGATCTCCACCATCTGCCGCTGGCCGATCTGCAAATGGCCGACCGGCGCGTCGACATCGATGCCGTGGCGGGGAAACACCTCGTCCAGCGCGGCATGCGCGCGCTGGCGGTAGCGCGCGCGCCAGCCGGGCCGCGCCCTCGCCGCCTCCGGCGATTCCAGGAAGAAGTTTTCGGCCACCGAGAGATTGTCGCACAGCGACAATTCCTGGTGGACGATGCGGATGCCCCCAAGCTGCGCCAAGGTGGTGTCGTACAGATCGCGATCAATCGGCACGCCGCCGATCTCGATGCTCCCAGTGTCGGCCCGGCCGGCGCCGCACAATATGCGCATGAGGGTCGACTTGCCGGCGCCATTGCCGCCGACCAGCCCCAGCACCTCGCCGGCCTCCACCACCAGGTCGATGCGGTCATTGGCCTGCGTCGGCCCGAAGGCCTTGCAGATGCCGACAAGCCTTGCCACCGCCTTGGGTGCGGCGGCAAGGCGATCATCGGGCGCGGCAGCCCCGACGCGCTGCGCCGGGGCGTCCTGCGCGGCACGAAAAGCCGCGGTCATGGCACCAGGCCCTGGCCGGTCAGTTGCTGGCTTTGGGCTTGATCAGGTTCTGCTGCACCCAGTCCTGCGAATAGGACGGGCTGACGATGACGCCGGCGGGAAGGTTGGCATAGTCCTTCAGATTGTCGTCGGTAACGGTGGCGACCGGCATGATCATCATCTTGGACGGGCTGGCGCCCTTGACGATCTCGTAAGCCAGCCAGAAAGCGGCGCCGCCGATGCCGGGCGTGGTGTTCATCGAGATGGTGGAATACTTATTGGCCTCGCGCTGCTTGGCCCACCACTGGATGAAGTTCGACGAGCCGCCGCCTTCGATCACCGGCATCTTCTTGGCGTAGTCGCCGCCATACTGGTCGAAGGCCTGGGCGATTCCGGTATCGTCGCTGCCGCCCTGGGCCAGCACCGCGTCGACATGCGGCAGGCTCGGCAGCGCGTTGGCCACGGCGGACTGCGCCACGGAGGCGGTGGCCTGGCCGTAGACAGTGGCCACGACCTTGATGTTCGGATAGTTCTTCAGCACCGCCTCTTGGGCGCCGAACATGTCGGCGTCGGGCGCCGAGCCCTTCACGCCGCGCACCACGATGATGTTGCCCTTGCCGCCGAGCTTCTTCAGCACCCACTCGGCCTGCTCGCGCTTATAGCCCTTGAAGTCGAAATTGAGCTGGTAGTTGCACGGGGCGGAGGCGACGGAATCGAAGCTGATGACCTTGATGCCGGCCTTGCACGCCTTCTCGATCACGCCGTTGACGGCGGTCTCGGACGCCGCGTCGATGGCGATGGCATCGACCCTCTTCAGGATAAGCTCGGCGAGCTGGCTGTTCTGCTGGGCGACGGTGCCGTCGCCATTGAGGATGATATAGTCGGCGATCTTGCCTTCGGCCTTCGCCTTCTTGGCGGCAGCCTCGAAAGCGTCGACCATCTGGTGGCGCCAGCTATTGCCGAAATAGGCATTCGAGAGGGCGATCACCGGCTTGTCGGGTGTCGCCGCGGCCGGCAGGGCGGTAGCGAGCAGCGCGGCCGTGCTTAAGGCAAGCGTAAGGGTCTTCACGTCCATCGGTATTCCTCCCAAAAACGGCCCGCTTGCGGGGCTCTTCATCGATTTCAGATGCGCCTGTTTCGGCTGCACGATGATGATAACATTATCTCATTATACCAGTTGTGCAAGCACTTGATGCCGGCGCATCCTGCATGCCGACACGGGGGCAAACCCCGGCGGCAACAGGGAAACGCCAGCATGCCGACCGATCCGTTCGAGATTCTCGATCCGCGCTTCCGCGCCTATGTCATCCCGATCGCCTGGCTTGAGACCCTGCATTCCGGCATGCGCTGGTGCGAGGGGCCGGTCTATTTCGCCGATATGCGCTGCCTGATCTGGAGCGACATCCCCAACAGTCGCTTGATGCGCTGGTGCGAGGACACCGGCACCGCGGGCGTCTTCCGCGCCGATTCGAACTTCGCCAACGGCAATGCGCGCGACCGGCAGGGCCGTCTCGTCACCTGCGAGCACCGCACCCGCCGCGTCACCCGCACCGAGCCGGACGGGCGCATCACCGTGCTGGCCGACCGCTATCGCGGCCGCCGTCTCAATTCGCCGAACGATGTGGTGGTGAAGTCGGACGGCACGGTGTGGTTCACCGACCCCACTTATGGCATCAGCGCCGACTATGAGGGCGGCAAGGCGGTGAGCGAGCAGGACGGGCGCTACGTGTTCCGCTTCGACCCGCGCGACGGCACGCTGAACGTTGTGTCGGACGATTTCGTGCAGCCGAACGGGCTGGCCTTCTCGCCGGACGAGAGCCGGCTCTACATCGCCGATTCCGGCTGGATCGGGCCGGAGGACGGGCCGCGCCACATCCGCGCCTTCGATGTCGGGCCAGACAACGCCCTATCGGGCGGCGCAGTGCTGACCGAGGTGAGCCCGCACGCCCCGGACGGCTTGCGTGTCGACGCGGACGGCAACATCTGGTCGAGCGCGGGCGACGGCGTCCACTGCTACACGCCGGGCGGCGCGCTGATCGGCAAGATCCGGGTGCCGGAGCGGGTCGGCAACCTCGCCTTCGGCGGCGCGGCGCGCAACCGGCTGTTCATTTGCGGCCATACCTCGCTCTATGCGGTGTTCCTGAACACGCGCGGGGCAGTGTAGCGCTGCCGTCCTGCTGGTGCACGAGGAGGGCGCCCGCGACCTGCAGGTTCCCTTCTCCAGCGAGGTGGCGAGCGCACGCGAATACTATCTGCTGATCCACGGGGGCCGCCTGGACGACCCGCGGGTGCAGGGCCTTGCCGCGCGGCCGGCATGACGGCCGGTGGCCTAACCCTGGACGAGGAGCTGGTCCTGGACGCCGAGACCTTCGACGCCGGTGCGCATGCGCTGGCCGGCGCGCAAGAAGACGGGCGGCTTGTGCCCGGTTCCCACGCCGGGGGGTGTGCCCGTTGCGATGATATCGCCGGGAAACAGCGTGAAGAACTGCGAGAGGTAGTGCACCAGGAAAGAAACGCCAAAGACCATGGTGGCGGTCGTGCCGTCTTGCATCCGCTTGCCATCGACTTCGCAGAACAGCTTCAGCGCGTGGGGATTCGGCACCTCGTCGCGGGTCACCAGCCAGGGCCCCAGCGGGCCGAACGTGTCGCAGCTCTTGCCCTTGGTCCACTGCCCCTCGCGACGGATCTGATAGTCGCGCTCGCTGACGTCGTTGACGGTGCAGTACCCGGCGACATGGGCCGCCGCATCCGCCTCGCTGACATATTTGGCGGTGGTGCCGATTACGACGCCGAGTTCGACCTCCCAATCCGTCGACTTCGACGCTCTCGGGATGACGATATCATCGTTCGGGCCGCAAATGGCACTGTTCGCCTTCAGGAAGATGATCGGCTCCGGCGGAACGGGCTTGTTCACCTCTGCCGCATGGTCCGTATAGTTCAAGCCGATGCAGATGAACTTGCCGACCTGACCGACACATGGTCCCAGGCGCGTGCTGGCCGGAACGAGCGGCAGATTCCCCAGGTCGAGTGCGCTTAGCCGCTTCAACCCTTCATCCGACAGCACGTCGCCGGCAATGTCGGCGACGACGGCCGAGAGGTCCCGCACGCGGCCTTCCGCGTCGAGAATGCCCGGCTTTTCCGCCCCTGTAATGCCATGCCGCACCAGCTTCATTGGAGGCTCCCGTCTAAACGTTTTGAGAAACTATGTATGGTGACTGTCAACCATACTGTCTACAGTTTATGCAAATGACGCCCTAGCTTTTTTCGGGCCAGTTGGTAAGCATTCACAGGCGTCGGCCGGTGCCTCGGATTCGGACGGAATTGGATGGGAGATGAAAGACGTCATCATAACCGATACGCAAGTGTCGTCCCCGCTGCCGCTGCGGATTCAGGCCTACGATAAGATCGAAAACATGATCATGAAGGGCGTCCTGCAGCCGGGCGAGCGATTGATCGAGACCGAACTCTCCAACGCCCTCAAGGTCAGCCGCGGTCCGGTTCGCGAGGCCCTTCAACTGCTCGAGCGCGATGGGTGGGTGGAGACGCGGCCGCGCTATGGCGCGGTGGTGAGGCGCAGGACGACGCCCGAAGTAGCCGAACTGTTCGAGGTGCGCCGCACGCTCGAACGCCGCAGCATGGAGATTGCGGCCGGCCGTATCACCGCCGCTGAGAAGCGGCATTTGAAGAAATTGCAGGATCGCGCCGAGGCCTTGTTCATCGCCAAGGACATGCCCGGCTTGATCGAGGCCAATTCCGCGGTTCACAATTTCCTGCCGACCTTGAGCGGCAACACGACGATGTCCGAACTGTTCCGGACGGTTAACCGCCGCATTCGCTGGTACACATTGACGCCGCAGATTTTCGACCGGGCGCAAAGTATCCTGACCGAGCAACGCGACATCGTGGACGCAATCGTGGCGGGAGAGTCCAGTGCCGCGGCAAATGCGATGGACCATCACAACGCCAAGGTTTGGGAAACGTATATGGAATGGCTCGCCATGAACAAGTACCGTCCCGGTGACTGAGAGAGTGCTTGAAACAGTGTCCACCACCTTCCGATAAGCTGTCCGGAATTAAGCACGATTGAGGTCCATTCGCTCTTCGCGTCTACGGCTTCGGCGCCGCTTCCGGACCGCATCGGCCAATGGCATCGGCGGAGAACAGCACGATACGGTCGACGTCGCAGGCAAGGCCCACCTCGCCATCGATGCGCTTTTCGGATGAAAAGCGGATCGGATGGCCGCCATGGGTTCCGAAGACGTTGTATCTGTCCCCGGAGAACTCCAGGCCGTCGATCTTCACGGCGATGACGTTGGGAGCGTGTGTGCCGGCAACGGTCAGCCATTCGGGCCGCACGGCAGCGGACACCGTCTGCCCTATGGCAAAGTCGCGGTCCTGCACGCCCAGCGCAAGGACCGAGCCGCCGTCCAGCCTGACAGTCGGCTGGCCCCGCGCCCCCTTTGCCACCACCGCGCCTTTCACGAAAGAGCAGCCGCCAATGAAATCGGCGACGAACGGTGTTGCCGGACGAAGATAAATGTCTTCCGGCGTGCCGTATTGCGCAAGCTCTCCTCCGTCCAGAACGGCGACATGATCGCTGAGAGACAGCGCCTCGCCCTGATCATGCGTCACGAAAATCGTGGTCATCTTCAGCTCGCGCTGCAGGGAGCGCAGCCAATGCCGCGCGCGCTCACGCAGCTTTGCATCGAGGTTGGACAGCGGCTCGTCGAGCAGCAGCACCTTGGGCCGATAGGCCAGCGTTCTGGCGATGGCGACACGCTGCTGCTGGCCGCCGGACAGCTCATGCGGATAGCGATCCGCCAGGTGCCCGATCTCCACCAGCGCCAGCGCCTCCGCGATGCGCTGCTGGCGCTGGGCCGCCGGCATTTTCCGCACCTTCAAGGGAAACCCGACATTCTGCGATACCCGCATGTGCGGCCACAGGGCGTAGCTCTGAGGGACGAGGCCCAAATTGCGCGCTTCCGGCAGCATCATGTAGCCGGCCGCCCCGTCAGCGACGAGTGTACCGCCGATGGAGATGCGCCCACCCGTCGGCCGATCCAGCCCGGCGATCATGGCCAGCGTCGTCGTCTTTCCGCAACCGGACGGACCGAGCAGCGAGACGAAAGAACCGTCCGGGACGACGAGAGACAAAGTCTTCACCGCTGCCTTCGTTCCGTAGAGGCGGGATACATCCTGGAGCGTCACGTCGGACATGGACAACACCTTCAGTCATAGAGCTTAAATTTCGACAGGCGGCCGACCGTGACGATGAACGCGAAGGTCAGCAACACCTGTACGGTGGCGAGAGCCGCAACCGCGCCGGTATGTCCGTCCCACACCAGCAACAGCATGACCGTGCCGAGAATCTCAGTTCCGGGCGAATAAAGAAACACGGCGGTCGCGTAATCCTTGAAGAACTGCAGGAACAGCACGGTATAGGCTGCGAGCAGGCTGGGCTTCAAGATCGGCAGCAATATGTGGAACATCGTCTTCAGCCACGATGCTCCGGAGGTGCGGGCGCTGTGTTCCAGATCGGCGCTGACCTGCATCATGCTCGGCATCAGCGTTCCAAGACCGAGCGGCAGATAGCGCATGATGAAGGCGATGATCAGGATGACCAGCGTTCCGCGGGTCCAGCCAAGCGGGGGAAACAGGACGGCCGCATAGAAGAAGCCAAGGCCGGCGATCATTCCGGGCACGGCACGCGGCAGCATCGCGAACGCCTCGAGCGCCGGGCCGGCCTTGTTGCGGGTGCGCGTGACGATCGCGGCGATCATGAAGACGAGCACCACGCCGACGGCGGCCCCGACGCTTGAAATGATGAGCGAGTTCACAAGCGCCCTGGTGTAGATGGGCCGTGACCAGAGGTAGCGGAAATTGTCGAGCGTCGCGACCTCGGCGTAGGGTATCAGCGGCGAGAAGAACTCCGCGAACGCCTGCAGCAGAACGCCCAGCAGCGGTATGCCGACGGCCGCGATCATGACGGACAAGGTGGCGATGCTTACCGGCCACCGGAACGCCCCGAGTTCGAAATCCTTCTGGCGCCCAGCCTTGCTGCCGACGGTGATAAAGCGCCGCGTGTCGCCGAGCATCTTGCGCTGCAGCTTGACCGTGATCAGCAGGACCGCCAGCAGAAGGAAGCTGGAAGCGGCAACGATGCCGTAATTCTGCGTCACCGCCTGCACGCTGTTCATGTAGATGTAGGTGGTGAACAGCATGATGCCGGACGGCTTGCCGAAGATCAGCGGAATCGATAGCGTCTCAAGGCACATGATGAAATTGAAGAAAGTGCTGCCGATGAGCGCCGGCCGCAGCAACGGCAGAGCGATGCGAAACAGCACCGTGCGGCGCGAGGCTCCCGCCGTGCGCGCAGCATCCTCGATTGCCGGATCCATGGCGCGGACGGCGCCGATGCAGAAAAGATAGGCGAGCGGCGCATGGGATATGCCGCCGACGATCATCATGCCGCCGAGCGAATTCAAGTTCCAGGCCGGCAGGCCGAGATTGAGCGACGCGAACTGCGTAACATACCCCGCCGGACCGTACATGATCGACCAGCCCAGCGCCTTGACCAGATCGGAAACCAGCATCGGCCAGACGACCAGCGCAATGATCAGCGATTTGCCGGCGATATTGGTGCGGCCAACCAGCACCGCCGCGGTGACGCCCATCAGCTGAGCGATCAGCGTGGCGCCGACTGCGAAGAGCAGCGAATTGCCGACCGCTGCGTGAAAGCGGGCATCGAAGAACAGATCGCTCAGGTTCTTCAGCGTCAGCTTGCCGCCCGCATCATAAAGCGGCCGGTCGAGCAGCGCCTGATATCCGATCGGCACAAGCGGCAGCAGCACGAGCCCGATGGTCAATATGATGACAAACCAGGGCACGACCGCGGATGGCGAGAACCTCACGGCGAGCGGCGTTTTCGGTATTTTAAAATCGTTTGTCTGTGCAACGGTCATATGTTCCTCGGACGACAGCCTGCAGAAACGACTCGGCCGGCTGCCTACGCTGCCGGCCCCCGTCACGTTGCGGCTTAGCGGCCGATTATCTGATTGATCTTCGGGGCAAAGGTCTTCTGATAGTCGAAGATCGCCCGTGAGAAGCCGTAATAGCCGGCGTTCTTGGTTCCGCCTATCTGCTCCAGAAGCTTGGAGTAGGGCACCGTATTGGCCGCAGCGGGCACGTCCGGATGAACCGGAGACGATCCGCTGGTACCGTACGCTGCCTGGCCTTCCTCCGAGACAAGGAAGCTCGCCAACAACTTCGCGGCGTTCGGGCTTTTTGCGTTGCCCATGATCGCCATGGAGCGGAGCTGAAGCGGTTCGCCATCGTCGTGATAGGTCCAGCCGACGATTCGCTCACGGGCGCCGGTGATTCGCGAAACAGTCAGATTACGTCCGACGAAAAAAGCCGCCACATGCTCGCCGGAGGTCACCTTCTCCAGCATCGCCGCGCCACCCGACTCGTAGCGCAAGGACGGCAGCAGTTTTTTCATGCTGGCCCAATATTTCTCGTCGCCCATAACGCTATAGATAGCCAGATTGTAGCCAGGCCCGACCGAAGATGACACCGGGTCGAAGGTCGAGATCTTTCCTTTGAAGATTTCGGGATTAGCGGCCGCCTTTTCGGCGAGATCGGCTATTCCAGTAGGCCACAGCTTTTGGGGCAAGATGGCCTTGTTGAACAGAATAACTTGCGGATCGACTGCGATGACCGTCACGCCGGGAACGGCGTCGGGGAAGGTCGGCAGCTTTTCGATGCCGGCAGGCTTGTAGTCCATCAGCTCGCCACGATCGGACGCCTCGACGAAACGGTGCGGGCTGCCCCCGACGGCAATATCGCCGGTCCGAACGCCGGAGGCCGACTCGGCACGGAATCGCTCCCACAATTCATTACCACCAAGCTCCAGGATCTCCACCTTGATATCGGGATGTTTGGCCTCGAACGCCTTCAGCGTCGCGTCCCAGCTGCGTGCGTCGCCGGTGGAGTATAGAAGCAGCTTTTGTTCGGTCTTGGCTCCCGCTAACAGGTCTTTCTGGCTCTGCGCCGTCGCGGGCACTGATACGGCAGTCAGCCAGGCTGCGAGCACGATTGGCCATGCGGCTTTCATGAATTTCCTCCCTCGGAGCACCTGCCGACGACCTGCGAGATCGCCTGCTGGCGGTTTTCTACCGCCCACCAAAATGCTCCGCTTGCCGATATCTATAGCATAACGTCGACGATAGTGTAAACAGTATGGTATGTAATTGACCGTTGCGGGGGTGAATCCTATTATGCCACACCCATCCAGTGAAATCCGAGGAGCGCCGATGCCACCTGTCCGACTTCACCGAAATTTTCGCGGCAACCTGCCGATCGTTCCGACGCCCTTCCACCAAAACGGCGAACTTGCCCTAGACGACATCGGCATGATGGTGGATTACTATCAGCGCTGCGGTGTTGACGGCTTGACTATTCTCGGCGTCATGGGCGAAGCTTTCAAGTTGTCGGCCGCCGAGACCAAGGCCTGCATAGATGAATTCCTGCGCTGCGCCAAAGGGCGTTTGGCGATCGTGGTCGGGGTTTCCGACAAAAGCCTCGCCCGCTCGGCCGAAGTCGGTTCCTATGCCGTAGAAAATGGCGCCGACGCGGTCATGTTGCTGCCACTCCAAGGCCTTAAGACCGATGACGCCGTCGTCGGCTTCTTCGAACGATATGCCAAGGAGACCGGCGGGCGCGTGCCGATCTGCGTGCAGGACGACCCTCCGGTCAGCAATGTGGAACTCACCGTCGCGGCCTGGTGCAGAATTTCCAAGATCGAGCCTGTGATCATGCTCAAGCATGAGCCTTTTCCGGGCCTTCAGAAGCTCTCGCAAATCCTCGAAGCGCGGAAAAATGGCGAGGCGCGGCAGGCCTCCATTCTCACCTCCAGCAACGGCATGTACCTGCCGCAGGAGTTGGAGCGGGGCTGCGACGGCTCCATGATCGGCGTCGCCTATGCCGACGCCATCACCCAAATGACGAAGCAATTCTGGGCCGGCGATTCGGACAAGATGTTCGATCTGCACGATGCGCTTCTGCCGCTGATCCGTCACGAAAAACAAGCCGCCTTCGGCCTCTCCGTTCGCAAGGAGATACTGCGGCGGCGCGGCGCGATTTCTACGGGGACCGTTCGCTATCCCGGCGCAGCGCTCGATGCCCGCGACCTAGCGGAACTCGATCGCCTTATCGAGCGGTTCGAAGCTCGCCTGCAGGCGCTTTCCGTTTCGCTGGAGATTCGCCAAGCGGCCTGAACGGCGCGCAGAGCCCCTGTGGGAGCGCTCGCTACCTCACCACCCAATCCCGGATACGGCCTTCGGCCGTTCCGGGATGACGAGTTTGGGCATTGCCAAACAGGCTCTTTAGCCCTGCCGTACCGGCGGCGGCACCTCATGCATCCGCAGGCCCAGCGCGACGGATGTGTAGTAGCCGATGAGCGTTAGAAGCTCGGCAATCCCCGCCCGGCCGAAGATCTGCTCGTAGCCGAAGAAAGCAGCGTCTTCGATCGAACCTCCGGCGAGTGAGTCCTGCACGAAGTCGTGCACGGCTTGCTGCCGCTCGTTGGCGAACCGAGCGGGCGTACCGGCGAGGATGCTTTCCAATGCCGGCTCCGCGACGCCGGCGGTGCGGGCATGGCGCAGATGGGCGGTGATGACGAAAGGGGACCGCCAGAACACGGCCGTCATAAGGATGCCGATCTCGCGTTCCGCGTAATCGAACGAGCTTCCGGTGTTTAGATGCGTGCCGATCACTTCCATTCCGTCGGCGATCACCGGAGATTGAATCCATATCTTGTAGGGCGGCAAGATTGTGCCGCGTCCGCTTTCAAGCCGTGCAATGACCTTTTCCTGGTATTCGGTAAGTTGCGTGCGATCGACGTCGACAATCCGGTTTGTGCGTTGCCCAATGGTCATGTTGTTTCCTCCTGGTTAAAGCGCTTTGTTTTGCGCGGACGGATATCGAATGGTGATCGTGTTGCCGCCAGGCTATCCATGCGTGTAAGAAGAACGGCTCACGAACAAGACCGCTGTACTGCGAGAATTATTTACTCGCTCATGAAGTGATCAGAACTTTGCCGGGATTCATCAAGCCACGGGGGTCCAGTGCGGCCTTCAAGGTGCGCATCAACTCGATCTGCACCGGATCCTTGTAGGCCGACAGCTTGCGCGGCAGCGTCTGGCCTATTCCATGCTCGGCGCTTATGCTGCCGCCCATGGCATGGGATATCCGGTAGACATGGTCGCTGACCTCGCTTGACAGCTCTTCAAATCTCGCCTTGCTGAAGAGATCGCGCGGGAAAATGACCGCGACGTGGATGTTTCCGTCGCCAAGATGGCCGACATAAACCGGAAACGCCCCGCCTTCCAGACCGCGCAACGCGGTGTCGACTTCGCGGATGAAATCGGCGGTGCGAGACGTCGGAACTGCGGTATCATGCGAAAGCACCATGCCGGCCGCGCGGTTGGCGTCCGAGACTTCGTGGCGAATGGCCCAGAATAGCTGCGCCTGCGCCTCGCTCTGCGCGATAAGTACATCGGCCAGCAGCCCGTCGTCCAGCGCGGCTGCGAGTATGTCCTCCAGCAGTTCACCGATCCCGGCGTCGGGCGCGGGATCGGCAACGCCGATCAGCACATACCAGTTATGGGGTTCCTTCATCGGCAGACGCAGAGCGGTGTGCTTTTGAACGAGACGGATCTGGCCGCGGTCCATCACCTCGAAATTTCCGAGTGCGGGACCGAGCGCCTGGTTGCAACGCTCGAGCAGTGTCAGCGCCGCATCGAGCCCCGACAGGCCGCAGAGCGCGGTTGCCGACGAGCGCGCCTTGGGAAACAGCTTCAACACCGCGGCAGTGACGATGCCCAGCGTTCCTTCCGACCCGATGAAGAGGTGCTTGAGATCGTAGCCCGCATTGTTCTTGCGCAGCGTGTGCAGCCCCTCGACCACGCGCCCGTCCGGCAGGACGGCCTCCAGGCCGAGCACAAGATCGCGCATCGGACCGTAGCGGAGCACCTCGGTGCCGCCGGCATTGGTCGAAATATTGCCGCCGATCTGGCAACTGCCTTCGCTGCCCAGGCTAAGGGGAAAGTGTCTTTCGAGCCGCTTCGCCTCATCCTGGATCGTCGCCAGGACGCAGCCGGCTTCGACGGTGATTGCGTTGTCGAGCGGTGCAAGGGCACGAATGCGATTCATTCGCGACGTCGAGGCGATGATCTGCATGCCGGTGCCATCGGGCACCGAGCCGCCGCACATGCCGGTATTGCCGCCCTGCGGCACGACCGCGATGCGGTTGGCGTAGGTCCAGGCCAGGCATTGCGCCAGTTGCTGCGTATTGTCGGGACGAATCACGGCCAGCGGCCTGCCTTGGAAGCGCCCGCGCCAGTCCAGCCCGTAGCCGGCAAGATCGGAGGGATCGGTAAGCAATCCGCGGGTGCCGAGTATGTTGCCGAGAGGAGTCAGATCCTGCATCACGATGACAAGCTCATTTCGACACGGATTTTTCTTGCCGGTAGCGCGCCAGTTCGTCGCCGTGCAGTGGATAGGTCCCGAATACGATGGCGCCGGCACGGATTTTCTTGAGGACATAGTCCTCCATGTCGTCGTAGTCCGCCGCCTCGCGTGCGACCTGGGGCGCCATCTCGTGCGGCACGACGACCACCCCATCAGGATCGCCGACGAGGTAGTCGCCGGGATAGATCGCGCATTCGCCGATCGTGATGGGACATTCCATCTCGACGAACCGGTGTGCGAAGTAAGTCGGCGGCGGGCAGACGGCACTGAGATAGACCGGCATGCCGAGATGTTCGATTTCGAAGCCGTCCCGACAGCCGCCGTCGGTAACCACGGCGGCCACGCCACGAATGGCCATGCGTTCGTAGAGGATGGCGCCGCCAACGGCGCCGAAGGCATTGCCTCGTGCCTCGATGGCCATCACGTAGCCGGGCGGGCATCGCTCTACACTCTGGCGTTGCACGCTGTTGTGCGGGTTCTCCAGATCGAGCTTCCTGTCCAGTTCCAGCTTGTCCTCCCGCACCGCCACCGTTCGAACCGTGAAGGCGGGAGCGACGAACCGGTAGCTATTTCCGCGCAACGGACCGACGCCGCGAAGAAAGGTATGCTGCAAGCCGCGCTTGTACATGATGGTCGTCAGCGTTGCCGTATTGGTGGACTTTAACAGAGTGATGGTATCGGTATCCAACGACGCGATCATAGCGTGGTCCTTGCAGGTATTTGTTCGCGACCGGCCGAACGCCCCCGGCTTGCGGCGGGGGCCTTCGGCGACTAATTGCTGGCTCCGAGCGTCCAGAGCACGGCATGTGCGAAGCCGGCCCTCGGCTTCCATGCCAGACTTTTGCGCAGACCCCAGATCGAGTTGAGCGTGAACATCGGCACCACAAGGGCCTGCTTGTCGATATAGGCGAACGCTTCATGGAGATTTTCGGTACGAATCTTTTCGGTCTTCGCACTCTTCACCTTTTCCAGCAGTGCGTTCAGCGTCGGATCGTCGTAGAACGAAGCCGAGCCACCCTTGCCGACCACGCGCTCCAGCCGTGCCAGCGGATCGGAATTGTGCTCGATCCAGCGGTACTGCAGCACATCGTGCTTGGAATAATCCTTCACCTCGGCGCCGCGGAAGGCCAGCAGCGTGCCGTATTCGTGCAGGCTGAGGTCCACCTTCAGGCCGATCTCGCTGAAGAAGTAAACCAGTGCCTCGGCCAGTTCCTTGGCGTGCGGAACGTTGTCCGCCATGGCCCAGAGGCGGATAGGCCGGCTGGTGTCGTAACCGGACTCGGCCACCAACTGCTTGGCCTTTTTGGGATCGTAGCCGTAGCCTTTACCCATCGGCTCGCAACCGACGACCGATGACACGCACCACATGGTCATTGGCTTCGCCGCGCCGAAATAGAGCTTTTCGGCGATGACCCTCTTGTCGATCGCGTGGTTAAGCGCCTGGCGAAGCTTGAGATCGAACACCGGCGATTGTGCATTCAGCCCGAGGAAGAACATCATGTAGGGCTCGACCTGCACGGTCTTGGTGTCGGGGCCGGCATCGAGTGCCGCCTTCATGAACGGCGGAACATTCTGAACCATGTCGGCTTCACCGGTGCGCAGCATCGCAACACGGGCGCCATCGTCCGGCACCACCTTCATGGTCACGCCGTCGATCGTCGGCGCGCGACCCCAATGTCCCTTGAACGCTTCGAACTCCATGCTGGTGCCGACCGACCGCGATACGAACTTGAAGGGTCCCGTACCGATCGGCTTGTCGGCGAAATTGGCGGAGCCGATCGCCTCGACGTATTTCTTCGGAACGATAAGCCAATGCGGATTGATGTTCTCAAGGAACGCATAATCCGGGGCATCGAGGGTGATCGTAATATCGTAGTCGTCCTTGACGTCGATCGAGACGATACGTGCGGCGACGGTGCTGGCATGCACGTTCTTGTTCGCGGGATCCTTGGCGCGCTTCCAGCTGAAGACCACGTCCTCCGCGGTGAAAGCGTCGCCATTGTGGAACTTCACGCCCTTGCGCAGCTTGAAGGTGTAAACCTGCCCGGCGGGGTCGGCCGTCCACTCGGTCGCCAGTTCTGGGACGAGCTTGCCTTGATCGTCGATTCCGACCAACCCTTCATAGACATTGGCGAACATGGCGAAGTCGACACCGCTCGTTGCCCGGTGCGGATCGGTGATGAATATGTCCTGCTGGACGGCCACGACGATTTGGCCCGGCTTGGACAGGGCATGGCCCGGCTGAAACGCGACGAACGTAAGAGTGAAGGCAAACGCAAGGCCGCGAAGCGTATGCAGTAGGCGTCCTCTTGAGATCATGACGGTTTCCTCCTTGTTTATTGATTTTAGGCTGCTAGCTCTCGGTGCCTGTGGCAGGCAACGCTGTGGGTTGTGTCGAGAATTTCGAGTTGCGGCTGCTCCTCGTTGCAGCGTGCGACGGCGAAGGTGCAGCGGCCGGCAAAGCCGCATCCGCGGGGAATGTCCACCGGGCTGGGCACAGCACCGGCGAGCGTTCGGCTTTGCGGCACCGCGCCGGTTTCGTTCGATCGCGCAAGATCGAGCAGCGCGCGCGTGTAGGGATGCCGCGGATTCTCGAAAATCTGCGTGCGTTCGCCTGTCTCGACGATCTTGCCGAGATACATCACGCCGACTTCGTCGGCCATGAACTCGACGATCGCCAGATCGTGGGAGATGAACGCATAGGTCAGCGACCGCGCTTCCTGCAGGTCCTTCAACAGGTTCAGGATCTGCGCCCGCACCGACACATCGAGCGCCGATACCGGTTCGTCGAGAACCATCAGTTCCGGCGAAACGGACAGTGCCCGCGCGATAGCCAGCCGCTGCCGCTGGCCGCCGCTGAACTCGTGCGGGTAGAGTTGCGCGGTCTCCGGTGACAGGCCGACCTGGCGAAGCAGCGTTTCGACAAGCTCGGTCTTTTCAGCACGCGTCAGACGGCGCTGGGCACGAAGCGGCTCGGATACGTAGTTCAGCACCCGTTCCCGCGGGTTCATCGCCGCGACCGGGTCCTGCATGACGACCTGCACACGGCTGCGCATTCGCCGGTCGGCCGCGCCGGTCAGGCCGGAAAGCTGCTGCCCGTCGATCTCGACCGTTCCCTCAGTCGGCACCTCGAGACGGAGCAGCAATTTTGCCAGCGTGCTCTTGCCGCATCCCGATTCCCCGACCAGGGCGAAGGTGCGGCCTTTATGTATGGCGATGTCCACGCCGCGGACGGCGCTTATTTCGGGTGATCGCGCAAAGAGCGACTGCCGCGGCAGTGCATACTGCTTGGTTACGCCGGTCATGCGCACGAACGGCCGGGCCGTCACAGCCGCACCTGCGACAGGGCCGGTGCCGCGACGACGGGCAAGGCAGCCGCATCGAAGAGATGGCAGGCAACGGCGCGGCCGCCTTTCTCGCCGGTCAGCAACGGGCGCTCGGCCGCGCAGCGTTCTATGGCAAATGCGCAGCGCGGCGCGAACGCGCATCCCTCGATCGCTTTGGCAAGATCGGGCGTGCCCCCCTCGATGGTCTGGAGCCGGCGGCGGCGATCGCCGATCCGGGGCAGGGAGCCGACCAGGGCGGCGGTATAGGGGTGTCTGGGATGCGCGAATGCTTCGGCAGCCCGCGACTCCTCCACGAGGCGTCCGCCGTACATGACCAGAACGCGATCGCAGAGCCGCCTGATGATGCCGAGGTCATGCGTGACGATGATGAAGGTGCAGCCGGTAAGGTCGCGAATCTCCCGGAACAGGCCGAGGATCTGCTCCTGGATGGTGACGTCGAGTGCGGTTGTCGGCTCGTCGGCCAGAAGCAGCATGGGCCTGGGCGCGCTCGCCATAGCCGTGACGACGCGCTGGCGCATGCCGCCGGACAGTTGATGCGGGTAGCTCCGGGCACGGCGCTCGGGATCGGAAATGTGGACCTGTTCGAGAAGTTGAAGCATGCGGCGCCTGCGCTCCTCGCCGCTCAAGCCGACGACATGGCGCAGCACTTCATCGATCTGGGCACCGATTTTGAAGACGGGATCGAGCGAGGTCAGCGGGTTCTGCAGGATCATGCTCATCTTGCGACCGCGGATGCCGCGCATCTGGCTTTCGGATTTGGTCGCAATCTCCTCGCCATCGAGCCTGATGCTTCCCTTCAGTGTTGCCGCCGGCGGCAGCGACCGTGAAATTGCGTGGCAGAGAGTCGATTTTCCGCAGCCCGACTCACCGGCGATTCCGACAAATTCGCCCGGCTGAACCGAGAAGCTGACGTCGCTGACCGCGCAGACCAGCCCGCGGCGCGACCTGATCTCGACGCTGAGATTGCTTACGGAAAGCAACGGCTCGGCAGCCATCAGTTGATCCCCATGCGCGGGTCGAGCCGGTCCCGTAACCAGTCGCCCAGCAGGTTGAAGGCAAGCACGGTGAACAGGATCGCCAAGCCGGGAAATGCCGCCAGCCACCAGGCATGGGTGATGAACACCTGCCCGTCGGCCAGCATCAGCCCCCAGGAGGTGTCGGGCGGCTGGATCCCGAGACCCAGAAAGGAGAGCGTCGCTTCCAAGACGATGACGCGCCCGACATCGATGGTCGCCAGCACGATCACGGAATTCATCACATTGGGGAGAATGTGAACGGCGGCGATCCGCCATGGCTTCACGCCGGCCACCCGCGCCAGCGCCACGAAATCGGCCTCGCGGACTTTAAGCACCTCGCCACGCACCAGCCGCGCATAGCGCGGCCAATTCGTCAGCCACATCACGATCACGATGCTCTGGAAGCTCACGCCGACCGCAGCAATGAAAGCCAGGACCACGAGGATGAAGGGCATCGACAGAAAGGCATCGACTGTCCGCATGACGATGGCACCGATCCAACTCGGCCCATAGCCGGCAAGGATGCCGAGGAAGACGCCAAAGACGCCGGCGCCGACCACGCCGATCGCCGAGATCATGAGCGAGAGTTGCGCACCGTAGATGAGCCGGCTGAGTTGGTCGCGGCCGAGCTGGTCGGTCCCGAGCAGATGCTTGATCGAGCCGCCGTCCTGCCAGGCCGGCGGTTCCAACGAATTGAGGAAGCTCACGCGACCGGGCGGGTAGGGCGACACCCAGTCGGCGAAGATTGCGGAAAATACGAAGATGCCGGCGACGAGCAGAGCGAAAAGCGGGGCGGGTGCGGCGCGATACGATGTCCAAAGCCGCAGCAGAAATCCCGGCACGCGCCGGACAGGCGGATTCTGGAACTGGGCGGCGGGTATGTGCGTCACAACCGCACCCGAGCATCAAGAAGACGGTAGCTGATATCGGTCAGAAAATTGACCACAAGGAAGAAGCCCGCGATTACGATCACCGATGCCTGGATGACGGGAAAGTCCCGGAACATGATGGCACTGACCGTGAGGTGTCCCAGACCGGGCCAGCCGAATATGACCTCGGTTACCACCGAGCCGCCGAGCAGCGCTCCCAGTTGCAGCGCGGTCAGGGTCACTACGGGGATCGAGGCGTTGCGCAGGGCATGCTTCCAGATGATCAGCCGTTGCGGCAGGCCGGTTAGTCGCTGCAGCTTGATGAAATCGGCCTGCATCACCTCCATCATGCTGGAGCGCGTGATTCGGGTGATGTAGGCGGCTGTTGTCAGCCCAAGGGTGACGGTCGGCATGATCAGCTGGGCGCCGGTTCCGTAACCCGAGGTCGGCAGCCAGCGCAGCGAGACCGCGAACACCAGGATAAGCATCAGCCCGAACCAGAAATTCGGCACGGCCTGACCGACGGTGGCCGCCCAGCGTATGGCTTGGTCGGAGATGGAGCCGTGCCGCAGCGCCGCCAGTATGCCGAGCGGGATGCCGATGGCGGCGGCGAGGAAAAGTGCGGAAAAGGCGAGCAGGGCCGTTGCCGGCACGCGGCTCATGACCAGATCGAAGGCCGGAACGCTGTAGCGGAAGGAACTGCCGAAGTCGCCGCGCACGGCGTTACCGATAAAAGTGACGAACTGCTGCGGGATCGGCTTGTCGAGGCCAAGCTGACGGCGGAAGAACTCGATGTCTTCGTTGGTGGCGGTGGACGGCATGAGAAGCGGCACCGGATCGCCGGCAAGACGAGCGAGCCCGAAAGCGAGCATCGCAACGATGAGCGCCGTCGCCGCGCTGTGAGCCAATCGTTGCAGAATAAAATGTGCCATTCGCGAGCCCTCGATTGACCGGAGTAGACAGCGTCCGGCTTTATGTCAACGTTTTTGTCTTTTGTTTACAAAATTGTTTTCGACAATCCCACGACAGCGGGAGTGCGCTGTTCGGAACGGACGGGTTGCGACGGTAGCCGAGGATGCCCGATCGGAGCGCGCGGCCGGAATGAAAGGGCGATCAGCGAGCCTTCAAGAAGATCGAACCGTCATTATCGGCATCGAACGCGGCCCTCCGTCTTCCGCCGGTGGCGGGGACGCACACACCGGTGTCGAATGCTCCTAGGCCAGTATCTTCCAGATGCCATGGCTCGTTGCAATAAGCCGTTGCTTTTCGAACAGTCGGCCCCGGACGAAGATAATGGTTCGCGTGCGGCGCATCACCTCGCAGTCGATCTCGACGATGTTGCCAAGCCAAGCGGCATCGATGAAGTCGACATTGAGCTGCACCGTGGCCTGCTTGATAGCAGGATCGTTGTTGCGCGCCGCGCCGCCCATGGCACGGTCAGCAAAGGTCATCAACATTCCACCCTGCACCACGCCGCGACGGTTGCGGTGTTTTGACTCGGCCAGGAAGGCGTAGCGATGTCCGAAGCGGTCGGGCGCGCGCCAAACCGGGCCGACCAGCCCGATGAAGCCGTCATCGGGCTCGACGCTCCAGCCCTCGCGCGCCAGATCCTCCGTACTGTGGGTATTGGACGGCGCTATATCGATCATGTACTTGCTCGTGCGCACTGTTGCCGCTTGCCTCGTCTGGCCGATACGAGGCCATCAGCGTCCTTTGTAGGGCGCCGGCTTGCGCTTTTCGGCGAAGGCACGGGCGCTTTCGGCGAAGTCTTCGGTAAGGTGCAGTTTGAGCGGGTTGGTCTGCGCATAGGCCTCGCGCTCGGCCTGGTCCATGTACCAGCGGCGCGTGCGTACGGTGGACCTGACGCTGAGCGGAGGATTGGCATTCACTTGCTGCGCCAGTTCGCGCGCCTGCCGGATATATTCGCCCTTGGGAGCAACGCGGTTGATGACGCCGGCGGCCAGGGCCTCCTCGGCGGTAAAGAATCGGCCGGTCAGCGTTGCCTCGACCGCGAAGGCGTTGGCGGCGCGGAAGTTGAGCAAGGCCCAATAGCGCGACCCCGGCAGGCCACGGGTGGTTTCGGTGACCTGGAAGCGGGTTCCTTCCTCGGCGACGATGAGGTCGCATTGCAAAATGAGGCCCAGCCCCATGCCGATGGCATACCCATGCGGCGCGCCGATGACCGGCTTCCAATTGACCGAGCGGGTCAGAATGTCGGAAGCGTGCGCGCCCCAGGCTTGGGGGCCGCCATGCTTGGCGAACTCCTCCCGCGAACGCAATTGCCGCTGATGAACGTCGGCTCCGCTGGAGAAGGCGCGCCCGGCGCCGGTGATGATGGCGATGTTCGCGTCGGGATCGATGTCGAAGCGGCGCACCGCGGCACCCAATTGCAGAACGGAATCGTCGGAAAAGGCATTGAGCTTTTCCGGGCGATTGAGGGTGATCGTCGCGATCTGGTCTTCGACGCTGTAGGTCACCAGTTCATGGTTTTCAGCGGTCATTTATGCCTCCCTTTTTTCAAAAATATTCATGCTGGTCTCGGAATCGATTTGGCGGCGACGAGCGCTGCTCCGCCCAGGAACACCGCGAGCAGCAGGAAAACGCCGGAAACGCCGGCGAACAGCGCCAACCCGCCTCCCGCCACCGGGATGAAGACCTGGCTAAGCCGCAATGCCGACTGCCGCAGCGACAAGACGGTGCCGCGGTCGGCGCGTGGCGCGATATCGATGATGATCGAAAGCGTGATCGGCAAAGCTGCACCCAGGCCGAAACCGGTGATGAGGATGGCGACCACCAGAAAGGGCAGCGGCGCCGGGATCGTCAGCAGGGCAACCCCGATGGCCGAGCCGCCAATGGTCAGGGCCAGGAATGCGTTGCGGGACAGGTGCCTGATCATGCTGCCATAGGCCAGCCGCGCCGCCAGCGTCGCCAGCGCCCGCAGCGAGAGCAGGCTGGCCACGACGGCCGCTTCGATCTGGCGCTCGGTGCCCAGCACCGGCAGGTAAATGGCCAGCAGATCGAGCGCCGCCATGACGGCGATGCCGCTGAGGATGGCCGTCGGCAGGCCGGGAATGCGCACCAGCGAGCCGATCTTGCTGCGATCGCCGGCCACTACCGGAACCGGCGCCGTCAGCCCCCTGACCACGGGCAGGGTAATGAGGAAATGAAAGGTCGCAACGCCGCCGCCGATGAGAAAGACCGGCCCCATATCCGGGCGTGTCCCCTGCGCCGGCAGCGCAATCAGCACAGGCCCGATCGCCTGGCCCAGCGAAATGGCCGCGGCATACCAGCCGAACTGCGCATCGCGGCGCGCCGGGTCGCTATGCGACGCGACATAGGAGTGCTGGCCGACCATGGTCAGAAAATGGCCGAGCCCGAGCGCCATGGTAGCGGCGGTGAGGCCGAGCGCGCTGCCGCGAAACAGCAGGAACAGCGCGGCCGAAACCACCAGGAAGACGCTCCCGCCGAGCAGCGCGGGGGGCTCTCCGTGCCGGTCGAGCAACCGGCCGACAAACACAGAAAAGAAGATCGGAAAGAGCGCGAAACTCGACGACACCAAACCGATGGTCAGCGTCGACATGCCGAGTTCTATGCCCTGATAGGATGTGGCGACGCGCAGCACCACGGCGATGATCTGCAGCGTAACGGCTTGAATCATGAAGAGCAGGATTCGCCTGTTCATAGCCCTGCTCCGCGTTTGAACGTCATCGCTGAGAACGCTCACGCCTAGCGTGCGTGAAAGCCGCGGCGGCTCAGGCGCGTCGCAATGAGCACGATGGTGCTGGTGACCAGGGTGAACGAGAAGGCCAGCGCCGCCAGCGTGCCGAACGTACCCTGCTCCCAGATGTCGAGGATCACGAAGCCCACCACCGGGTTGCGTGTGCCGGCCAGCAATGCCGAGGCGGTCAGTTCGCCGGCCATGAGCACGAAGAGCAGAGCCCAGCCGCTGACCAGCCCGGGCAGCACCAGGGGCAGCAGCACTTTGCGGAAAGTTCGGCCCTGCGAGGCCCCGGCAACCGACGAGGCTTCGAGCAGGTCGTCGCCGACCTGGCTCACCGCCGCATTGGCCGCGATCGATGCCTCGGGCATATGCAGCACGATGTAGCAGAGAAAAAGCAGGAACAGCGTACCGGACAGATTGAACGGCGGGCCGCTGAAGGCGAGCAGGAACCCCACGCCGATGACGATGTGGGACAGCGCGGCCGGCAGCTTGGTGACACCGTCGATGGTCCGGCCGACCACGCCCGGCGCACTCTTGGCATAGACCGCCATCAGGACGCCGAGACTGATGGCGACGAAGCCGCCCACGAGGCCGAGCCCGAGGCTGTGCTGGAATGCGACGCTGGTGATCGGGCGCCGGATGAGCACATTGTAGTAATTGTCGAGCGTGAAAACGGCGGGGTTGATATTGACCTGCCAGAACGGCTGCAGTGACACAATAAGCAATGCCAACAACGGCAAGACCGAGGTGCAGACGACATAGGCGATCATGATCGCGCGTGCGGGCCACTTCCAAGGTCCGAGCTCGACCACGATATGGCGCGCACTCTTGCCGCCGATGGTGGCAAAGCGGCCGGCCCGGGTGACACGGCGCTGCACCAGCCAGATCGCGGCAACGACCACCAGCATGAACAGGGTCAGGACCACCGCCTGGTCGGTACGCGGCGGATATTCGAAGGTCAGCGAGCGCAGGATGCGGACGGACAATATGTCGATGCCCGCGCGGTTGGCGATGACGACCGGGATCGAGTAGACCGAAAATCCGACGATGGCGACCAGCAGCGCGGCGCCGAAGATGGCGGGCTTGATCGCCGGCAGGCTGATTTTGCGCAGGGTCATCCAAGTGCTGGCGCCCGAGAGGCGCGAGGCCTCTTCCAGCGCCGGATCGACATTGCGGAAGGCACTGGCGACGATCAGGTAGACATAGGGAATGAAGTATAGCGTGTAGACAAAGATGACGCCCGCCCAGGAGGTGACGTTGACCTGCAAGGGAATGCCCAGCCGGCCGAACGTCGCGGCGAGAAAACCGTTGATAAAGCCGGCTCCCGGGCTCGCCAGGAAGATCCAGCCGATCGCCATGGCAACCGCCGGGACCAGCAGCGGAATGATCGGCAATATGTCGCCCAGCGTGCCAAGCCGTGCATCCGTGCGCTCGTTGAGCCAGGCGAAAATGGAAGCCGTGACGACCGCCAGGGCGCCGGCGCTGACAACCACGGCGACCGTATTGAACAGCGTCGGCCCCAGCCACGGCGCCGCCAGCACCATGCCGAACGCCGACAGATCGAGCGATCCCTGCGGGAAGAACACCCGGTACAGCATGATTGCTGCCGGATAGAGGATGAGGAACACGATGCCGACGGCAACCGTCATGGAGAAGCCGTCGAAGATCGAGATACGGGGCAGCCAGCTGCCATCGCGACCCGGATCGCGCAGGTCTGTGATCATGGCCATCTCACGCAACTCCTGCCGCCGCATCGCGCGGCAGCAGGCGCAGGCTCTGCGGCGACAAGGCGAGCCAGGCTTCGTCGCCGACACGCAGGCCGGCCCCCGAGTTCAGCGTGGCGCGCAGCCGCTCGCCGCCGATGGCCAGCAGATATTCGGTCTGCGGCCCGAGGAAGACGCGGGTGTCGATGGTGCATCGGTGGCTGTTGGTCTGGTCGACCGGCCGGCCGGCCTGCAAGGCCATGGCTTCGGGGCGCGCCAGCAGCAGCATGTCTGCGCCCAAGGAGGGTTCAGGCATGCCCTGCACCATCGGTGACAGGCGATCCACAATGAAGTCGCCGACTTGCGTTGCAACCCGAATACTGTCGGCGTCGACCGCCGTCACCTTGCACGGCCAGATGTTGGCGCCGCCGATGAACCGGCCGACATAGGAGGAGTTGGGGCGATTATAGATCTCCTCGGGGGTGCCGACCTGCACCAGATTGCCGTCGCCGAGAACGGCGATCCGGTCGGCAACGGCCATCGCCTCGCTCTGGTCGTGCGTCACGTAGAGCGCGGAGAAGCCAAGGGCCTGCTGCAGCCGCCGGATTTCGAGGCGAAGCTGTTCGCGTACCTTGGCATCCACATTGGACAGCGGCTCATCGAACAGCACAACGCCGGTTCCTGCGACGACCGCCCGCGCCAGAGCCACGCGCTGCTGCTGGCCGCCCGAAATCTGGCCGGGATACTGCGGCGCCAAAGTATCGAGGCCCACCACCCGAAGCGCCTCCATGGTCCGGCTGCGGATCTCCCCGGCGGCGGCCCCGCGCGAACGCAGCGGATAGGCCACGTTCTCGAAGATGCTCATATGTGGCCAGAGCGCGTAGGACTGGAACACCATGCTCACGGGACGGCGGTTCGGTGGCAGGAAGATGTTCCTGGCGGCGGAGAAGACCAATTGCCCGTTTATGTAGATTTCGCCCGAATCCGGCCGCTCGAGCCCGGCGACGCAGCGCAGCAACGTGGTCTTGCCGCAGCCGCTGGGACCGAGCAGGACCAGCATCTCGTCGACCGAAACGTCGAGGCTCACATGGTTCACCGGCACGACCACGCCGCCGCCTGACTGGCGCTTATACGTCTTGACGAGATCCACCACACGGATGCGATGAACGGCATCGACCGGATGATCGGTACCCGCGGGCGCAAAGTGCTGATGAATGCTCACGGCAATAACTCCGCTGATCGCCCTGATCGCCTGGGGAACTGGTGTTTGGCTTCCGATGCGACGACCGGGCTGGCACTTGGCCAGCCACGGTGCAGGCACCGCCGACGTGCGGCGCGGGCCGTTGCTTACTGCAAGCCCAGCAGGGCCAGCAGCTTGGCTTTCCGGTCGGCGGCGATCGGCTGATCGGCGGAGATGAACCCCTTTACCGGGCTCGGGCAGCCCTCATAATCGGTCAGCAGCACCGACGCGGAGTTGCCGCCGCAATTGATCCGCTGCGCTTCGGGCGTCAGCAGCCAGGTCATGAACACCCGTCCGGCGTTCGGATGCGGACTTTTGGCCGGCAGGCCCCACGAATGCTGCGGGCCGAGAGGGGGAACGCTGGAGTTTTCGGAAGGATAGACGTAGCCAAGAGGTGCGCCCTGGTCGAGCAAGGGCTGGACGTGGGCGAAGCTGGGCGGAATGACTACCAGATAGGCTCCGGCGGCAACCTGCTGGACACCCTGAGTGCCGCCCTCGACGGGGACGAAATTCTGGGCGCGCAGTTTTTCGACATAGGTCGCGCCATAGGTCTCGTACATCAGGTTGACCCAATTGAGGTAGGTATTGGAGGCACGCGGATCAACGATCATGCCCTTGCCCTTATATTTGGGGTCGAGCAGGTCCTCCCAGGTCTTGGGCGCCTTGTCCTTGGCAATGAGGTTTGAATTGTATGCGATCAGTTGCGGGCCCTGGCTCGAATTCAGGTAGATATTGTGCAACTGGTCAGACGGCCAGGCCGCGACCGTGGGAATGGTCTCCACGGTCAAGGGGCGCCACATGGCCGGGCGATTGGTGAAGATCAGCACATTGGCCGAGTTGAGGACGTCGGCTTCGAAGACTCCGGCCTCGGCCTCGGACATGAAGCGGTTGGCGAGCGTGCCGGATGCCGCGCGCAGTATGTTGACTTTGATTCCCGGCACGGCGGCCTCGAAGGCGGCAGCGGTGGCCTGGAGCAGGTCCTGGCTCTGCGCGCCGTACACCGTTACCGATCCTTCGGCACGGGCAGCCTTTAGAACGGCGGGATCCAGCAGTTCGACGCCGCTCTTCGCCGTCGCCGGCAACGCCGCGGCAGCGCTGATCGCCAGAGCCGTCACTATGGCGGCGAAACGTTTGGTCATGGCCTTCCTCCGATTCATTGGCGTTTCCTCCTGATGGATCGCGGGCCGCCGTTTTCGGTCGTCCCCGCTCGGTCTCAAGGCTGAATGGCGATGCGCCCTCCGCTGACTTTCCTTTCGGTCAGGAACGTGCACAGGTCGTCGAAGACCTGTCGCTCGAGCTTCGCCACGGCCGCGGTCGACAGAAAGGCGACATGCGGACTGACGAGCAGGTTTGGCGCCTGATTGACCGGATGCTCGGCCGGCACCGGCTCGACTTCGAAGACATCGAGGCCGGCGCCGCCAAGATGGCCGGAGCGCAGGGCCGCGATCAAGGCGTCGGTATCGATCAGCTCGCCGCGCGCCACATTGATGACCACCGCGCCAGGCGGCAGCTTCGCGAGCTCTGCCGCGCCGATCATGTGGCGGGTCTGTGCCGTCAACGGGGCATGCAGGGTGATCGCATCGCTTCGGCGCAGCAGTTCGTCCAGGCTTTCAACCCGTTCACTGCCGACGGGCGCGGCGTTCAGGAACGGGTCGAACACCAGTACGGTCCCGACCAGCGGCAGCAGCCTGGCAATGACCGCGCGCCCGATGGCACCGCCCCCGACGACGCCGGCCGTCATCAGGTGGAGCGGGGCGATGTCGGAGATTGCCCGCCGGCCGCGCCAGCCCGCACGCGCAATGCGGTCCGCCTCCAGCAATCTGCGGTTCACCGCCAGCAGCATGGCGACGGCATGGCTGGCGACTTCCTGGGTGGCGTAGTCGGGCTGATGAATGACGGCAATGCCGCGGTCGCGGGCGGCCTCAAGGTCGATGGAGTCCAGCCCGATGCCGGCGCGCGACAGCGCCGCAACACGCGGCCCGACGGCCGCGAGTTCCGTCTGGCCGAATTTCTGCAGGCCGACGATGACGCCGTCGGCATCGGCGGTGGCGGACGCGATCTGCTCGGCGTTGCCAAGCGGGGCCAGGCAGACGCTGACCGTGGTGTCTCCGATCCGGCGCTGGTCGAGAGAGATGCCGGCGAACGTGCCTTCGGCAACAACGATCTTGAGTTCGGCCATGGATGATTCCTCTCCTCCCGCCTAAGCGATGGAACCGCGATCGCGCAGACGATCCAGCACCGTGCGATCGACCTGGAACTCGTCGGCAAGCACAGCCTCGTTCGAGGCACCCAGCTTCTGGCCGGCCCAGCGAATGCTGCCGGGCGTATCCGAAAGCCGGAACATGACGTTGGGCATGCGGATCGGACCCAGCTCGTCGTCCTCGACGGTGGTGATCATCTGGCGGGCCTGGACATGCGGATCGGCCATGAGCTCGTGAATGTCGTAGACGGGCGCCATGGTGACCTGCGCCTCGGTCGCCGCGACCATCACTTCATCGCGGGTGTGGCTGCCGATCCAGGCGGAGACCCCGTCGTCCAGCAAATCATTGTTCTCGACCCGCCCACGGCCCGACTTGAACCAGGGCTCCGCGACCAGATCGCCCCGACCCACCAGGGTCATGACGCGTTCGGCGATTTCGTTGGTGCTCGACGCGACGCCGATCCATTTGCCGTCTTTGGTCAGGTAGACATTGCGTGGTGCGGTGTTGACCGAGCGGTTGCCGGTGCGGGTCTCGCGCAGCCCGAGTTGATCGGCGCGCACGATCTGGGCACCCATTGTGGACATCAGAGGTTCGAACACTGTCATGTCGATCACCTGACCTTTGCCGTTGCTGACGTCCCGATGGTAAAGCGTCATCATTATGGCGGCGACGGCACTGAGGCCGGCCATATAGTCGGCCAGCGCCAACGGCGGCAAAGTGGGTGGGCCGTCCGGCTGCCCGGTGAGATGGGCGAAGCCGGTCATCGATTCGATCAGGGTTCCGAAGGCGGGCCGGCGCGAATAAGGCCCCTCCTGGCCGAAACCGCTGAGGCGGGCGAGCACGAGACCCGGGTTGATGGCGGAGAGCACATCGTAACCCAAGCCCCACTTTTCCAGCGTTCCCGGGCGGAAACCTTCCACCACCACATCGGCGGTGGCAACCATGGTCTTGAAGATTTCCGCGCATTCGGGGTCACCGAGATACAGGGTGACGCTGCGCTTGTTTCGGCCGACCACCTTCCACCACAGCGGCACCCCGTCCTTGGAGTGTCCCTGGCGGCGCAGTCCGTCGCCGCTGGGGTGCTCGATCTTGATCACCTCGGCACCGAAATCCGCCAGGATCTGGCAGGCCGTGGGCCCGGCGACGACATTGGCCAGTTCCAGTATCCGCAGTCCCGCAAGGGGCCCCGACGTCGCGGCGTCCGTCATTGTCTGCCTCCCAGGCGTTTTTAGATACCGATTGTTTCACCGGTTGACCTACCGTAGCTGCCAATCGTTTTCTGTCAACTGTAAACAATTTGACGAAAGTGGCGTTTGCAGGGACAACCGATTATATCGGCCACACGCGGCGTACTTGACGCGCGCCCATCACCGCGGGTTGTGTAACTCGAGATGACGCACGATATGGAGACCTCCGCAGTGTACGTTCCCGAGCCGGTTGATTCCGTACCGCTGCGCATACAAGTCTACGAACGGCTGGAAAAACTTATCGTCGAGGGCCGCTATCGCCCCGGAGATCGACTGCCGGAAAACGAACTCGCCAGCTTGCTGTCGGTCAGCCGCGGCCCGATCCGCGAAGCTCTGCAATTGCTCGAACGCGACGGCTGGGTGGAAGTCAAACCCCGTCACGGGGCAACGGTGCGTCGTCGCACGCTGACGGAAGTCGCGGAATTCTTCGACATGCGCCGCGTGCTGGAAGTGCACGCAGCCGTGCTGTGCGCCCGCAACCTAACGGACGCCAAGGCCGAACGCCTGCAGGAGTTGATGAGGCTGTCGCACGAGGCCGACATCTCCGGCGACCCCGCCGCGTTGATGAAAGCCAATTGGGAGGTTCACTGCACCATTCCCAAGCTTTCCGGCAACCAGGCCATGGCCGAAACCATTCTCAGCCTCGGCCGTCGCGTTCGCTGGTACACGCTGACCCCGCGGTCCTGGGAACGCGCCAAGGATGTGCTGGCCGAACATGGCGCACTGGTGGATGCGATCTGCGAGCGGGACGAGGCCAAGGCTTCACGGTTGATGGATACGCATATCGCAAACAACTGGGCCGCGTATCAAAGGTGGATCTCGGAAAACACCGGCCAAGTCGTGAGCGATCTCGCACCAATCTACTGACCGGGACGGCCAGTAATCGACGGACCGCCATGTCGACCCCAGTTCCTAGATGGTCGAAGCGAAGCCACCGCCATCGAGCAGCAGGTTCTGGCCGATGATGAATTCGGCATGCGACGAGCAGAGAAAGGCGCAGGCCTTGCCGAACTCGTCCGGCTGGCCGAGCCGCCCAACGGGAATTTCGGCCGCGCGCTTGGCCATGATCTGATCGAGCGAGAGGCCCGACTTGCCCGCTTCACGGGCCGCGCTCGTGCGAATGCGGTCGGTTTCGAACGGGCCCGGCAGCAGATTATTGATCACCACATTATGCGCCGCCACCTGCCGCGACAGCCCCGCCACGAACCCGGTCAGGCCGGCCCGCGCGCCATTCGACAGGCCGAGCGCCGGCAGCGGCGTCTTAACCGACCGCGAGGTGATGTTGACGATCCGGCCGAAGCGCCGGGCGATCATGCCGTCGATCGTTGCCTTGATCAGCAGGATCGGCGTGATCATGTTGGCGTTGATGGCATCCTGCCATACGGCCTCGTCCCAGTCGCGGAAGTCGCCGGGGCCGGGGCCACCGGCATTATTGACGAGAATGTCGGGGGTGGGCGCCGCCGTCAGCAGCGCGGCGCGCCCGGCCGGGGTGGTGATGTCGGCGACGACCTCGGTAACACTCACTCCGGTCAGGTCCCGAATTTCCTCGGCTGTGCGCGACACGTCGGCGGCGGTGCGTGCATTGATAACGACGTTGACGCCTTCCTGCGCCAGCGCCAGTGCGCAGGCACGGCCCAATCCCTTGCTCGATGCGCAGACGATCGCCGTCCTGCCGGAGATGCCCAGATCCACTTCAGCCTCCTCATGCGCCCATGGCGCTCTCTGCCGTCAGAGCGTTGCCGCCGTTCCCAGAATGGCGGTGGCCTGGCTCGACAACTGACCGCCATTGCCGTGAGCGAGCGCCACCTGCGCCCCCGGAACCTGGCGCGCACCGCCTTGCCCGCGAAGCTGACGCGTCGCCTCGATCAGGGTGAACACGCCATACATGCCCGGATGGCAGCAGGAGAGCCCGCCGCCATTGGTGTTGACCGGAAGTGAGCCGCCGGGCGCTATGGCGCCGCTGGCAACCAGCGCGCCGCCTTCGCCCTTGCGGCAAAAGCCGAGGTCTTCGAGAAACAGGATCGTATTGATGGTAAAGGCATCGTAGAGTTCAAGCACATCGACGTCCGTCGGACGTAATCCCGCCGCGTCAAAGGCGCGCCGGCCGGATTCCACCGCACCGGTCACGGTGAGATCGGGCATTTGCGAGATCTGGCGATGCGTCGTTTCCATACCGACGCCGAGAACGAACACCGGCGCATGCGGGGCATCTGCCGCCCTGCCGGCTCGCCGCAGGATGATGGCGCCGCCGCCATCGGTGACGAGGCAGCAGTCGAACAGCGAGAGCGGATCGCAGACCATGCGCGCCGCGAGCACGGTTTCGAGGGTCAAGTCGTCGCGCATCATCGCTTCCGGGTTGAGCCGGGCCCAGCTGCGCGCCGCCACCGCCACCGCCGCAAACTGCTCGCGTGTGGTGCCGTATTCATGCATGTGGCGCTGCGCCGCCAGCGCGTAGCCGGTGATTGGATTGCGGGGCCGGTACGGCGCTTCCCAGAACATCGGCTCGGTCAGCGTCATCAGCTTGCCGCCGGCGGAGCGCTGATTGGAGCCGTAGCAGATGCAGGCCGTGTCGATCAGCCCGGCCTCCAAAGCGAGAATTGCGGGGATCAGATGAGCGACAAAGGACGAACCGCCAATATTGGTGCCGTCGAAGACCGTCGGGTGGATGCCGAGATACTCGGCCACCGACATGGCTGGCATGAATTGGGATAGCGTTGCTGTAAAGAGGCCATCGATATCCTGCACGGACAGGCCCGCGTCGGCCGCAGCGGCCTGCACGGCGACGGCAAGCTGGTCGAGCGAACTCAGTCCGGGATTGTCCCATGCCGGCGTCGTGCCGACGCCCACGATCGCCACCTTGCCGCGCATCGAGTTCATAAGTGAAGCTCCCCGACGGGCCGGAAGAAGATCAGGGGATTGTCGTCGCCGCGCTGCTCGATGTCGGCGACGACGCGCATGCCGATGGTCACGCGATCGGCCGGCACGTCGCGCACCTGAGCCATCATGCGGACGCCCTCGTCGAGATCGACCAGCGCCACATTATAGTCGCCACCCTTGTCCGGCCGCTGCCGGATGGCGGTGGTGGAGTAGACCGTTCCCAAACCGCTGACGGACCGCCATTGGGTCAAGGGGGACCCGGTATAGGGCGATAGGGTGCGTGGGTAGAACACCGGACGGCCGGTGTCGCTGCACAGCTGCAGCTCGATGCGACCCTGGCGCAGAGCGTTGAAGAAGTAAGTCTCGGGGGCATCGCTGGCTTTCATGTGCGGGCTCCACTCTGCGCGAAAAAGGTGCCATCCCGCCCCGCCAGTTCCGCGAGGAGTGCCGAAGGGATATTGTCGGGGTTGCCGGAGGCGGCATGCATAGCCGCGAGCCGGTCGCGGATCGGCCGCAGGCCGATGCCATCGGCGTAGAACATCGGGCCGCCGCGCCAAGCCGGCCAGGCATAGCCATTGACCCACACCACATCTATGTCGCCGGCACGGCGGGCAATGCCTTCCTCCAGCAGCCGGGCGCCCTCATTGATCATCGGGTAAAGCAGGCGTTCCAGGATTTCAGGCGCACCGATGGCGCGCCGTTCGATACCGGCATCCCTCGACGCCTGCTCGATGAGCGAGCGAATCTCGGGATCGGGCTCAGGTTTGCGCTGTCCGGCCGGGTAGCGGAAAAAGCCGCTGCCGGTCTTCTGGCCGTAGCGGCCGAGGGCATAGACCGCGTCGTGGATGGCAAGCGCCGCCCCCCGCGACTGCCGCACCCGCCAATTGGTGTCCACACCCGCCAGGTCGGTCATGGCAAAAGGCCCCATGGGAAAGCCGAAGGCGACCCAGGCGGCATCGACTTCGTCGGGTAATGCACCCTCGATGAGCAGACGTTCGGCCTCGACATGGCGCTTGGCCAGCATGCGGTTGCCGACGAAACCATCGCACACCCCGACCACCACCGGCACCTTGCGCAGCCGCTTCGCCACCGCGAGCGCAGTGACCAGCGTCTGGTCGGCGGTCGCGGCGGCGCGCACCACTTCGAGCAGCTTCATGATGTTGGCGGGGCTAAAGAAGTGCAGCCCCAGGACGCGCCCCGGATCGGCAGTCGACGCGGCGATGGCGTCGACATTGAGAGTTGACGTATTGGTCGCAAGGATCGCCCGCGGCGGTGCATGGCGATCGAGCGCGGCAAAAATGGCCGTCTTCAGCGCCAGATCCTCAAGAGCCGCCTCGATCACCAGATCGACGTCACCGACCTGAGCGGCATCTCCTTCGATCGCCGCGAAGCCGGCGAGCGCCACGTCCGCTGCCGCGGCCGGCATCCGGCCCTTGGCGACAGCCTGGTGGAGCGTGGACCGGATGGCCCCCTCGGCCGCATCGAGCACGGCGCGAACCGGCTCAATCAAGCGTACGGCAAACCCCGCGGTGAGAAAGGCGATGGCGATGCCCCGCCCCATGGTGCCGGCGCCGATGATGGCGACGCGCCCGACCGTGCCGGCAACCAGGCCCGGCGCCAGATCGGGAAGCTGGGCCGCGGCACGCTCGGCCAGGAACACATGACGCAACGCCTTGGATTGAGCGCCCTCCATCAAAGTCTGGAAGATCGCCTTTTCCTTGGCGAGGCCAGCCTCGAAATCGCCGTCCAGCCCAGCGGCGATGGCATCGAGCGCCATGCCCGGCGCCACCTCGCCACGGGCATGCTGCTCCACGCGGGCCCTGGCATCGGCAAGAGAGGCCAAGCCTGTTTCGGTCGGGCCTTGCGGAACCGGGAGATCGCGCACCCGACGCAGACCTTGGCCGTCCGCGCCGCGGCTGCGCACGAAATCAGTGGCGAACGACACCAGATCATTCGGCGCAATGGCGTCGATCAGCCCGATGTCGAGCGCACGGCTGGCCGGAATCGCCGCGCCGCTGGTGATCAGTTCGATGCTGGCCGCGATGCCGACGAGCCGCGGGGTCCGCTGGGTGCCGCCGGCACCGGGGATGAGGCCGAGCTTGACCTCGGGAAAGCCCAGCGAGGCATCGGGCGTCGCCACCCGCCAGTGACAGCCGATTGCCAGTTCAAGCCCGCCGCCCAGCGCATGTCCCTTGATGGCGGCGATGACCGGCTTGGTCATCTGCTCGATCTGGTCGATCAAATCGAAGATGCGGGGCCAGCGCGGCGGCTGGCCAAATTCCTTGATATCGGCGCCACCGAAGTAATTACGCCCGCTGGTGGCCAGCACCACGCCATGCACCGTTGCCGTGGCCTGTGCGTCCAGCAAAGCGGCGTGCAGGCCGTGCCGGACCTCGAAACCAAGAGCATTTACCGGCGGATTTTCCGCGATGATGACGCGGATATCGCCATCGTCGTGCCAACGGACGGGCTCCGTTGCCTGCATGCGATTCCTCCGTCTTCGCGAGCGTCGCCCGCCGAAGAAAGCGGGTCGCGCTCGTCTGTTGGCGATGAAACTGGCTGCCGTTCTGAAAACTGTCAACAGAAAACAATTGTCCGAGAGCGGTCGCATGCTAGCATTCGGGTCCGTGCCGAAGCTGCCGGAGGGGACGATGGAACTGTCGGTCGCGCGTTCGGACGGCGTTGCGGTGCTGACCCTGAACCGCCCGCACAGCCTCAACGCCCTGACACCCGCCTTGCAATTCGAGTTGCTGAGGCTGGTCGAGGAACTGGCGGCGGACGATGCCGTCGGGGCCATGATCCTGACCGGAACGGGCCGCGCCTTCTGTTCCGGCGGCGACGTCAAGGCAATGGCGGAGCCGCAGTCCACGACGATACCGCAGCAGGTATCGAACCTGCTGGCACGGCAACAGGTCATCATGGCGCTGCGGCAGGCACCGAAAGTGACCATCGCCGCGGTCAACGGCATTGCGATGGGGGCGGGTCTTGCCTTGGCCATGGCCTGTGATTTCCGCATCGCGGCCGAGGGCGCCCGTTTCGGCGCGGCTTACGCCAAAATCGGCCTGACGGGCGATTTCGGCATTTCCTGGCTGCTGCAGCAGGAGATCGGCGCGGCACGCGCCCGCACGATGCTGCTGAGCGCCGAAGCGATCGATGCCCGCCTCGCGCTGGAATGGGGCATCGTCGGCGAGGTGGTGCCGGCACACGCCCTCATGGAGACCGCCGAGGCTTTGGCGCGCCGCTACGCCGAGGGTCCCCGGCTTGCCCACGCGGCGATGAAGCGCAATCTGCTGGCGGTGCCGACCGCCTCGCTGGCCGAAATGCTGGTGCTGGAGGCCGAGCACCTGGTAGCGGCCAAACAGACAGCGGACCACAAGGAGGCCATTGCCGCCTTTGCAGAGAAGCGCCCGCCGCGTTTTGTCGGCCGCTGAGCCTGGGATCAAAGAGATTCGAGCACCACCGGCCGGACGCGCGGCGCCTGCGCGCCCACTTCCGTTTAGCTCAGCTAATCAATCGGACTGACTTTCTAAATGGAACTAACGGACGCTCCGTCCTATGTTCCGTGTCGAGCAGCACGACAGATCGCTGCCGCACCGTGAGCCGGGGAACACCCGCGGTTCAGGGTGGAGGAAAAACGCCGCTTCGACATACCGAACCGTCCCCGACGCCGGCCCCATGGCTGCGTGCGGCCGCGATCGACGCCTCCCGGACCGGGAGCCGCGCCGGCGCGACCCCATGGCCGGCGCCGTGTCTCGGCCGGACATGATGACCCACAGGACCGTATCTGAGGATCGCACGATGAATCTCTCGACCTTGCTTCAAGCCCGCGCCGCCAAGGGCCGTCCGGTCCGCGTCGGCCTGATCGGCGCCGGTAAATTCGGCTCCATGGTTCTCGCGCAGGCCCAGCGCATCGAGGGCATGCACATGGTCGCCATTGCCGACCTCAATGTCGGCAAGGCGCGCGAATCCCTCAGCCGGGTCGGCTGGCCGCTCCAGCGCTACAGTGCCGCCAGCGCCGGCGACGCGGTGAAGTCCGGGACCACCTTCGTCACCGACGATGTCGCCGCCATGCTGGCCTGCGACGAGATCGAATGCGTCATCGAGGCGACCGGCCATCCCATCGCCGGCACCCGCCACGCCATCGCCGCCATCGACGCCGGCAAGCACGTCGTCATGGTGAATGTCGAGGCCGACGTGATGGTCGGCCCGATCCTCGCCGAGCGGGCGCGCAAGAAGGGCGTCATCTATTCCATGGCCTATGGCGACCAGCCGGCGCTGATCTGCGAGCTGGTCGACTGGGCCCGCGCCACCGGCTTCGAGATCACCGCCGCCGGCAAGGGCATGAACTTCGAGCCGCGCTACCGCTATTCCACCCCGGACACGGTGTGGGGCTTCTTCGGCTGGACCGAGGAAGAGGTGAAGGCCGGCGACTTCAACCCGAAGATGTACAATTCCTTCACCGACGGCACCAAGGCGGCCATCGAGATGGCGGCGGTGGCCAACGGCACCGGGCTCGACTGCCCGGACGACGGCCTCGCCTTCCCGCCCGCCGGGCTGCACGACCTCGCCAAGGTGTTCCGCCCGGCGGCGGACGGCGGTCGCATGGCCCGCTCGGGCCTCGTCGACATCGCCGCCAGCCAGGAGCCGGACGGGCGCGAGGTGTTCAACAACATCCGCTACGGCGTGTTCGTCACCTTCAAGGCGCACAATGAATATGCCCGCGCCTGCTTCAAGCAGTACGGCCTGCTCACCGACCCGTCCGGCTGGTATGCATCGATGTGGCGCCCCTTCCACATCATCGGCCTGGAGACCTCGGTCAGCGTGCTCTCCGCCTGCCTGCGCAACGAGCCGACCGGCTGCTCCAGGGAGTTCCGCGGCGATGCGGTCGCCACCGCCAAGAAGGACATGAAGCCCGGCGAAATGCTGGACGGCGAAGGCGGCTTCGCGGTGTGGGCCAACGCCATTCCGGCGACCCGCAGCCTCGATCTGCGCGCCTTGCCGATCGGCCTCGCGCACAATGTGAAGCTGAAGCGCCCGATCAAGAAGGACCAGATCGTCAGCTTCGACGATGTGGAGATGGTCAACGACCTCGACGTCGTGGCGGTGCGCCAGGAGATGGAAGACCGCTTCCGTCCCGGCACCAGCGTCGCTGCGTAGGGAGCCCAAGCGGGCCGCCCGCGGCCCGCTTGTCTCCGGGAGGACGACATGACCGATACGACCCAGCCCTTCGTCGTCATCGCCGAGTTTCGGGTGAAGCCCGGCGCGATGGCCTCCTTTCTGGCGGCGGCGCAGGACGATGCCAGCCACTCCGTCGCCGACGAGCCGGGTTGCCGGCAGTTCGACGTGGTGCGGCCGGAAAGCGAAGAGGATGCCGTGCTGTTCTACGAGGTCTATGACAGTCGTGCCGCCTTCGACGCGCATCTCGAAACGCCGCATTTGGCACGCTTCCGCTCCGCGTTTCCGGCGCTGATCGTCGAGGAGCGCACGGTGCGCTTCGGCGCGCGCCGTCACCCGTGAGCGATCGAGGAGACAGGACCATGGCGCACAAACTTCGGCGTGTCGGCTTCATCGGCACCGGCATCATGGGCGGCCACATGGCGCGGCGCCTCATCGAGGCCGGCTTCGAGGTCTGCGCCTGGAACCGCACCGCAGCCAAGGCCGAGGTGCTCGCCGCCCACGGCGTTGCCGTGGTCCCGACGGCGGCCGCAACGGCGGCGGAAGCCGATGCGGTGGTGTGCATGCTCTCGTCCGGCCCGGTGTGCGATGCCGTGCTCGGCGGGCCGGAGGGCGTCATCGCCGCCATGAGACCCGGCGCCACGCTGGTGGTGATGAGTTCGATACCGGTGGAGACGGCACGCGCGCAGGCCGATGCCTGCGCCCGGCGCGGCCTGCACTATCTCGATGCTCCGGTCTCCGGCGGCGAGCGCGGCGCCCGCGAGGGCACGCTCGCCATCATGGCGGGCGGGCAGGCCCGCACCGTGGAGGAGCTGGCGCCGCTGTTCGCCGCGCTGGGTCGCCCGACCCATGTCGGGCCGGCCGGTTCCGGCCAGCTCGCCAAGCTCGCCAACCAGCTCATAGTCGCCTCCAACATCTGCGCGGTGGCCGAGGCGCTGCTGCTGGCCGAGCGCGGCGGGGCCGACCCCGCCAAGGTGCGCGAGGCGCTGCTCGGCGGCTTTGCCGACTCTACCGTGCTGCGCCAGCACGGCGAACGCATGGTCCGCGGCGATTTCGAGCCGGGCGGGCCAGCCAAATACCAGCTGAAGGACACATCGACCGCGCTGCGCTTCGCCCGTTCTCACGGGCTCAGCCTGCCGGTGGCGAGCGCGGTCGATCGCCTGTTCCAGAACCTCGTCGACCATGGCGGGGGAGACAAGGACCACAGCGCGGTGCTGCTTGAGCTGCGCCGTGCCAACAGCCCGGCGCAGGCCCCGGCCGACGCCTGAACCCCTTTACCAGCCTGTCTTTTGGAAAACGGGACGCAGAATCCCGCATTGGAGGAAATGAGATGAAAGCCCTTCCTATCCGCGGCCTGCTGGTCGCTGCTGCACTCGCCTTCAGCGTGCCGGCCTTCGCCGAGACGCTCACCCTGTCGACGCCCGATGCCGACACCTCGGAAATCACGCTCGCCGCCAAGCATTTCGCCGAAGTGGTGAAGCAGAAGACCAATGGCGCGCTCGAAATCAAGGTATTCCCGAACGGCACGCTCTATGGCGGCGACCCCTCGGCCGGCGTCAAGCAGCTGGCGGGCGGCTCGCTGGACATGCTGCTGAACGCCACCTCGCTCTACGCCACCTTCAACCCGAAATTCACCGCCATCGCGGTGCCCTATCTGTTCGACAATTCGGATCAGCTGCGCGCTTATCTCGACAGCGAACTGGGCGAGGAACTGCGCGGCGATCTTTCCAAGATCGGCATCACCGGGCTCGATTTGTGGTCGCGTCCGCTGCGCCAGATCACGAATTCCAAGCTGCCCATCACCAAGCCGGACGATCTCAAGGGCCTGAAGCTGCGCGTGCCGAACAACCCGCTCTGGGTGAAGTTCTTCGGCGCCATGGGCGCCGCCCCTACCCCGATGGCGTTCGCCGAGGTCTATAACGCGCTCCAGCTCGGCGTCGTCGACGGCCAGGAGAACCCGGTCAATGTGCCGGTGAGCGCCCGCCTCTACGAAGTTCAGAAATACCTCACCATCTCCAACCACATTGCCGACGCCTGGGTGCTCGGCATGAATCCGCGCCGCTACCAGGCGCTCTCCGACACGTTCAAGGCCGCGCTCAAGGACGCCGCCAAGGAGACCGAGGACTGGAAGGCGAAGGCCGACGCCGCCGACATCGCCGTTTCCATCGCCACGCTGGAAAAGAACGGCATGAAGACCAACGTTTTGACCCCCGAGCAGCGCGCCTTGTTCGTCGCCGTGTCGAAGAGCCTCTACCCGGTGTTCCAGGGCCTCGTTAAGGACCCGTCCTTCTTCGAGCGCACTACCGCCTTCGCCGGCAAGAGCTGAGCCGAACAGCCCGACCCCGGCGAACCGAACCGCCGGCGGCGACCGTGCGCGGCCGCCGCTCCCCTCTCGCGGATTAGGTGGTACTCCAATGCCTGCGTCCGAAACCGACACGTCCCCTCGCGGCTTCTCCCTCAGCCGGCTGGTCGAACTGGTTGCCGACTATGCGGCGGGCCTGGCCTGCGGCGGCATCCTCATTGTGGTGCTGATGCAGGTGACCAGCCGGCTCATCGGTCATCCGCTGCCCTGGACCGAGGAAGCCGTGCGCTTCCTGTTCATCTGGATGGTGTTCCTGGGCCTGGCGGCCGGCTTCCGCACGGTGGAGAGCGCCCGCGTCGTGGTGTTCCTCGCCATGCTGCCGAGCCTGTCGCGGCGGATCGCCGTGCCGATCTATGTCTTCTTCTCGGTCGGCTTCTTCCTGCTGGTCGGTTGGACCGGCATCACGCTGGTCGAGCAGCAGATCATGATGAACGAGGAAGCGGCGACGCTGCCGCTGCCGATGTGGGTGGTGGGTCTCGTCATGCCGGTGTCCTCGGCCATCGCCATTCTCGCCATCATCGATTCCCTGCGCCATCGGCGCGAGCTCATCGCGATGCCGGAAATGGGCCTGCCGCCGGACGAGAGCGTTCATGCCGACGTCTCGATGACCGGCGGCCACACCAAGCCGGCCAAGCACGTCACGGGAGCGCACTACTCATGATGAGCCTCATCCTGTTCGCCATCTTCTGCGGGCTCAGCATGCTCGGCGTGCCACTCGCCATCGCCCTCGGCCTGGCCGGCGTCGCCGTGCTCACCATGTTCACGCCGATGCCGCTCGATCTGCTCACCCAGACGATGTTTTCCTCGATGAACTCGTTCCTGCTGGTGGCGGTGCCGCTGTTCATCCTGGTCGGCGCGGTGATGGAGCACGGCCGCGTCGCCGAGCGCATCTTCGACTTCGCCGAATCCATGGTCGGCTGGCTGCCCGGCGGGCTCGGCCATGTGAACGTGCTGTCCTCGGTGATCTTCTCCGGCGTGTCCGGCTCCTCGGTCGCCGACATCGCCTCGGTCGGCGCCATCGAAATCAAGGCGATGGAGCGCCACGGCTTTCCCAAGGGCTATGCGGTGGGCATGACGCTGTGCACCGCCACGCTGTCCTCCATCATTCCGCCCTCCATCCTCATCGTCATCGCCGGCTCCATCGGCAATGTGTCCATCGGCACGCTGCTGGTCGCCGGCCTGATACCGGGGCTGTTCATCGCCTTCGCCTTCATGGTGTTCAACCACTTCTATTCGGTGCACTACGGCTACAATCCGCCCTCGCCGTTCAACATGCGCCTGGTCGTGGTCACCGGCCTGCGCGCCATACTGCCGATGCTCACGCCGCTCATCCTCATGATCGGCATCATCACCGGCGTGTTCACCCCCACCGAGGCGGCGGCGATCGCGGTGACCTATGTGCTGGTGCTCGGCGTGCTGGTGTATCGCACCATCCCGCTGTCCGAGGTGCCGCAGATACTGGTTGCCACCGCGCGCATCTCCGGCACCATATTGTTCATCGCCGCCAC
>JBGGNI010000214.1:0-6807 GCA_041287585.1 Xanthobacteraceae bacterium
GTTGGCGCCCAGATAGAAACCGGTCCAGCTGAAGGTCGGCACCGCAATGATGGGGGCCTTCACCGGATAGGGCTTAGAAAGATCGGCGGCAGCCACCGGGCCGACAGTGAGGGCCAGCAGGGCGACGCCGGCAAGAAGGGCGGATTTCATGTTGCACATACCTCGAAACACCGGGTGGCGACTCTCGTTGGAATGAACATAACCTGAGATCCTGCCAAAGGTTGTGTTGATTTCGCCACACTCGCCCACTATCGGCGACGTATGGTAACCGAATCCTGACTTAAGGGCATTCGGCCTCCAAATTCCCGCCTCAATTGCGTTCGGTGAGGTTGGCCCATACCGGCACATGGTCCGATGGCTTGTCCCACGCCCGTACGTGGCGGTCGATCCCCACCGCGGTGAGCCGGTCAGCGGCCTGCGGCGACAGCAGAATGTGGTCGATTCGGATGCCGTTATCGCGCGAAAACGCGCCCGCCTGGTAGTCCCAGAAGCTGTAGAGCCCGGCCGAATCAGTTGTCGCCCGCACCGCGTCGGTCAGCCCCATATGGGTCAGCGCGCGAAAAGCGCCGCGGCTTTCCGGCCGATAGAGCGCATCGCCGATCCAGGCCGACGGGTCGCGGGCGTCTTCCGGTTCGGGAATGACGTTGTAGTCGCCGAGAATCGCCATCGGCTCCTCCAAGGCGAGCCGCTGGGCGACGTGACGGCGCAGGCGCGCCATCCAGCCGAGCTTGTAGGGGTATTTCGGGCTGTCCACCGGGTTTCCGTTGGGCAGATAAAGCCCGCACACGCGCAGCACGCCGCCCCCGGTCGAGACTACCGCCTCGATGAAGCGGGCCTGAATGTCGGCGTCGTCGCCCGGAAGCCCGAAGCTCACCTCGTCGAACGGCAGGCGCGAGAGCAGCGCCACGCCGTTGAAGCCCTTCTGGCCGTGCACGGCCACATTGTAGCCGAGCTCCTCGAACGCCGCCCGCGGAAAGGCGTCGTCGACGCACTTCAGCTCCTGCAGGCACACGAGGTCCGGCTGGCGCTGGACCAGCCAGTCACGGGCATGGTCCAGCCGCTGGCGGATCGAGTTCACGTTCCAGGTGGCGATTCGCACGGGCGCCTCCGAAGGTCTCAAAGCACGGGCAGAAGGCGCCGCAGGATCAGCGCGGAGGACAGCGACACCTCTTCGACGAAAATGCCGAAGTCGAAGTGCGATTCATGGCCGGCAAGATCGGAGAGGGCGCGAATCACCAGCCACGGCACTCCGAAGGCTTCGCAGGCCTGCGCCATCGCGGCGCCCTCCATCTCCACGGCAAGACCGCCGAGCGTGCGGTGAAGCCGCTCGCGCACCGCCTCGCTGTTGACGAACTGGTCGCCCGTCAGCACCCGGCCGAACATCAGGCGCGGTAGCCGGTCGCCCGCCGCCGCGATCGGCGCCAAAGCCAAGCCATCGAGCGCGCCGCGGGCGCGGGCCAGCAGTTCAGTGTCGGCGGTATAGCCCAGCTGGTCGGTGGGGCTGAAGAAGGGCAGATGGCCGGCCTGGTAGGTGACGAAGCCGGAAGCTGCCTCATAGCCGGCATCGTGCTGCACCACATGGTCGGCGATCACGACGTCGCCGATGCCCAAAGCCGGATCGAGCCCGCCGGCCACGCCGGAGAACACGACGATCCCGGCGCCGAACCGCTCGATCAGCAGGCTGGCGGCAATCGCGGCATTGACCTTGCCCATGCCGGCATGGGCAAGCACGACGTCGCGCCCGTCCAGCCGGCCAGTATGGAATCGCATGCCGGCCACGTCCATGCCGGCGGGCGCTTCGAGCGAATCAAGCAGAAAGGCGAGCTCCTGCGGCAGCGCGCACAGCACGCCGACCGAAGGCATCAGAGCGCGAAGCTGGTGCCGCAGCCGCACGAGGCGGTGGCGTGCGGATTCTCGATGCGGAATGCCGCGCCCATCAGGTCGTCGACGAAATCAATGTGCGAGCCGGACATATATTCCAGCGACACCGGATCGATCACCACCGTCGCGCCGGCCTTTCCGAGGATGATGTCGTCGGCGGCACGCTCGCGCGTTACGTCGAACTTGTACTGGAAGCCCGAGCAGCCGCCGCCTTCGACGCTGACCCGAAGCACGCTTTCATTCGGCTCCGTGGCGAGTATCTCGGCGATGCGGCGGACGGCGCGCTCGGTGACGGCGACGCTTTCGGTCATGGGGCGTCTCATGGTTGAAACCTGTTGGCACCATAGTTAGGTGCTGTGCGCGCCGAGTCAAAGGGCGCGACGGCTCGAAGGCAGGGGGAATCGGGCATGGCGGTGGCCGGGGCGCAGCCGCGGGTCGCCTTCGCCTGCCGGGCGGAGGAAAGCCGGGGGCGGCTGGTGCCGGAGCCGCCCAGCCATGAGCGCAGCGCGTTCCGCCGCGATGCCGACCGCATCATCCATTCCACTGCCTTCCGGCGTCTGGCGCACAAGACGCAGGTCTTCGTGCCGCACGAGGGCGACCATTACCGCAGCCGCCTCACCCATACGCTGGAGGTGGTGCAGGTCGCCCGCTCGCTCGCCCGCGCGCTCGGCCTCGACGAGGACCTCAGCGAGACGCTGGCGCTGGCGCACGATCTCGGCCACCCGCCGTTCGCCCATGCCGGGGAACGGGTGCTGGACGCCTGCATGGCGGACTATGGCGGCTTCGACCACAACGCCCAGGCGCTGCGCGTGGTGACGCGGCTGGAGAACCGCTACCCGGCCTTCGACGGGCTAAACCTCACTTGGGAAAGCCACGAGGGCATCGTCAAGCACAACGGCCCGCTGGACCTTGCCGCCTTGCCGCGTGCGCTCGCCGCCCATGCCGAGCGGCAGGATCTGTGGCTGTGGAGTTGGCCTTCCGCGGAGGCGCAGGTGGCCGCGCTCGCCGACGATATCGCCTATGACGTGCACGATCTCGACGACGGCCTGCGCGCCGGGCTGTTCGGCACGGCAGACCTCGCCGACCTGCCGCTGCTCGGCGAAATCGTGGCTTCGATCAAGGCGCAGCATCCGGATCTGGAGGGGCCTCGCGCCGTGCACGAGCTCGGCCGGCGGCTCATCACCGTGCTGATCGAGGACGTGGTGGGGCAGACCCGGCGCCGCGCCGAGGAGCGCCGCCCGGCCGATGCCGATGCGGTGCGGCGGGCCGGATCAGCCCTGGTCGGCTTTTCGGACGGCGTTGCCGCGGCGGAGCGGGCGATCAAGGCCTTTCTGTTTGCGCGCATGTACCGTCATCCGCGCGTGATGCGGGTGATGGATGAGGCGGGCGGGGTGGTCCGCGACCTGTTCGCCCGCTACATGGCAGAACCCTCATGCCTGCCGCCGGACTGGCGCGGCACCCTGCACGGGCTCGATGAGGATCGCCGCGCCCGGCGCATCGCCGATTTCATCGCCGGGCAGACCGACCGATATGCGCTGGCCGAGCACGCCCGGCTTTTTGACACGACCCCGGAACTGCGCTAGCGCCAGCCGCCTTTGCCGGAGCCTGTTTCCCATGAACATTTACGCCCTGTTCGCCGGCCATGTCCGCGCCGCGCTCGATGCGCTCGCCCTAGAGGGCGCGGTGCCCGCGGGGCTCGATGCGACGCGGGTGGTGGTGGAGCCGCCGCGCGAGGCGACCCATGGCGAGCTCGCCACCAATGCCGCCATGGTGCTGGCCAAGCCCGCCGGAATGAAGCCGCGCGACCTGGCGGAGATGCTGGCCGGCCGCCTGCGCGCGATTGCGGACGTTGCCGCCGTGGAGGTGGCCGGCCCCGGCTTCATCAATATCGCGCTCAAGCCCTCGGTGTGGCCCGAACTGGTGGCCGCCGCCCTGGAGCAGGGTGCGGCGTACGGGCGGGCGGCGCTCGGCGGCGGGGCGCCGATCAATGTCGAATACGTTTCCGCCAACCCGACGGGGCCGATGCATGTCGGCCATTGCCGCGGCGCCGTGGTGGGCGATGCGCTCGCCAATCTGCTGGCGTTCGGCGGCTGGCAGGTAACGCGGGAGTATTACATCAACGACGCAGGCGCCCAGGTCGACGTGCTGGCGCGCTCGGCCTTCCTGCGTTACCGCGAAGCGCTGGGCGAGGCCATCGTCATTCCCGAGGGGCTCTATCCCGGCGACTATCTGGTGCCGGTGGGCGAGGCGCTTGCGGCCGCCTACGGGCGCGGTTTGCTCGATCAAGACGAGGCGGAATGGCTGCCGGCTGTGCGGGCCGTAACGATCGACGCCATGATGGCGATGATCCGCGACGACCTCGCCCGGCTCGGCGTGCGCCATGCGGTGTTCTATTCCGAGCGGACTTTGCACCAGCGCGCCGGCGGCAGTGCCAGTGTGATCGACCGGCTGCTGGACGATCTGCGTGCTCGCGACCTCGTCTATCAGGGGCGCCTGCCGCCGCCGAAGGGTGCGCCGCCGGAGGATTGGGAAGACCGCGAGCAGACGCTGTTCCGCGCCACCGCGTTCGGCGACGATGTCGACCGGCCGCTGATCAAGTCGGACGGCTCCTATACCTATTTCGCCGCCGATATCGCCTATCACAAGGACAAGGTGGACCGCGGCTTCCTGCAGATGATCGACGTCTGGGGCGCCGACCATGGCGGCTATGTCAAGCGCATGCAGGCCGCGGTTAAGGCGGTGAGTGCCGGACGGGCGGGGCTCGATATCGAGCTGTGCCAGCTGGTGCGGCTGCTGCGCAACGGCGAGCCGGTGAAGATGTCCAAGCGCGCCGGCGATTTCGTGACGTTGCGTGATGTGGTGGAGGAGGTCGGCCGCGACGCGGTGCGGTTCATGATGCTCTACCGCAAGAATGATGCGCTGCTCGACTTCGACCTCGCCAAGGTGATCGAGCAGAGCCGCGACAACCCGGTGTTCTATGTGCAGTACGCCCATGCCAGGGCACGTTCCATACTGCGTAACGCTGCCGCAGCCTTCCCGGACCTGCCGGCCGACCCGGCGGCGTTCGCGCCGGCGGTGCGCGGCCGGCTGGACGACGAGGGCGAGCTGCAACTGGCCCGCCTGATTGCCAATTATCCGCGGCTCATCGAGCAGGCAGCCGGCGCGCGGGAGCCGCACCGGGTGGCTTTCTATCTCTATGACCTGGCAAGCGGCCTGCATGCGCAGTGGAATCGCGGAAAGGAGCTGCCTCATTTACGCTTCATTATCGAAGATGATCGAATGTTGACCCAGGCTCGGCTCGGTCTTGTGCACGCCGTCGCACAGGTGATCGCCTCCGGCCTGACAATCCTGGGAGTCGACGCTCCCGAAGAAATGCGGTGAGAGTGACGCGTCGTTATCTCGTGGACGCTTGCCGCAGACCCGATGCCGGCCGTTGAGCCGGCATTGATCGCGTATCGCAAGCCAACGGGTTCGAAGATATGGCAAACGACAGCACGGTGCGCTTCCGTCAGGGCGAGGCAGGCTTCGGCCAGAGGTTCGCCGGACCGGAGGATGCCCGGTCGACGGGTGAAGACCCGCTGGCCGAGCTGGCGCGGCTGATCGGCCAGGAAGATCCGTTTGCGGAGTTCTTCGGCGAAAGCAAGGCCGGCGCCGCCGCGGCGCGCCCGGCGCCGCCGGTGGAGCGCGAGCCGGTTGCCGCACGCCCTTCCTACCCGGAACGCCCGTCTTACCCGGAACGCACCGAGCCGCGCGCCCCGCTGCCGCCCCGTCCGGATGCAGTGCGCGAGCGCATTGCCGCCGTGCCGCGCGTCGAGCCGGCGCCCGCCGGCCGTGTGCCGCTTTCGCCCGCCCCGCTGCCGGTCGCGGCCCCCTTCGACGATTACGACGCCGCCGCCGAGGCCGAGATCGCCCCGCAGCGCCCGCGCGTGCTGGACCGCGGCCAGGAGCCCCGGCTCGCCGACCGCGCCGCCGAGGCGGTGGCCGAGGCGCTGCGCAGGCCGCTCGATCTCAAGCGCCCGGCGCCGCCGGCGTACGATCCCCCGCCGCGCCCGGCGCCCAGCGTTCCGGCCTACCAGGCGCCGCCGCGTGCAGCACCTGTCATCCCCGCTTATGAGGCTGCGCGCCCGGCACCCGCGAGCACGGCCTATGAGGCGCCGGTGCGCCCGGCGCCGTGGCCGAGCGAGCCCGACCTTGGCCCGGCCGCGCGCCGGCCGGCGGACGACGAACTGTTCGCGCCCCGGCCCGAGCCGGCGGCGCGGGATTTCGAGCCTGAGGACGACGATCGCCTGCCCGAGCGCGACGCCTATGCGGGCGGCGAGGCGGTTTATGATTACAGCCGCACCGCCTACGAGCCGGAAGAAGACGACGGCGATCTTCGCGATCAGGACGATGCCTACGCCGAAATCGACGAAGACGCCGAGAACCGCCGCGTCGCCCGCGCCCGCCGCAGCCTGTTCCTGGCTTTGGTGCTGGTCGGGGCCGGCATGGTGGTGGGCACCGGCGTCTATGCCTATCGCGCGCTGACGGATGGTGGTTCCAGCTCGGTCGCGACCGGCGACACGCCGACGATCCGGGCCGACCAGGCGCCGAACAAGATGGTGCCGGAGCCCACCGCATCGGCCGCCGGCGGCGACGGCCAGAAGCTGATCTATGACCGGGTGGGCGGCGAAGCCGTCTCCGGCACCGAGCGCGTGGTCTCCCGCGAGGAGCAGCCGGTGGACGTCAACCAGGCTGCCCAGCCGCAGCCGCGCATCATCCTGCCGGCGTCGGGTGCGGCGCCGTCGCCGTCCCCGGCCGCTCCCGCGCCGCTCGGCGCCATGCCGCCGGCCGGCACCGACCCCTCGGCTCCGGCCCAGCCCGGCGCGGCGCCCGAGCCCAAGCGCGTGCGCACCTTGACCGTGCGGGCCGACGGCAGTGTGGTGACCG
>JBGGNI010000215.1:0-9531 GCA_041287585.1 Xanthobacteraceae bacterium
TGAGTTGCTCCGCATACTGTCCAGGTCTTGATGGCCTGGCGAGCCGGGTCGAGCCGGGAGACGCTAAAATAGCGATTCCGTTGTGCGGCGCACCCCACGTTTTTGCATCGCACCATTGCATTTCAGGAATACTAAGGTAATTTTTGTTTCTCATTCAGTTTTTCTGAATACAACGCAACCATCCCGCCCGGCATCGGCCGCGGCACGCCGGTGGTGGTGGGAAAGCTCAGCGGCAGGCCGGCCAGCGTCCGCACGGCCAGAAAGCCGAAGGCCTGCGCCTCCAGCGCGTCGATCGACCAGCCGACCTGCGCCGCCGTGCGCACCGGCACGCGCAGTTCGCTCGCCAGCAAACGCAGCAGCGTCGGATTGTGCGCCCCGCCGCCGGCAGCGATGACGCTGCGCGGCGGGCGCGGCAGCAGCCGCACCGCGGCGGCAATGCTTGCCGCGGTCAGCGCCGTCAACGTCGCCGCGCCGTCCGCCGTGGTCTTGCCGCCGAGGTCCGCCTGCGCCGCCACCCAGGCGCGGAAATCATTGCGGTCGAGCGATTTCGGCGGCGGCAGCGCAAAGAACGGGTGCGCCATCAGCCGCGCCAGCGCCGCCGCGTCCGCCTGCCCCGCGGCCGCGGCCTGGCCACCGCGATCGAGCGGCACGCCGGTGCGCTCGGCCATAAAATCATCGATCAGCGCATTGGCCGGCCCGGTGTCGCAGGCGATGGGGTCGGCCGTCCCGTCGATATAGGTGAGGTTGGCGACGCCGCCGAGATTGAGCACCGCCACCGGGTGCGCCACATCGAGCCCGCGCGCCAGCGCCTGGTGGTACACCGGCACGAAGGGCGCGCCCTGCCCCCCGGCGGCGACATCGGCGGCGCGGAAATCATGCACCACCGCCGGCCCGCTGAGCGCCTGCGCCAGGCCGGGCCCGTCGCCGATCTGCACGGTGAGGCGCGCGTCGGGCCGGTGCAGCACGGTCTGGCCGTGAAAGCCCACCACATCGACCGGCCCCGGCACGTCCGCCATCAGCGCCAGCACGGCCTGCGCATGGCGCTCCGTGACCAGCGCCTCGGCGCGCGCCAGCGCCGGTGGCCGGTCGTTGCGCTCGGTGAGGCCGCGCGCCGCCTCCATGGCGGCAGTAAGGCACTGCCGGTCCTCCGCGCTGTAGGCGAAAGTACGCGCCGGCCCGAAGCCGAAAATGCGCATCCCGTCGGTGTCCAGCATGGCGACGTCGATGCCGTCCATCGAGGTGCCGCTCATCAGGCCGATCGCCCGCAGGGGCCTGCTCATGTCTCATCCTCGGGATGCATTGGCGCTGTTTAGCTGATACACCACCGGCCCGCTTGACACGAAGGCCCCGAGGGGTCGCCCGAACGCCGGCAGACCACAGATGAGCAGCTTCCGTTCCGATTTCCTGCGCACGCTCGACGAGCGCGGCATGATCCATCAGTGCTCCGATCCGCAGGCGCTGGACGAACTGGCGCTCAAGCAGCCCATCGTCGCCTATATCGGCTATGATCTCACCGCGCCCAGCCTGCATGTCGGCCACATGGCCAACATCATGATGCTGCGCCGGCTCCAGCAGACCGGCCACAAGCCCATCGTGCTGATGGGCGGCGGCACCACGCGGATCGGCGACCCGTCGTTCCGCAACGATGCCCGCCCGCTGCTGGACGACGCGCAGATCGCCGCCAACAAGGCGACCATCAAGGGCGTGTTCGACCAGTTCCTCAGCTTCGGCGACGGGCCGAACGATGCGGTGATGCTGGACAATGCCGAATGGCTGGACACGCTGGAATACATCCCGTTCCTGCGCGACATCGGCCGGCACTTCACCGTCAACCGCATGTTGAGCTTCGATTCGGTCAAGACCCGGCTGGAGCGCGACGAGCCGCTGTCCTTCCTCGAATTCAACTACATGATCCTCCAGGCCTATGACTTCCTGGAGCTGTCGCGCCGCCAGGGCTGCCGGCTGCAGATGGGCGGCTCCGACCAGTGGGGCAATATCGTCAACGGCATCGAGCTCGGCCGGCGCATCGACGCCAATCAGCTGTTCGCCCTCACCTGCCCGCTGCTCACCACCTCTTCGGGCGCCAAGATGGGCAAGTCGGCCGGCGGGGCGGTGTGGCTGAACGCCGACATGCTGCCGCCCTACGGCCTGTGGCAGTACTGGCGCAATGCGGAAGACGCCGATATCGGCCGGTTCCTGCGCATTTTCACCGACATGCCGCTCGCCGAAATAGCCCGGCTCGAAGCGCTCCAGGGCGCGGAGCTGAACGAGGCGAAGAAGGTGCTCGCAACCGAGGTCACCGCCATCGTGCATGGCCGCGCGGCGGCCGAGGCGGCGGCGGAGACGGCGCGGCGCACCTTCGAGGACGGCGCCTTGAGCGAGAGCCTGCCGACGGTCGAGGTGTCCGCGGCCGAGCTTGCGGCCGGCCTCGGCGTGCTCGCCGCCTTCGCCGACAAGGCCGGCCTGGTTGCCTCCAACGGCGAGGCGCGGCGTCAGATCAAGGGCGGCGGGCTCAAGGTCAACGACCGGACGGTGACGGACGAGGCGCTGGTGCTCACCAGCGGCGACCTGTCGCCGGAAGGCGTGATCAAGCTCTCTTTCGGCAAGAAGAAGCACGTTCTGCTGCGGGCGGTTTGAAGACAGGCCGTTCCCCGGACAAGCTGCACGCAGTGAAGCGCTGAGCCTGGGTCCAGCGGAGAATCGGCGAAGCCGCAAAATACTTATGTGAAGCGCCTTCGGCGGATTCTCCCCTGGGTCCCGGCTCTGCGCTTCGGCTTCGCCTCCGCTGGTCCGGGACGCGGTGGCGCCCACTCAGCGGTCCGAGCCGCCGCCGATCCGCTCCGGCGGGCGCCATTCGGGCGGCTTGGGGTCGGGTGCCTGGCGGAACTCGAAAATCTTGCGCAGGAATCCCGGCGCGACCGCGGAGATCGGGTTCACCCGCAAGGTCGGCCCGCTCAGCGGCCCGGCAATCTCGAAGGTCACGCCCACCAGCCCCTCATTCGGTCCGCCACCGAGAAAGAAGCCGAGAACCGGCAGCCGGCTGAACAGATTGTTGAGCCCGTAGGCCGGAACATAGGTGCCGCGGATCGCCGCCCGGTCATTGGCGAAGTCCAGGCTGCCGTCGAAGGTCGAGCCGATCGCCGGGCCCCAGATCGCTCCCTCGCGAATGGCGAGTTCGCCGGCCGAGCGGCGGAAATCGACCTGCAGCTTGGTGAAGGCCACCGCACCGGCGGCGCGCTGGCCATCGGCGCCCCGCTCGGCAGCGGGCGCCGCCGCCAGCAGCCGGTCCAGCCCCGGTTCGCCGCGGATGACGAAGTCCCGCATGTTGATGGTGCCATCCTGCGCGGCGCCGTCGCCCTGCGGCGCATCGACATTCATCCAAAGCTGGCCGCCTTGAACGCGGGCATAAAGGTCGACGAAGCGCAGCAGCGCGCCGGCGTCCGAGGTGACGATCTGCAGCTCCGGCCGGCCATTGTCGCGGGCCTTCAGCCCGCCATTCACGCCGCCGTTGCGGCCGAGCTTGGCGGCCAGCGTCAAGGCCCGCAAATCGCCGTTGCGCCGCGACATCACCAGCACGACGTCCTTCATCACCTCGCCATTGTTGCCCGCGACGGTGCCGAGATTGATATCGAGATCGATATCGGCCGGCTTCTCACCCTTCTTGCCGGCCAGCGGCGCTTCCATCAGGCTCTTGAGGAAGGCGCGGGCCTCGATCACCTCGCCGCGCACCTGTATCTTCGCCACGCCGTCGGCGCGCTCGATCTTCACGCCGGCTTTATCGCCGTCGGAGAGCTGGAAGGTCGGAAGATTGGCGGAAACCAGCCCGCCGCCGGAGTCGAGCTCCATCGAGCCGCGGATACTTACCCCGGCACCTGTTACCACGAGATCGTCGAGCCGCGCCCCATCCGGGCGCATCGTCGCCTTGGCGGTCAGCTTGGCCGGCTTGCCCGCCGGCTTCGACCAGCCGGGCACCAGCTCGGCGAGCCGCGCGGCACCCAGGTCGAGTTCGACATCGGCCTTGGTTTCGCGCTCGCTGGTCCGCCCGGCGAGCTTGGCGCCCACCGTGCCGGACAGGCCCGGCAGGTCCATCGAGACGCGCGTACGGGCGGCGTCGTCGAGATTGATGGCGACGCGGAACTCCATGTCGCGGCTGTCGTGCGGGCGCCGCGCCTCGAAATTCATCGGCGCGCCCGCGAGCTTGCCGTCGCCGCGCAGCACCAGAGCGGCCGGGGTCGCCAGCATCTTCACATTTGCGCCGTCCAGCCGCTGGCCCTTCACCAGTTTGTCGACCGACAGGCCGGTCAGATCCGCCTCGAACGCATAGTCGATATCGGCGGCGGTCATCTTCTGCTTCAGCTTCAGATTGACCTGGGCGAGGCCCGAAATCGTCCCCTTGACGCTCGCCGGGTCGATGGTGGCCGCGGCCTGGCCGCGCAGCGCCGGCAGACCTTGCAACTCCAGGGCAGCCGCGGCGTTGCCTTCCACCCGCACCCGAACCTTGCCGTCCGGGTTGAGCGGCGCGGTGTCGGGGACGTCGAAAACGCTTTCCGGCAAGGAGAGCTTGCGGCCGTCCGGCGTGTCGAGCGTGCCGTTGCTCGCCACCACATGGGCGGTGCGCCCGGTCGCCAGCACCGAGACGTCGGCATCGCGGATCGGGGGCAGGCCCGGCACCGCGCGCACCGCTCCCTTGGTGCCCAGCACCTCGATGCGCAGGCCCTCGTCCGGCAGCGGCCGGTCCTTGCTGCCAATGGAATCGAGCGGCGCGCGAAAGAAGATCTCGGCCCGCTTCACATCGCCGGCCACGACATTGTCCAGCACCCATCGGCGCACGTCCGGCGCCGCCAGGATCGGCCAAAGCCGCTTCAAGGAGGTCGCCGACATCGGCGAGCCGGAAACCGTCAGCGCCAGAAACGGGTCCGGCGCGCCGAGGTCGAGTTCGCCCTGGAGCTTGACGGATACCGGGCCGGCGGCAGCTTCGCCGGGCTCCAGCACGAACCGGCCGGCCGCAGCGTCGAAGCGGCCTTGCAGCGCCAGGCGGCTGAAGCGCAGCGGCGGCTCCTTCTCGCCATCCGCCCCGCCGCCGCTGAGGGCGACCGCGCCGCCCGCCACCCGCACCGGCCAGACGCCGGAAGCGGCCGCCGGTACGCCGACATCGAGCGCCAGCGAGGCATCGAGCGGGCCGGAATGGATCACGATCGGATCGAGCATCAGCCGGCGCGCCGCGGGATCGAGCCGCAGGCCGATGGAGGCCTCGTCGATCACCATGCGGCCGGCCGGATCTGTGCCGATCTGGAGATTGCCGGCGCCGGCCCGCACCTCTCCGGCCGCGTCCAGCAGCCGGCCGGCGGCGTCGATCCGCAGCCGTAGGTCGGCGGACAACGGCGAATCGGCGATCAGCTTCTGGTCAGCCTTGCCGGCCGCCAGCAGCACGTCGCGCGGGGCGAGGTCGCGCACCTCGACCGCGATGAAGCGCGCGCCGCCGTTCAGCGGGCCGATGGTACCGGCGGCCGACCATGGCCCGTCCGTCCCGCCGGATTCCAGCCGCAGCCGCATGCCGCCGCCGGCCGGCCGGTTGAGATGAAGGCCGATATTGCCGAAGGTCCAGCGCCGGCCGCCGACTTCGCTCTCGACATGCAGCGTGCCGTTCTTCAGCCCCAGCTCGGCCAGCGCCCCGCCGTCGAAGCCGCCGCGATCCAGCGTATCGGCAAACACCGCCAGCGCCGACAGCACCAGCGGATCGGGAACCGGCACCGCCGCGGCCGGCGCCGGGGCACCGGGATCCGGCGGCAGAGACGAGTCCGCTCCTTCACCCAGCCGCGCGGCGGGCGCCGGCAGCAGCTTGGCGTCGCGCCCGGTCGCCACCATCACCGCGCCCTGCGCGTCGATATGGACGGTCAGCTCCGCGCCGACCAGATCGATGCGCTGCGGGCGCACCGACCACGGCATCAGGCCGGACTGCAGCGTGATCTCGGCGCTCGGCGCGCTCGCCACCACTTCGCCGCCGGCGTCGCGCACGGCGACATCGTTGACGCGGAACTGCCAGTCGCCGGCGGAGTCCGTGCCCGAGGAAATGCTGCCGATCGCCACGGTATGCCCGCCGCCGAGGCGCCCTTCCAGGGCACGCTCGACATAGGGGCGGAACAGGTCGAAGCCGACGACGCCGGTGGCGAACAGCGAATAGAGCGCCAGCGCGCCCACCGCCGCCAGTCCGGCCGTGCCGAGGCAGCTCCAGCCGAACACGCGGCCGATGCGCCGCAGCCACCCGCCGGCAGCGCGCGTTTCGCAGCGCTTGGCCATGCGGCGGAACCGCGGGCGCCGGCGCGGCGAAGCCGGAGCGCGCGCGGACCTTGGCGTCGTCTCGGCATTCATGAACCGCTCGATGTCCCCGCATGCTTCAACAGAAGTAAGCCGTATGTGGCGAACGTCCACACTTTGCCGGCAGGATGCCCGATCCAAACCGGATCGCAATCCGTAAGAAGCCTGAATTGCCGAAGGCTTTGAATGTCTGTACCGCGAATACCCGGAAAAACCCGACGAAAGGAAGGCAGATGACGATTTCCGTCGGCGCCCCAGCCCCGGACTTCACCTTGACGGCTCACGATGGCGGTACGGTTTCACTCGGCGGCTTCAAGGGCCGCAAGCTGGTGCTGTATTTCTACCCGAAGGCGGACACCAGCGGCTGCACCCGCGAGGCCATAGACTTCAACCGGCTGAAGGCCGACTTCGCCGCCGCCGGCGCGGCCGTGCTCGGCGTCTCGCCGGACCCGACCAAGGCTCTGGCGAAGTTCAAGGCCAAGCACGAACTCGGCTTCGACCTCGCCGGCGACGAGAGCCATGCGCTGCTGGAGGCTTACGGCGTCTGGGCGGAAAAGAGCATGTACGGGCGCAAATATATGGGCGTCGAGCGCACCACGGTGCTGATCGACACGCAGAGCCGCATCGCCCGCATCTGGCCGAAGGTGAAGGTAGAAGGCCACGCCGAGGAGGTGCTGGCGGCCGCGCAGGCGCTGTGACCTGACTCACCCGCGCGTTGCCATGACGAGCAACGCGCGCGGGTGTAGGATGGCGGAAGGCGACGGAACGACGAACCCAGCGCATTTGTTCTGCGTTTGCCTCTTTATCCTTGATTGTGTTGACGCTTCTTCAATGCTGCCGGGTCGATCGCCGCGTCCGTCACGCCGATGGGGAGCACGTCATGCAAGCGGTCGATCAAGACAAGCTCAATCAATTCCTCGGCACCATGGTCTCCGACATGGGGGCCGCCATGACGGCGGCGCTCGTTATCGTCGGCGACCGCCTCGGTCTCTACAAGGCGCTCGCTGCCGGATCGGCGACGCCCGCGGAACTGGCGGCGCGCACCGGCACGGCAGAGCGCTATCTGCGCGAATGGCTGTCGGCACAGGCCGCCGCCGGCTATGTCTCCTACGATGCCGCAACCGGCCGGTTCACGCTGGAGGCGGAGCAGGCCATGGTGTTCGCAGACGAGGACAGCCCGGCCTTCCTCGCCGGCTTCGGCGACATCGTCCAGGCCGTGTTCCGTGACGAGCCGAAAATCACCGAAGCCTTCCGCACCGGCCGCGGCGTCGGCTGGCACGAGCACGATGGCTGCCTGTTCTGCGGCACCGCCCGCTTCTTCCGCACCAGCTACATGCACCACCTCGTGCAGGAATGGCTGCCGGCGCTCGACGGCGTGGTGGCGAAGCTGGAGCGCGGCTCCGATGTCGCCGATGTCGGCTGCGGCCACGGCGTCTCCACCCTGCTGATGGCGCAGGCTTTTCCGAAATCGCGCTTCCACGGCTTCGACTACCATGACGGCTCGGTGGCTGCGGCGCGGGAGCGGGCGCGCGAGTCCGGGCTTCAGTCGCGGGTCAGCTTCGAGGTTGCCCCGGCCAAGTCCTATCCCGGCACCGGCTACGATCTCGTCTGCTTCTTCGATTGCCTGCACGACATGGGCGACCCGGTCGGCGCCGCGCGCCATGTGCGCGAGACGCTGGCGCCGGACGGCACCTTCATGGTGGTCGAGCCGTTCGCCAATGACCGGCTTCAGGACAACCTCAACCCGGTCGGACGCATCTACTACGCCGCCTCGACCATGATCTGCACGCCGGCGTCGCTGTCGCAGGAGGTCGGGTTGGCGCTGGGCGCGCAGGCGGGCGAAGGGCGGCTGAGCGCAGTGCTCGGCGAGGCCGGCTTCACGCGCGTGCGACGCGCCGCCGAGACGCCGTTCAACCTGATCCTGGAGGCGCGGCCGTAACCGGGCCGTGCCTGGAGCAGGTTCTGATCGATCAGATGATTCCATCTGATCGGAAAAGGCTCTAGTCGACGTCGTCCACGCTCGCCGGGCCGCCGCCATAGGCGCGCTGGGCGAGCGCGGCTTCCATGAACGGATCGAGATCGCCGTCCAGCACCTCTTGCGGGGTGCCGGAGGTGACGCCGGTGCGCAGGTCCTTCACCAATTGGTAGGGCTGCAGCACATAGGAGCGGATCTGGTGGCCCCAGCCGATGTCGGTCTTGGCGGCCTGCTCGGCGGCGGCCTGGGCTTCGCGCTTCTTCAACTCCAGCTCATAGAGCTTGGCGCGCAGCATCTCCCACGCCGTGGCGCGGTTCTTGTGCTGGGAACGGTCGCCCTGCGCCACCACGGCGATGCCGGTGGGAATATGGGTGAAGCGCACCGCCGATTCGGTCTTGTTGACGTGCTGGCCGCCGGCACCGCCCGAACGCATGGTGTCGATGCGCAGATCGCTTTCCTTGATGTCGACCACGATGCGGTCGTCGACCACCGGATAGACATCGACGCTGGAGAACGAGGTCTGCCGCCGCGCATTGGAATCGAACGGCGAGATGCGCACCAGCCGGTGCACGCCGCCCTCGGTCTTCAGCCAGCCATAGGCATTGTGGCCCTTGACCAGAATGGTGGCGGACTTGATGCCCGCGGTCTCCCCGCCGGACTCGTCGACGATCTCCACCTTGAAGCCGCGCCGCTCCGCCCAGCGCGTGTACATGCGCAGCAGCATCAGCGCCCAGTCCTGGCTGTCGGTGCCGCCGGCTCCGGCATGGACTTCGAGATAGCTGTCATTAGCGTCCGCCTCGCCGGAGAGCAGCGCTTCCAACTGGCGGCGGGCCACTTCGGACTTCAGGCGCGCGAGGGCGGCGGCGGCCTCGTTCACCACGCTCTCATCGCCCTCGGCCTCGCCCAGCTCGATCAGCTCGGCATTGTCGGCAAGGTCGCGCTCGATGCGCTCCAGCGAGCTCAGTCCGTCTTCCAGCGTGCCGCGCTCCTGCATCAGCTTCTGTGCGCGCTCGGGGTCGTTCCACAGGTTCGGGTCTTCGGCGAGCGCGTTCAGCTCGGCGAGACGCGCCTTGGAGCGGTCATAGTCGATATGCTGACGCAGGAGGCTGGCGGCCTCCCTTATGTCGTCGACGCTCGCGGCGAGCTCCGCACGCATGGCACACACTCTTCAAAGATCGGAACGGCGGCGGAACGTAGAGGCGAAGGGCGGGGCTGTAAACGCCCGCCGCCCGGCCCGCGCA
>JBGGNI010000216.1:0-14979 GCA_041287585.1 Xanthobacteraceae bacterium
AAGCTGTGCGCCTATGAGGAAACCGGCGGCATCGTCGCTGCGCTCACCACCTCTATCCCTGAGGCGCCGCATTCCATCCGCAACTGGGACTACCGCCACTGCTGGCTGCGGGATTCCTATTTCACCGTGCGCGCGCTGAACCAGCTCGGCGCCACGCGGACCATGGAAGACTTCATCCGTTATCTCACCACCGTCATCGCCTCCGAGCCGACCGGCCGGCTGGCGCCAGTCTATTCCATCGTGCCGGGCACGCCGCTGGAGGAGCGCTTCGCCGAAGCACTCGGTGGCTATCGGGGCATGGGGCCGGTGCGGGTCGGCAACCAGGCCGCCCTGCAGGTTCAGAATGACGGCTATGGCCATGTCGTGCTGGCCTCGGCGCAGATGTTCTTCGACCATCGCCTGCCTCGTCGCGGCGGGCTGGCCCTGTTCCAGCTGCTGGAAGGCGTCGGCGCGCGCGCGGTGGAATATGCCTTCGAGCCGGATGCCGGGCTGTGGGAGCTGCGCGGCAAGCGGCGGGTGCACACCTTCTCGGCCGTCATGTCCTGGGCCGCATGCAGCCGGCTGGCCCGCATCGCCCGCGTGCTGGAGCTGCCGGACCGCTCCGCCTATTGGAAGGAGCAGGCGCAGACCATCCGCGCCCGGATTCTTTCCTTTGCCTGGAGCGAGCAGCGCGGCAGCTTCGTCGATGCCGACGAGGACGGGCAGATCGATGCCAGCCTGTTGCTGCTGGCCGATCTCGGCTTCGTGCGGCCGGACGATCCGCGCTTCATCGCCACCGTGGAGGCGGTGGGGCGCGAGTTGATGCGCAACGGCTATCTGATGCGCTACGCCAATGAGGACGATTTCGGCCTGCCCGAGACCTCCTTTACCATCTGCTCGTTCTGGTACGCCGGCGCGCTGGACATGATCGGCCGGCGCGACGAGGCGCGCGAGCTGTTCGAGACGCTGCTGGCGCGGCGCAACGATGCCGGCCTGCTGTCGGAAGACATCGACAACGGCACGCTCGAACTGTGGGGCAACATTCCGCAGACCTATTCGATGGTCGGGCTGATCGACACCGCGATGCGCCTGTCTAAAACCTGGGAGGAAGCGTTCTGGCGAGGCTCGTAGTCGTTTCGAACCGCGTGGCGTCCCCGAAGGAGCGGGGCGCCAAGGCTGGCGGACTAGCTGTTGCATTGCGCGAGGCGCTGGACCGGCGCGGCGGCCTGTGGTTCGGCTGGAGCGGGGAAACCGATGCCGCCCCGCCGGCCAAGCCCAAGCTGGTGCGCTCCGGCGAGGTGACCTACGCGCTGCTGACGCTGAACTCCGACGACCAGCGCGCTCACTATGCCGGCTATGCCAATGGCACGCTGTGGCCGCTGTGCCATTACCGGCTCGGCTCCCTCAGCTTCCGCCGCACCGATTTCGAGGGTTATCGCCGGGTCAATGCCGCCTTCGCCGGGGCCTTGATGCCGCTGCTGCGGGACGATGACATCGTCTGGGTGCATGACTACCACCTCATCCCGCTCGCCGCCGAACTGCGGTTACGCGGCTTCGAGGGGCGCATCGGCTATTTCCACCACATTCCCTGGCCGACGCCGGAGGTGTTCTGCGCGCTGCCCTCGCACAGCGCTCTGGTGCAGGACCTCGCGCAGTTCGACCTCGTCGGCTTGCAGACCGAATCCGACGTGCGGGCGCTGCTCACCTATGTGTCAACCGAGGCGAAGGGCTGGATCGGGCCGGGCGGCGTGGTGGGGCTGCAGGGGCGCCGTTTCCGTGTCGCCGCCTATCCCATCGGCATCGACGCCGCCGCCTTCGTGGCGGAAGCGCGGGACGCCGCCGCCGGCGCGGAGATGGAACGGCTGGATTCCAGCCTGGCCGGCCGCCAGCTCGCCATCGGCGTCGACCGGCTCGATTATTCCAAGGGCCTGCCCAACAAATTCGGCGCGTTCGGCGACCTCTTGGAACGTTGGCCCGAGCACCGGTCCAAAGTGACGCTGATGCAGGTGGCGCCGGTGAGCCGCGGCGAGGTCGCCGAATATCAGGCGCTGCGCCGCGAACTTGAGGAAACCGCCGGCCGGATCAATGGCCAGCACGCTGAATTCGATTGGGTGCCGCTGCGCTATCTCAACAAACCGCTGCCGCGCTCCACGCTGGCCGCGCTCTACCGCCGCTCGCGCCTCGGCCTGGTGACGCCGCTGCGCGACGGCATGAATCTGGTGGCAAAGGAATATGTCGCGGCGCAGGACCCGGAAGACCCCGGCGTGCTGGTGCTCTCCCGCTTCGCCGGGGCTGCGGACGAGCTCACCGGCGCGGTGCTGGTCAATCCCTATGATGTGGAGGGCATGGCGGAAGCCTTCGACCGCGCTTTGCGCATGCCGCTGGACGAGCGCCAGCAGCGCTGGCGCGCCAATATGGACCGGGTGGAGGCCACTACCATCCATGACTGGTGCGAGGGCTATCTGTCCGATCTCGACCACGCCCGCGACCTTATGGCCGAGATGCCCGACCGCCGCGCCGCCGCGCGGCTGTGAAGCGGGCGCGTGACAGCGATATATCCTGATACTATGATGGGATATATCGGGGGAGTGTCATGGCGCTATTTGTGAAGGATCCAGAGGTCAGCCGGTTGGCCGAGCAATTGGCCACCCTTAAAAAGATGAGCAAGACCGAGGCGGTACGCCAGGCTTTGCGGCACGAACTGCAACGGGAAAAAGCGAAGCCGGACCTTGCCGCAGTGAGCGTCGCATTTTGTCGCGCGCTGCGCGCACGCGGCAACCCGGCGGGCGGGCTACCTGCCGACAAGGAATTCATCGACAGCCTCTACGAATAGGGGGCCGCCGATGTTCGTCGACGCCTCTGCCCTTACCGCAATGTTGACCGACGAACACGATTCCGCCGAGCTCGCCGCGCGCCTTGAGCATCATGCGCAGCGCACGACCTCGCCGATTGCCGTATGGGAAACGGTGCTTGCCGTGGCGCGGATCGTTGGGCTGCCGGTACGCGAGGCGGAAGCCCTGGTCGAGAGCTATCTCAAACTCATGTCTATCCATGTCGTCGCGATCCCGGCCGAGATCTGCACGCTCGCCATCGATGCGTTCGATCGTTACGGCAAGTCGCGCCATCCGGCGGCGCTCAATCTCGGCGACTGCTTTGCCTATGCCTGCGCCCGACACAGCCGGGTTCCGCTGCTCTACAAAGGCGACGACTTCGCCCGCACAGACATCGAGACAGGCTGAGCGTCAGCGCCCCGCATCCGACAGCCAGCGCACCGCCATGGCGAAGCGGTGCGTCTGCCCCGGCGGGACGAACACCAGGCCGGGCTTGTCGGTGAAGGGACGCTCGTCGCCTTCCGGTGTCGCGTAGCCCTGCCACGGTTCGATGCAGACAAAGGGTGCGCCCGGCTTCGACCAGATGCCCAGATGCGGCATGCCTTCGAACGCCACTTCCAGCCCCGGTTCGCCCGGCACGCCGAAGCGTATGTGCCGCGAGCGCAACTGCGTGAAGATCACGGCATCGGCCGCGAACAGCGCGTCGGTGAGTTCCACCACCCCGTCGACCGCCGGATTGGGCTCGACCGCCTCTGAGAGCAGGCCGCCCACCGGCCGGTGCACCGGCGCAGCCTCCGGCAGCTCAAACGTCAGCCGGTGCTCGGCGCGGGTGCCGCCATAGGGCAGCGGCCACAGAAAGGCCGGGTGAAAGCCGAAGCTCGCCGGCAGCGGCTCGGTGCCCGGATTGGCGAGGCGGGCCTCGATCCGCAATGTTGCCTCGGCCAGCGTGTAGGTCACATCGAGCGCAAAATCGAACGGGTACTGCACCCGCGTCGCCTCGTCCGCCACCAGGCGGAAGGTGGCGTGCGAGGTTCCCTGGTCCGTCAGCGTGAAGCTGCGCCGGCGGGCGAAGCCGTGCTGCGACATCGGGTAGGCCGCGCCCTTGTGCAGCAGCCGGTCGCCCGGCAGACGCCCGACAATGGGGAACAGCAGCGGCGCCCGCCCGGTCCAGAAGGCGGGATCGCCGTTCCACAACAGGTCGCGCCCCTCGCGATCGGCAAGGCGCGTTAGTTCGGCGCCAAGCGGGTTTACCTGCGCTGAGAGCCCGCTCGATGTCAGCGTCACCGGTACGTCAGCCATGCGTCTCCACCGTCTCGACTTTGCCTTCGTTCAGGTCTAACCGATCGCGCGTCCGCACGCATCCGCGTCGCCTGCCCGTTCTTCGGTTTTCCGCCATGGCCCAGACCCTCGGCCCCGTCGCCGCGCTTTTGCTCGGCGTCTTTTTTCTCGTCACCGGCAGCGGGCTGCAAAACACGCTGCTGCCGTTGCGCGGCTCGGCGGAAGGGTTCAGCGCCGTCAATCTCGGCATTATGGGGTCGTTCTACTATCTCGGCTTCGTGCTGGGATGCCTGTTCGTGCCGCGCCTGGTGCGCCGTGCCGGGCATATCCGCACCTTTGCCGCGCTCACCTCCATCGTCGTCGCCGCGATGCTCGGGCATGTGCTGCTGGTGGCGCCGCTGCCCTGGTTCGTGCTGCGCACCATCACAGGCTTCTGTTTTGCCGGCCTGTATCTCGTCGTCGAAAGCTGGCTCAACGACCGCGCCACCAACCAGACGCGCGGCATGATCATGTCGGTCTATGTCATCGTCGACTATATCGCGCTCACCGCCGGGCAGATGATGGTGACGCTTTATCCCATCCGCGGGTTCGAGCCGTTCATGCTCGCCGCCATCCTGTTCGCCATCGCCACCCTTCCTGTGGTCACCACCAGTGCCGGGCAACCGGCACCGCTGGAGGCCGCGCGGGTGCGCCCGCTCAAGCTGCTCAAGGCGGCGCCGATCGCCGTGGCCGGCTGCTTCACCATCGGCATGACCAACGGCTCGATATGGAGCCTGGGGCCGATCTTCGGCGTCGGGCGCGGCCTCGGCGAAGATGGCGCGGCGATCTTTATGAGCGCGATCGTGGTGGCGGGCGCTCTGGCGCAGTGGCCGATCGGCCGGCTGTCGGACCGCATGGACCGCCGCCGCGTGCTGATGGTGCTGATGGCCGGCGCAACGCTGGCCGGGTTGGCGCTCGCCCTCGCCCCGGCCGGCTCTATCGGCCTGCTCGCACTGGCCATGGTGTTCGGCGGTATCGCGCTGCCGGCCTATTCTCTGGTGGTCGCGCACGCCTATGATCGCTCCCGGCCGGAAGATGTGGTGGAAACCGCGGCCGGCATGCTGCTGTCCTACGGGGTCGGCTCCATCGCCGGCCCGGCGATTTCCTCGCTCGCCATGGCGCGGGAGGGGCCGAACGCCCTGTTCCTGTTCACCGCCGCCTGCCACGCCCTGCTGCTGCTGTTCGTAGCCTTCCAGGTTGTGCGCACCGGCGCATCGCTAAGCCGCACCGATCTGACGCCGGCCGCGCCGGTGGGCATGGTCGGCATCGCCGAGCCGGAAACACAGCCGCCCGCCGGCCGCTGACCGGCCCGCTCCAACCCACCAAGGTGCGACAGCACGTCGCATAAGCCATGCGATTTTTGCATGGGTATCTGGGTAGCGTGGACATTCGATGGCAAGTGTTGCGTAATCATTTTCGTTCAGGCTGCATTCATCACCAGCCGCCTCGGCGGTTCCCGTTGGACAGGTTCCCACGCTCGTGAGAACCGACCGGCGGCATGACTATTTGGGGGGCCATGACACAGCGGGCGACGTTTCGGGCGGACATCAACGCGCTGCGAGCTTTGGCAGTCGCCATGGTCGCGCTGTATCATTTCGACGTGCCGGGCTTCGAACTGGGCTTCATCGGCGTCGACATCTTCTTCGTCGTCTCCGGCTATCTGATGACGCAGATCCTGCTGGGCCGCATCGATACCGCCACCTTCTCGCTGCTCGATTTCTATGTCGCCCGCGCACGGCGCATCGTGCCGGCTTTGCTGTTTCTGTGCCTGGTGCTGCTCGGCCTCGGCTGGTTCCTGCTGATGCCGAGCGACTATGCCAATCTCGGCAAGCAGGCGGCCGCCAGCTCCACCTTCATCTCGAACATCGTCTACTGGCGCGAGAACAGCTATTTCGCCGAAGCTTCGAATTACAAATGGCTTTTGCACACCTGGTCGCTGTCGATCGAGTGGCAGTTCTACCTGATCTACCCTCTGGTGCTGGCCGGCATGGTGCGGCTGGGCCTGAAGCGCGCCGCCATTGTCGAACTGATGTGGCTCGCCTTTCTGGCCTCCCTGGCGCTCTGCCTCTACAGCTCCAACGCCAATCCCAAGGCCGATTTCTTCCTGCTTCCCACCCGCGGCTGGGAGCTGCTGGCGGGCGGCCTTGCCTATGTCCACGGTCCGGGCGCGCGCTGGAGCCGCTGGGGCAGCTATCCGCGCTTCCAGCAGGCCGGCTTTGCCCTCATCCTGCTTTCGCTCGTGGTCGCGCATGAACAGCAGTGGCCGAACGCCACCGCTCTGGTGCCGGTGATCGGCACCCTGCTGGTGGTGCTCGGCGGCGACCCGCCGTCGCGGCTGACCCGCAACCGGGTGGTGATGGCGATCGGCCTGTGGTCCTATTCGATCTATCTGTGGCACTGGCCGGTGCGGGTGGGGCTGCGTTTCGCCGACCTGGGCGACAACGCCCTCGCCTCGGGAATCGGGCTGCTGGTCTCGGTGGGGCTTGGTTATCTGTCCTATCGGTTCATCGAACAGCCGGCACAGCGCATTCTTGCCCGCAGCGTCGCCTGGCGCCCCATCGTCGCGCTGTCCGCGCCCGCCCTCGGCCTGCTGGCGGTCGGCGTCACCATATGGGACGCCGACGGCGTCAGCTGGCGGATGCCGCCCGCGGTGAACATCGCCGACGCCGCGACCCTCGATCTCAACCCCTACCGCAAGGAATGCCTAGCCGACAGCACCGGCGGGCACACGCTCGGCGGCTGCGTGATCGGCCAGGGTCAGCCGATCCGCGCCGTGGTCTGGGGCGACAGCCATGCCGATGCCGTGGTCACCGCGGTGGCGGATTCGCTGGACGGGCGCGGCGGCGTGCAGTTCTTCGGCCTGTCCAATTGCCCGTCGGCACTGGGCACCGGCAACCGGCCGGGGCTCGATTGCACGGGGTTCAACAACAAGGTGGTGCAGCGGCTGGAAAAGTCCGATCCCGGCGTGCCGCTCTTCATCGTCAATCGTCTGGAACACTATCTGCGGCCGGACGAGGACGAAGCGCCGCAGCGCAGTTCGGCCGCGAACGGCGCGCCGGCATTCGACGATCCGATACTGACCAAGTTCGCCGCCACCGCCTGCCGCATTGCCGCCAAGCGGCCGGTGTTCGTGCTGCGGCCGATACCGGACCCGGGCTTCAACGTGCCGCGCCGCGTGGCCGGCGAGGCGATGTGGACCGACAAGCCGGCCGACCCTTCATTCCGCCGCCAGGATTACGACCGTGAGTTCCGCGCTGTGAACATGGCTCTCGATGCCATTCAACGCAGTTGCGGTGTAATCGCGCTGGATGCGGTGTCGCCCTTCTGCGCCGAGGGCACCTGCCGCCTCGCCCAGGACGGCCGGCCGTTCTTCTATGACGACGACCACCTGAACGAGTTCGGCAACAACCTTTTGGTGCCGGCGTTCCGCTCCGCCATCCTGGACACCGAGCGCCGGCGCGGGAAAGCGCCGACACCCGGCACGCCGCCCGCTGCTCCCGCGTTGCCGGCCGTGGTGCAGTAAGAGACTGTTTGAAACGTCCTGTTTCCCGGACAAGCTGTACGCCAGTGCAGCGCAGAGCCGGCGACCCAGGGAAGACAGGCGAAGCCTCGAAATCCTTCATTGAAGCGCCTTCGGCGGTATTGTCCCTTGGATCCGGCTCTGCGCTTCGGCTGCGCCTTCGCTGGTCCGGGACGCGGCGGCGGCACCTCCTGGGACTTTCAAACAATCGCTAAGACGGCCGGGCTTCAGCGCTCCGTGAGGGCGAGCTTGGCCCCGAGCGCGACGAAAGCGGCGGCGAAAACGCGGCGCATCCAAGCCATTGCCGTCGGCCGGGCAACGATGCTGTCGCGCATGGCGGCGGCGGCGGCCAGGCCGTAAACCGCAAAAACCAGAAACGTCATGCCCATAAACACGCCGGACAATTCCAGCATGCGCAGCAGCGGATGGGGGTCCTGATCCGGAATGAACTGCGGCAGGAACGACACGAAAAAGATCGAAAGCTTCGGATTGAGCAGGTTCAAGGCGATGCCGTCGCCAATCACGCGCAGCGGCGCGCGGACACGCTTTTCGCCCTGAACACTCAGCGCGCCATCGGCCTGCAGGTTCTTCCAGGCCATATAGAGCAGGTAGCAGACGCCAGCATATTTCACCGCCTCATAGGCAAGCCCGCTCGCATGCAGCAGAGCCGCAATCCCCATCATCGCCGCAGCGAGATGAGGGACGATACCGAGCGTACAGGCGAAGGCCGCCAACACGCCCGCCCGAGCGCCCTGCCCTAAGGCCGCCGAAAGCGTATAGAGGGCGCCGGTACCGGGCGAGGCAACGACAATGAAAGTGATGAGGAGGAATTCGGCCGACATATTCTGGTGTCCTTGCTGGTAACATCCAGCCTGACACGGAGAATGGCCCGCCGACACCCGAAACCGCGCCGCTCCCACGAAAAGGCAATGGGAGCGTGACGCCAAGGCTTTGTCTGTGGAACCTCAACCTGAGGTCAATTATCCAGAAAGCTCCTGAGCTTCCGTGAACGGCTCGGGTGCTTCAGCTTGCGTAGCGCCTTCGCCTCGATCTGGCGGATGCGCTCGCGGGTCACCGAAAACTGCTGGCCGACCTCTTCCAGCGTGTGGTCGGTGTTCATGCCGATGCCGAAGCGCATGCGCAGCACGCGCTCTTCGCGCGGCGTCAGGCTCGCCAGCACCCGCGTCGTGGTCTCGCGCAGATTGCTCTGGATCGCGGCGTCGATCGGCAGGATAGCGTTCTTGTCCTCGATGAAGTCGCCGAGATGGCTGTCTTCCTCGTCGCCGATCGGGGTCTCCAGCGAGATCGGCTCCTTGGCGATCTTGAGGACCTTGCGCACCTTCTCCAGCGGCATGCCGAGCTTTTCGGCCAGCTCCTCCGGCGTCGGCTCGCGGCCGATCTCGTGCAGCATCTGCCGCGAGGTGCGCACGATCTTGTTGATCGTCTCGATCATGTGCACCGGAATGCGAATGGTGCGGGCCTGGTCGGCGATCGAGCGGGTGATCGCCTGCCGGATCCACCAAGTGGCATAGGTGGAGAACTTATAGCCCCGGCGGTACTCGAACTTGTCCACCGCCTTCATCAGGCCGATATTGCCTTCCTGGATCAGGTCGAGGAACTGCAGGCCGCGATTGGTGTATTTCTTGGCGATGGAGATGACGAGCCGCAGATTGGCCTCCACCATCTCCTTCTTGGCCTGGCGGGCTTCCTTCTCGCCCTTCTGCACCATCTGCACGATCTTGCGGAATTCCTGGATCTCCAGCCCGGTCTCGGTGGCCAGCGCGTGGATTTCCGAGCGCAGATTGTGGATGCCGTCGAGCTCCTGGCCGACAAAGCCCTTCCAGCCGCGCGTGGACAGGTTCTTTACCCGCAGGATCCATTTCGGATCGAGCTCAGAGCCCTGATACTGCTTGAGAAAGTCCTCGCGCGAGACGCCGAAGCTCTCGGCCAGGCGCATCAGCCGGCCTTCCAGCGAGACGAGGCGCTTATTGATGTCGTAGAGCTGCTCGACCAGATTGTCGATGCGGGCCTGGTTGAGCGACAGCGACTTGACGTCGATGATCAGCTCTTCCTTGAGCTTCTTGTATTTGCGCTCCTGAGACGGCGACAGGCTCTCGTTCTTGAGCTTGTTTTCGACGTTCTGGTCCTGGAGCTTGCGCAGGCGCTTATAGGCATCGGCGACCCGGTCGAAGGTTTCCAACACCTTCGGCTTGATCTCGGCTTCCATGGCGGCGAGCGACAGGGAGTTTTCCATGTCGTCTTCGTCGTCGGCCGCCGGCAGTTCGCCGATGACCGGCTCCGGCGCCTCGCCGCCTTCCGGCGCCAGTGCGGCGCCGTCCACCAGCGGGGCGTTCTTGCCTTCCGGGCCGGCATAGGTGGCTTCGAGGTCGATGATGTCGCGCAGCAGCACCTTGCCTTCGACCAGTTCGTCGCGCCAGATGATGATGGCCTGGAAGGTCAGCGGGCTTTCGCACAGGCCGGCGATCATCGCCTCGCGGCCGGCCTCGATGCGCTTGGCGATGGCGATCTCGCCCTCGCGGGAGAGCAGCTCCACCGAGCCCATTTCGCGCAGATACATGCGCACGGGATCATCGGTCCGCTCGCCGGGCTCGGACTTGGTCTCGGAGCGGATGATGGCGCGCGGCGCCGCCTCGGCCACTTCGCCGCCGGACTCCTCTTCCTCGTCGGCGGCTTCGGGCGCCTCCTCGGGCTGGTCCTCGGCCTCGGCCTCTTCCGCCTCGATGACGTTGATGCCCATCTCGTTGAGCATGGCGTAGATGTCTTCGATCTGGTCGGAGGTCACCTCGTTGGAGGGCATCACCTCGTTGAGTTCGTCATAGGTGACGTAGCCGCGCTTCTTGGCGAGCTTGATCATCTTGCGGACGGCGGCGTCCGAGAGATCGAGCAACGGGCTGTCCGGGGTATCGCCGTCCTTCTCCGGGGCTTCTGCCGTCTCGGCCGCCTGCTTTGCCATGCGCTCGCTCCTCACCCCCGCGACGTTTCCGCCGCCGGACGACGAAAGCCGCCGGGCCTTCGTCCTTGACACCTTCCGGCGCCGATGGGCCCGGAATCTTCTGCGCTGCACGTCCCGGACCAACCGGGGCCGGCATCGCCTTCCGGCCTGCCGAAGCCCGGCCGGCCGACACAAATGGGGCCACGCGCTCCACGGCGTGTGCGACGCGCGCGGGCGGGCGACCCTGGTTTGCCTACATCGACTGCGCCGGGCGACCCGACGCGGCGCCGAACCCCTCTACCAAAGCCTCGGTTCCGTCAAGGGCCTCAAGGCGCTTTTGAACGTCGAGGAAGCGCGCCCAGTTGATCTCGGTCGGCTCGTCGGCCAGGCGCTTCTCGGCTTCTCTGAGGTCCTTAGATAGGGCGTGCGCGCGCTGGTGCAAGGCGGTGCGCTGGCGCCACCACAGCTCGACATCGGCGCGGCCGGCATCGGCGAAGGCCGGCCAGTCGAAGCGCGCGACCGCCGTGGCCGCGATGCGGGCGACCACGGTGTCGAGTTTTTCACCGGTCAGCCGGCGCATCAGCCGCTCCATGGTTTCGGTCTCGCCGTCCATATGGGCGTCGAGCAAAGCGCGGCGCAGCCGGTCGGCCTCGCGATTGGCGAACGGCAATTCGGCCAGTTCCTCGGCATGGCTGTCGAGCAGCCAGCCATGGTTCAGCACGGCGAACAGCAGCAATGCCTCATTGCGCGGCAGGCCCGCCCCCAGTCCGCGCACCAAGGCCGAGTTGCGCATCCCCTCCCCGGCCTGGATCGGCGCCGTGGCCTCGCCGGGGCGGCGGTTGCCCTGCCGGCCACGGCCGTCCTTGGCGCGCGGCTTGAAGGCCGAGGGCGCCGGGGCGAACAGGCGGCGGAAGCGCGCCATCAGTTCGCTGCGGTAGTGGCGGCGCACCGTCTCGTCGGCGATCACGCCGATGACCTCGCCGATGCGCGCCTCCAACGCGGCGCGGCGTTCCGGCGTGTCGAGGCTGAGCTGCTCGGTCTCGCGCGCCCACAAAACGTCGGACAGCGGACGAGCGCCGTCTAGCACCGCCTGCACCGCCTCGCGCCCGCCGGCGCGGGCGAGGTCGTCCGGGTCCTGCCCCTCCGGCAGCGTGCCGAACGCGATGCTCACGCCCGGCTTGAGGTGCGGCAGGGCAAGGTCCAGCGCCCGCCAGGCGGCGCGCCTTCCGGCTTTGTCGCCGTCGAACAGCAGCACCGGTTCCGGCGCCATGCGCCACAGCAGCGCAAGCTGCTCCTCGGTGAGCGCGGTGCCGAGCGGGGCGACCGCGGCCGGAAACCCCGCCTCCACCAGAGCGATGACGTCGATATAGCCCTCGACCGCGACCACGCGCGCACCGGCATGGGCGGCCGCGCGTGCCGAAAAGCCGTTATAGAGCAGCCCGCCTTTGTGAAAGAGCGGCGTTTCCGGCGAGTTCAGGTACTTGGCCGGCGCGTCCTTCTCCAGCGCCCGTCCGCCGAAGGCCACCACGCGGCCGCGGAGGTCGGTAATGGGAAACATCACCCGGTCGCGGAAGCGGTCGAACGGCACCGGCACGTCCTCGCCGCCGATCAGCAGGCCGGCCTCCACCATGTCGGCCACCGGCACGCCCTTGGCGCCCAGGGCTTCCTTGAGTGCGAAGCGCTCGGGCCCGGCATAGCCGATGCGGAAGCGCGCCTGCGTCGGGGCGCCCAGCCCGCGGTCGGCGAGGTAGCCGCGCCCGCGGGCCCCAGTTCGGCTTTGCAGCGTCGCCTCGAAATGGCCGGCCGCCAGTTCCATCACCTCGTGCAGCGTGCGCCGCCGGCTTTCCTTGGCCTCCTCGTCGCGGGAGACCACCGGCATCGGCACCCCGGCCATGCCGGCCAGCCGCTCCACCGCTTCCGGGAAGGGCAGGCCCTCGGTCTCCATCAGGAAATCGAACTGGTCGCCGTGCTTGCCGGAGGAGAAGCAGTGGTAGAAGCCCTTCTGGTCGTTGACATAGAAGGACGGCGTCTTCTCCGGGTTGAACGGCGAGAGGCCGCGCCATTCCCGCCCCTGCTTCTTCAGCGGCACACGCTTGCTCACCACCTCCGAGACCGGGAGGCGCATGCGTATCTCGTCGAGGAACGAAGGCGGAAAGCGCATCTGTGATTCGCGTCGGTCTGGCCGAAGCCGCCATCATAGCAGGGCGCAGGGGTACCGGCTCATTTGCGGAGACGCTGCCCGCAATCCCCGCTGTCCACAGCCCCTCAGGGGCCGCCTTGGACGAAGGCGCGGAACAGCGCGGCGGCAGCAACGCCGACCGCCATCGAAGGCAGCGACTTACGGGTGAGCAGCATCGCCGTGACCGCGGCCGCCGCTGCCACCAGCGCCGCGGCGCCGCCCCGCGCGACCGCCGGCACCACCAGCGCGACGAAGACCGAGCCCGCCAGATAGCGCAGAAAGGATTCGGTGCGGGAGGACAGCGGCATGAACCCCATGACCCAGACGCCGCCGAGCCGGGTCGCCAGCGTCACCACCGCCATGGCGGCCACGATCAGCAGCGCATCGGGCAAGCTCATGCCCGCTTCTCCCCTTGCAGCAGGCCGGTGAGCCCGCCGGCAAGCCCGCCCGCCAGCACATGCCAGTTCGCCGGCAGCAGCCACATCGCCAGCAGCGCGACGCCGCCGGCGACCAGCCACGGCAGATCGTCGAGCCGGCCGCGCCGTAGCCCGACGAGCGTGCAGGTGAAGAAGGCAACGAAGATGAGATCGAGCCCATAGCGCTCGACATCATGCAGCGACAGCCCGCTCGCCGCGACACCGAGCCCGGTGCCGACCACCCAGGCGGTCCACAGGGTCAGCCCGCCGCCCAGTATATGGCCGGCGTCCTTCTCCCCTCGCCCGATGGCGAGCATGGTCATCGCCCAGTTGGGGTCGCTCAGCAGCACCATGGCGCCATAGCGCTTCAACGGCGGCAGCCTGGAGCACCACGAATAGAGCGAGGCGCCGAGCAGCAAATGCCGGGCATTCACCGCGAAGGTCGCCAGCATCAGCGGCACCCACGGCACCGGCGTCTGCCACAGATCGAGCACGGCGAACTGAGCGGCGCCGGCAAACACCATCGCGCTCATCAGCACCGCGATGCGGGGGTCGAGCCCGTCCGCCCGCGCGGCAATGCCGAAGGCGATGCCGAAGATCACCACCGATATCGAGACCGGCAGCAATTCCACCATGCCGCGGGCGACGCCGGCACGCGTCAGCACCGGCCCGCGCGCATGCTCCGGGATATCGCTGCCGTGATCATGCATTGTCGAACGCCCGCATGTCGCCGGCCGATCAGCCCGCGGTCAGCCGCGCCTTTACCGTTCCGCTCGCCTTGCCGAAATCCATGACGCCGGCATAGCGGGCCTTCAGCGCCGCCATGGTCCGCCCCATGTCCTTCAGCCCGTGGGCGCCGATTTCGGCGACCACTTCGGCCACCGCGGCCTCGGCTTCGGCCTCGCTCATCTGCTTGGGCAGGAAACCCTGGATGACGGCGAGTTCCTCGCGCTCCTGCGCCGCGAGGTCGGCGCGGCCGGCCTCCTCATAGATGCGGCCGGATTCTTCACGCTGCTTGATCATCTTGGCGAGCAGGCCCAGCACCTCGTCGTCCGAGATCGGCTCGCGGCCATGGCCGCGCGCGTCGATGTCGCGGTCCTTGATGGCGGCGTTGATCAGACGCAGGGTGGAAAGCCGCACCTTCTCCTGCGCCTTGAGCGCGTCCTTCAGGGATGCGTTGATGATGTCGCGCAGCACGTCTGCCTCATTTCGGTTCGAAAACGGCGCGTCCGCACGCAAAATCGCGCTCGCCTGCCGCCGCAACGCTGATCCGCGGCCCGGGCGCTGGCGTCCGCCGTCGTGAGCGACTAATTAAGCCACGCATGACGCAGGAACAAGACGAGATGAGCGCCGCCGCCGACGACATCTGGGCAGAGCCCGTACCCACCGCCGTTCTGGTCCTGGCCGACGGCACCGTGCTGGAGGGCTTCGGCCTCGGCGCCACCGGACAGGCGGTCGGCGAGGTGTGCTTCAACACCGCGATGACCGGCTATCAGGAGATTCTCACCGATCCCTCCTATGCCGGGCAGATCATCACCTTCACATTTCCGCACATCGGCAATGTCGGCACGAACGAGGAGGATATCGAGACCGTCTCGACGGCCGCCGCCTCCGGGGTGCGCGGCGCCGTGCTGCATGCCGACATCAGTGAGCCGTCGAACTACCGCGCCACCCGCCACTTCGACCAGTGGCTGAAGGCGCGCGGCATCATCGCCATCGCCGGGCTCGACACCCGCGCGCTCACCAGCCGCATTCGGGTCAACGGCATGCCGAACGCCGTGATC